>PNKL01000001.1 GCA_013822425.1 Gemmatimonas sp.
GGCATAACGACGATTAGACAGTAACTTAGGACTGCACAGCGAGTGATAGGTTGCGAGGTCTCGCCCACCTATCGCTCAGGGTAACGTCCAATATTCAACGCTTTAGGTCATTGCGCCAGTTGGCGTTGAGGGCTCGGCCTTCGATCAGCCGACGGGGCGTTAGGCTGACGGGCGTGGTCAGCCTAGCATGGGTGGCACGCCGAGCATCGGGGGAAGACCCTCCCTCGCCGGAGCCAGCCGCCGCGCCAGCCGCAGCCCCCTCCAATGCGTCCAGCGGACTACGCACCCCGCGGCCGCCGCGATTGAGCACGTGGGTGTAGATCATGGTCGTCTTCACGTCCCGATGCCCCAACAGTTCCTGCACCGTGCGGATGTCGTACCCGGCCTCGAGCAGGTGCGTGGCGAACGAGTGCCGAAACGTATGGCACCCGACGCGCTTGTTCACTGCCGCGACGCGGGCGGCCGCTGCCACCGCGCGCTGAATGACCGTCTGATGCAGATGGTGGCGAACCCAATGCGCCGTCAACGGATCGCGATAGAAGCGCGAGGCGGGGAAGACCCACTGCCATCGCATGTCACGCGCTGCACTCGGCGCCTTCCGCGTCATCGCGGTCGGCACCATCACGTGGCCGCGCCCGGCCGCCATGTCGCGGCGATGCAGCTCCCGCACGCGCTCCATCTGCAGCCGAAGCGGTTCAACAAGTGACTCGGGTAGCATCGTGAGGCGATCACGCCCGCCCTTGCCTTGCCGTACCACGAGCTCCCGACGGTCGAGGTCAACGTCCTTGATGCGAAGGGCGCACGCCTCGCTCAATCGCAGCCCGGCGCCGTAAAGCACCTGTGCCACCAGGAGCGGGGCCCCGTGCATCGCCTCCAGCACCCGCCGCGCCTCCTCTCGGCTCAGCACCGTCGGCACCCGCGCCGGTCGCTTGGCGCGCACCATCGTATCGAGCCACCCGACAGTCGTGTCGAGCACCTCGCGATACAAAAATAACAGCGCCGCCAACGCCTGATTCTGCGTGGACGCCGCTACCCGCCGCTCCGTCGCGAGGTGCGACAGAAAAGCGGTCATCTCCGCCTCGCCCAACTCACGCGGATGGCGACCCTGGTGATAACGCACGTACCGACGCACCCAGTCGGTGTACGCTTCCACGGTTCGCGGACTGGCATGTCGAAGCGCCAGTCGTTCCGCCATCACGTCGAGCAGTCGCCGAGGAGACATGCCCCGACACTGCACCACGGAAGCGACAGCGCGTCACCGATCTCGCGCGGCCGAAAGCGAATCACTGCACAGCAGCCGCAAGTCGAGGCTCTACTGAGTATCTTCCCGACGTCCTTTTGCCGACTCCCGATGACGAATGCAACCCCGCTCTCCCCCGACCGCGCGCGGCTCCAGATGCACCGCGAGCGCGCTGTCCCCGACCAGGCGGCGCAGTTCCTGGCCGACGGCTTTGTCGCCCACGTCGGCATCGCCGACGCCGAAGGGTCGGCGGTCATCCCGATGACCTACCACTACGACATCGAGGCCCCTGCCACCCTGTACCTGCACGGCGCGCATCACAGCCGCCTCATGCAGACGGTGGCGAGCGGCCAACGGGTCTGCGTGACCGTCACCATCACCGACGGGCTGGTCTACTCCAAGACGGCCCTCCACCACTCGCTGAACTACCGCTCCGTGGTGGCCTTCTGCCGCGCCTCGGCGGACCAGCCGTCACTCGAACAGTCGCGCACGCTCCTCCAGGCGATGATCGCCCGGTACTGGGGCGGCCGTGCCGTCGGCGCGGTCCCAACGGCCCCGGCGACAACGATCCGGCCGTTCCGGGGACCGCCGGAGTGACGGAACTGCGTCCGGGATACTGAATCCCGGCGTGTGGGACGCCCATCCGCTCGTCCGCCGTCTCCCGTCTCCCGTCTGCCGTCTGCCACTCCGCACCGCCCCCCGGTGATGTAACTTTCAAGGCTTCCCAGTCTGACCCCAACACCCAGGTGTGTGCGTGAGCACGGAAACCCCCCGCCGCGACTTCATTAGAGACATGGTCGCCGCTGACCAGGCGTCCAATAAATTCGGCCGCCCCATCTGCACGCGGTTCCCGCCGGAACCGAACGGTTTCCCGCACATCGGACACGCGAAGTCCATCTGCCTCAACTTCGGCCTCGCCAGGGAGTTCGGCGGGCGCATTCACCTGCGCTTCGACGACACCAACCCGTTCACCGAAGACATCAGGTTCGTCGAGGCCATCAAGCGCGACATCCGATGGCTGGGCTTCGAGTGGGACGCCGAGTACTACGCCTCCGACTACTTCGAGCAGCTCTACGACATCGCCGTCAAGCTCGTCGAGAAGGGCAAGGCGTACGTGGACAGCGAGACCGAGGACGAGGTGCGCGAGCATCGCGGCACGGTGACCACCCCCGGCACGCCCAGCACGTACCGCGACCGGTCGGTCGTCGAGAACCTCGACCTGCTCGCGCGGATGAAGGCGGGCGAGTTCCCCGACGGCGCCCACGTCCTGCGCGCGAAGATCGACCTCGCGCACCACAACATGATCATGCGCGATCCGATCCTGATGCGGGTTGCCCACGCCACGCATTACCGGCGCGGCGACACGTGGTGCCTCTACCCGCTCTACGATTTCGCGCACGGCCTGAGCGACGCCATCGAGGGGATCACGCACTCGCTCTGCACGCTCGAGTTCAAGGACAACAAGGAGATCTACGACTGGCTGGTCACCGAGGCGGGTTTCGAGAAGCCGCCCGAGCAGACGGAGTTCGCGCGCCTCGTGCTCGACTACACCGTGGTCAGCAAGCGCAAGCTGCTCAAGCTCGTGAACGACGGACACGTGTCGGGGTGGGACGATCCGCGCCTGCACACGCTGAGCGGCATCCGCCGCCGCGGCGTCACGCCGGAGGCGATTCGCGCCTTCTGCGACAGCGTCGGCATCGCCCGCAAGCCGGCCCGCACCGAGATGGCCGCGTACGAGCATGCCGTGCGCAACGACCTCAACATGCGCGTGCCGCGCGTGCTCTGTGTTACCAGGCCGCTCAGGGTCGTCATCACCAACTATCCCGAAGGGGAGGTGGACGAGCTCGACGCGTCGTACTACCCGCACGATGTCCCGCTCGAGGGGTCGCGCAAGATCCCGTTCTCGCGCGAGCTCTACATCGAGCGCGACGACTTCATGGAAGACCCGCCCAGGAAGTTCTTCCGCCTGGCGCCGGGACGCGAGGTGCGCCTGCGCTACGGCTACTTCATCACCTGCACCGACGTGGTGAAGGACGCCGCCGGCAACGTCGTCGAGCTGCACTGCACCTACGACCCGGCCACGCGCGGCGGCAACGCCCCTGACGGCCGCAAGGTGCAGGGAACCATCCACTGGGTCTCCGCCGCGCACGCGGTAGACTGCGAGCTGCGCCTCTACGACACGCTCTTCAACGTCCCCGATCCGGACGGACTCCCCGAAGGGCAGGACTTCACGTCGGTGCTCAACCCGAACTCGCTCATCGTGCTCAAGGGTGCCAAGGTCGAGCCGGGTGTCGCGGCCGATCCGGTGGGCACGCGGTACCAGTTCGAGCGCACCGGCTATTTCATCTCGGACGAGGATTCACGGCCTGGGGCGCTGGTGTTCAACCGGACGGTGACGCTGCGGGATTCGTGGGCGAAAGAGGCGGCGAAGTCATGAGGGGCAGGGATATAGTGGGGTACACAGGCACGGGCACGGTGGGGTGCATGGACGGGGAGCAGCGATGAATTTTCACATTGGCATCATGGGCAACCTCTTCTCCGGGAAGACGACGCTCATGAACGCCCTCGCCGCGCCGCCGTACCGGCGCGAGCTGCAGCAGCTCATCGGCCACGGCGACACGTACGCCTTCAGCGAACGCGTCGAGAAGGGGTCGCTCACCGACGAGTGCCTGGCGCTGTTCTACCAGGACCGCGTGGCGAACATCTTTCCCACCGAGACGGCCTTCCTGCACATGCGCGTGCTGCAGCAGCGCGAGATTCGCCACCTGATGACGCGCGAGCAGAAGCAGGGCGTGCTGATCCTCGAGGACCGGCCGTTCCTCGACGGCCCCGAGGTCTTCGTGAAGCGGATGATCGAGGCCGGCGAGATGCCGCCCGCCCACGCCCGCCTGTACCACACGCTGCTGCACCAGACGATGATCCACGAGCGCATCCGGCTTCCCGACCTCACGGTCTACCTGCGCACCGAACCGGTCCTCCTCGAGAAGCGCCGCTCCGCCCGCGCCGAGGCGGGCGACGACTACGCCGCCGGCATCACGCGGCAGTATCTCGAGGAGATCCACGCCGGCTATGAGCAGCTCTCCGCCACGTGGCGCAGCACGCTCCGCAAGTACATGGAGCTGGCCATCGTGCCCCCCGACGCCGACATCGTCATCCTCCCCGCCGAGATCGACATGCACGAGCACCCCGACTACGTGCACGTCGCCGCCGGCACCATTCGCGAGAAGGTGCGCCGCATGATCGCGGCGAGGAAGGCCGAACCGTGACCGACGTCCCGGGACGCATCCTGCAGGTCGAGGAAGACGCGGGCATCAGGCGCCACGAGATCGCCAGCCGGCTGACCAACGTCGAACGCCGCCTGCTCACCTACCTCGCGCGGCACCAGACGCTCATCGCGTGCGTCGGAAACATCGGAGCGGGGAAGAGCTCGCTCGTGAAGCTGCTCGCCTACAGCACGGGCATGAACGCGCTCTTCGAGTTGCCGGACGAAGGCTTCGAGGATCACGTCGCCAACAACGCCTCCCTCTACCCGCTCCTCGCCACCGCCAAGCACTCGGCCAAGCGCACGCTCGGCCGGTACTACGGCGCCATCAACGATTTCATCGTCGCGCAGAAGGAGTCGAGGCCCAACAGCCCCGAGTTGCTCGCGGCCCGGCGGCACCTGCACCAGGCGGCGCTCGACATCCAGCACGCCTATCTCGACCTGCGCAAGATGCAGCTGCAGGCGATGCCGCACATGCAGGCATCCACGTGTATTGATGGCTCACCGCTCGCCGACCGCTACGTGTTCTGCGAGGTGCTGCACCGCGACATGGACGAGCCGTATCTCACCGCCGAGGCGCTGCAGGTGATCGACCAGCGGCTGGAAGAGGAGTTCCGTCCGCTCGTGCGCCCGGGGCTGCTGGTGATCCTTAAGAGTCCGGTGGAGAACCTGCTGCGCAACATCAGCGACCGGCAGCGCGACGAGGAAGGCGGCAGCGGCGACGACCTGCCCGAGGGGCTCGTGCGCCTCGTGCGCGCGCTCAACCCGCGCTACGACGAGTTCGTGCCCAACCTCCGCGCTGGCGGCTGGTACGGCGGCCCCGTGCTCGAGATTGACGTGAGCCGCATCGACTTCGTGTCGAATGTGCGGCACCTCATCGCGGTGTACGAGGGAATCGAGCAGCTGCTCGTCCCCGCTGACTTCAAGGGGTAGAGGGGCCAGCGACGACCGCGCCCCCTACCGCATCCCGGCTCTCGGCGACGGCACCTTGTACGCCCACGGCTGCGCGGGAAGCTTGCGCTCGCGCGGGTAGACCTCGTTGAGCGTGTTGGCATCGTAGAGTCGACCGTTCACCATCACCTGGCTCAGCGTGTTGGTGTTCCGGATGTTCGCCAGCGGATCCTGGTCGAGCACAATCAGGTCCGCCAGCTTGCCCGGCTCCAGCGATCCGATATCCTGCGCCAGCCCAATCGCCTCCGCGCCGACGATCGTCGCCGAGCGCAGGACATCGTGCGTGGAAAGCCCGCCGCCGCGAAGCCGGCCGGTCCGGGTGCGTTGCCCGCGCCGCGACGGCGCACCTTGGCATCGAAGTCCACCGGGTGTGTGAAGTGCCGGATCTTGGCGTCGCCCATCAGGTCTTCGGTCTGGAAGAACCACCCCTCGCCAAACGGGCCGCCGTACTCGACGATCAGCGTCGGCGAATTGGTGGTCTGCGTCGCCTTGTACCACTCGTAGACGTCCTGGTACTTGGGCGTGATGGGCAGCGTGTGCTCGATTTCCGGGTAGCCGTCAATGCCGTGCGTGAGGTCGAGCTTCTGGTCGAGGCCGCCCTCGGTGGTCGGCATCAGTCCCAGTTCCTGGGCCGCCATGATGATCCACTGCCGCTGCTGGCGGTTGCCGCTCATGTACATCTTGAGCGTCTTGGTGTCGTAGTACTTCGCGTAGCGCGACAGCACCTGCCGCGCATGGTCGAGGTCCTTGATGTTCTCGCCGGCAAAGACGCCAGGACCCGTCGTGTAGATGCGCGGCCCGACCATGTCGCCGGTCTCCACCCGGTCGCCGTACGTCATGAAGTCGGTCACGGCCGTCTGCGGGTCGCGCGTCGTCGTCGTGCCGTACGCCAGCGTGGTGAGGTACTGCCACGTCTGCGTGTTGTGCACCTGCGGCGTGAGCCACTGCGGGTGATAGTGCGTATCCACGAAGCCCGGCATGATGACCTTGCCCGACACGTCAATGACCTTGGCCCCCTCTGGCACTGGTACGATAGGACATATCGCGGGGGACAGGGGGGCGAACGGAACGCCGCGCGGGGGCGCGGCGTGGCCATGCCCCAATTATGGCGATCCGAAGGCCCCGGGGGAAGCGCGGCGGCGCCGGCGGCGCCGAAGCGTCAGACGTTTGCCGGTTGCGTCGTGGCTCGTAATTCACCACAGAGACACAGAGGAGCACGGAGGGCCACAGAGTACCACAACTGATTGGAGGAACTGCGAACGCCACGCATGCACCTGCGTGGCGTGGTGACTTTACCCCAAGTAGTGGCAGTCCTCCGTGGCCCTCCGTGCTCCTCCGTGTCTCTGTGATGAAGAACCTCCTCCTCCTCCTCCTCGCTAACGATACCGGCGCCGCAGCAATTGCGTCCCCGCGCGGCTCGCGATCACCTGCGACCCGTCCTTCATGTGAAGCACCACCCGCGCCGCATCGTGCGGCTCCAGCGACGCCACGTGGTCGAGGTTCACCAGGTGCGACCGGTGCACGCGCACGAAACGCTCGGCGTCCATCTCCTGCGCAAGGTCGCCGAGGTTGAGGTAGACCGGATACTGCGCGCCGTGCGCGTGCACGATCACGTAGTCGCCGTCGCTTTCGCAGCGGATGATCTCGTCGCAGCGCAGCGGGATCACCTCGCCCTCGCGGCGCACGAGAATGCGCGTGCGCGGGCGGGCAGACTCGCCCGCCACCTGCAGCTGCTCGGCGAGTGACGCACCCGGATGCCGCGGCCAGCGGGCGGCCAGCACCTGCGGCTGGGCCCGCGCGATGGCCCGCATCAGGCGTTCGCGCCCGAAGGGCTTGCGCAGGTAATCAATGGCGCCCAGCTCGAACGCGGCGACGGCGTAGTCGTCGTGCGCCGTCGTGAAGATCACGCGTACGTCGGCCTGCGTGCGTTCGAGCACCTCGAAACCTGTCGCCCCCGGCAGGCGGATGTCGAGGAAGACGAGTTCCGGCTGGAGCTTTCGCAAGGCGTCCATCGCCTCGGGGCCGTCCCGCGCCTCGCCGACGAGCCGCACCGACGGCTCGTGCGCCAGCAGCATGCGCAGCGCACGCCTGGCGAGCGGCTCGTCGTCCACGATCAGGGCGCGAATGGGCGCGATCACGGGCCGGACTCGCGCATGGCGCCAATCGGCGCGTCCTCGACCAGGGCCGGCAGGGAGAGCCGCACGCGAAAGCCGGCGCCTCGTGCCGTCGTGACCGACATCTGCACGGCGTCCGTGCCGAAGATGGCGCACGCACGGCGCACCACGGCGCTGAGCCCGATGCCCGGTGATGCGTCGTCGGGGGCGGACGCGGCGCCCACGCCGTCATCGGCCACCTCGAGGTGCAGCCGGTCGCCGGTCTGCTCGGCGCGAATGGTCAGCGTGCCGACCGCGTCGCGCGGTGCGAGACCGTGGCGCACCGCGTTCTCCACCAGCGGCTGCAGCGTGAACGGCGGCACCTGGCAGGTCAGCGCGTCGTCCTCGAGCGAGGTCTGAACGATGAGACGTTCGCCCAGCCGCATGCGCTCGAGCCACAGGTAGCTCTGCACGAACTGCCATTCGGCCTCGAGGGATACGGTGCGCGCGCGCACGCGGTCGAGGCGAAGGACGTAGCGCAGCAGGTCGGCGAGTTTTTCGAGCGCGCGCTCGGCTTGCGCCGGCTCGTCACGCACCAGTTGCATCACGCCGTGCAGCGCGTTGAACAGGAAGTGCGGCTGGAGATGCGCGCGGAGCGCCTTCAGTTCGGCCTCAACGCGCAGCCGTTCCGCGTCGGCCGCCGCGACGGCGAACTCGCGCACCAGCAGCGCGCCGCGCACCGCGTAGCTCACGCTCGCAACGACGCCGTAGAGCAGGATGCCGAGAATGCCCTGCCACGGCAGTACATAGCGCCACATGGCCTCATCGGGCGGCCGCACAGGACCGTACGGGCCGGAGATTATCAGCTCCCATCCCATCCAGGCCCCCACGAACAGCAGCGTGCCCATCGCGTGCACGGCGACAAACCGGAGCGACGGCGGTGACGGAATGGGCACGCGCCCCGTGAGCCACCAGACACCGGCGCCGAGGATGGCAGGGCCGACGGTATTGAGCAACGCGCCCACCGTGATGGCGATCACCGACAGCGTGCCGTCGGTCATCCACGTCAGCACGCCGATGTATGCGACCACAAGCGGCACCCAGCAGGCTGCATAGAGTGCCGCGGATTGCGCGCGCAGCGCGCGACGGCGGGGCGCAGCCGGTGCGGTCAGGGTGGGCACGAGGTCAAAGTGCCGCATTGTGACGCGCGCTACAAGAGAGAGCGACAGCGGGAGCGACGACGCGCGCTCGTAAGCGGGAACGCTCGCCCAACGCGCGAGTTCACTCGCCCAACGGCCGGCGCGTTGCGCGTCACTCCGCGATGCGGTCTCGGGTCAGGCGCCGGTGGGCAATCCGTGCGCGCCGCGGCATGCGCAGGCCACACGGCGGCATGGACATTGCCCGTCATATCGGTAGCGGAAGGCGCGACGGCTGCAAAGTAACGGCGCGCTGTCACAACGAACAGCGGCACCATCACAACATGGCGCCGCAGCGCTGTGCATGACGACTGGAGTGGACAATGCGTGCAAACCTCGACGAGTGCTCTTGCAACGATGCGCGCAGAATGCGGGACAGGCGAGGCCGGCGGCGCGTCCATCGTCCAGCGAGTGCGCGAGGGCACCGGCGCGGCTTCTCCATCATTGAATTGCTGATCGTGATGGTGTTGATCGCCATCCTCGCGACGATGGCGGTACCGCGCGCGCGCACGACGACGTATCGCGCCGACGCCGCGGCCCTGCTCGCGCGCACGCTGCTCCAGCATGCCCAGCGCAACGCCATCACGCGGCAGAGCAACGTCATCGTCTCGTTCGACACCGTGTACGCACGGCTGCGGCTCGTCGAGGACTACAACAACAACGACACGCTCAACACGACGGATCGCGTCTCGTTCCGTCGCCTCGAGGAGGGCGCCCGCTTTACGCGGCCGCCGATGGGGCGTGTGGGCGGCGCGGCGGCCAGCGGGGCGGTGGAGGGCACGGCCCTCCGCATCGTGTCGTCGCTTCCCGGCGTGATCTTCCGCCGCGACGGCTCGGCGAGCACCGACCTCGAGCTCTACCTGACCATGCGCGCCACGGTCAACACCGACTATCGCGCGCTCATCGTCTCGCCCACCACCGGGCGCGTCGACGTCTACAGATGGGGCGGATCCTCCTGGATAAGGACGACGCAATGATGCGTGCACGCCGCGGGTTCAGCCTGGCCGAGGTCATCGTGGCGATGACCATTCTCACGACGTCGCTGCTCGGCTTCGCCGCCATCGCCCAGAAGTTCACGCGCGCGAACTCCGATGTCCTGTCGCGCACGCTGGGGAGCGAGATCGCCACCACCCGCATCGAGCAAATCAAGGCGGCGCGACCGTACACCACGCTGGTGACGACCTACCACAACGTCAACGAGAGCTGGTCGGGGACGCACGCCTGGTCGGGCTTCTCGCGACACACCCTGGTGACGCGCACCGGACCGACGGCCACGGCCGACTATGTGACCGTCACGGTGATCGTTTCGGGACGGGCGCTCAATCCCGTCATCCGTCGCACCACCTCCATCGCCGCCTTCTGATGCGCGCCCATCCCGTGCCCCGCCGCCGCGCCGGCGTCACGCTCATCGAGCTCCTGCTCTCGATGGTGATCATGCTCGTCGTCATGGGCGCGGCGGTGTCGTTCTTCCGCGTGCAGGCTCGCGCCGCGGAAACCGGCGCCGGACGACTCGAGGCGCTGCAGAGCCTCCGTGCCGTGCAGAGCGGCATCGATCGCGAGCTGCGCCTCGCCGGCGGCCTCACGGGCCAGCCGCTCATCGTCTACGCGAGCGCGACGGCAATCGCCTTCAACGTGGACCTCGTCACCCGCACCGCCGGCGATCGCAGCGCGGTCTATTTCAATCCGGATGCTGATTCGCTCGCCGCCGGTGCGTGGGACCCGGTGCGTGCACGGATTCTGCCAGGCTCGACGCGGTCGTACCCCGCAACGCTCTATGTGGACGAGGGAGGCAACCGGTCCACGGCGGAGACCGTCGCCTATTTCCTCAGGCCCGAGGCGTCGGCCGCCCGCAGCGACGCCTACACGCTCTTTCGCCGGGTCAACGACCGCGACAGCACCATCATCGCGAGGAATCTCATCGTCCCGTCCGACTCGGCGTTCTTCCGTTATTGGCGCACCGATGCCAGTGGCGCCCTGACGGCGGTGCCGTCGGCCAGCCTGCCGCTCTACTGGGACAACGCCGCCGGCATCACCGACTCGCTCCGCGTGGTGGACCTGCGCATCAGCACCTGGTACCGCGACGGGCGCGCGAACCGCGACGTGATCCGCACCATGACGTCGTCGGTCAAGCTGCTCAACGCCGGATTGCTCCGTCAGACGACGTGCGGGGCGGCGCCACTGCCGGCGCGCTCGCCGACGGCGACGCTCGTTACGGATGCGGGCGGTGCACCGGTTGCGGTGCATGTGGAGTGGACCAACTCGCTCGAGGAAGGCGCCGGCGAGCGGGATGTCACGCTCTACTTCATCCAGCGTCGGCCAAGCACGGGCGGCGACTGGGTCATCCTGGCCAACCAGCCAGCCACCGGTGCGTCGGGCTACGCATTCGACGACCAGCCCCCCGTGAGCGGGACGTGGCAGTACGCCGTCGTTGCGCAGGATTGTTCGCCCTCCAATTCGACCCCGGCGGTTGCCGCTTCGGTGGTCGTCCCCTGATCATGAGACGCCTCATGTCCTCCGCATGCCGGCCGGCCCGAACCCGACGAGGGTCGGCGCTGCTCCTCGTGCTCGTGCTCACCCTCGGCTTCGCGGCGCTCGCGATGTCCGCCATCTATCTCACGTCGAGCGGCGGGATCCTGCTGCGGCTCCATGAGCGCGAGCGCGACTTCCGCTACGCGGCGGAGCAGGCGCTGCAGCAGGCCAAGTCGCGCGTCAATCGCGACGTGGCGTTCCAGCAGACGATTCCCGAGACAGCGTACGTGCGCCTCGACTCGGGGCGCGTGCTCACGGACGCCGCGGGGCTCGAGGTGCCCCGGTCCCGCGTGAACACCTACGTGGGGTACACCGGCGACACGGTGGGACGCTTCGGCCAGTTCGTCACGATTATCTCGACCGCCTATGACGCCGGCGGCACGCGCAATGTGCGGCGTCTCGACCTGACTGCCGAGTCGTTCTCTCGCTTCGCAATGTTCACCAACACCTGGCCGAGCGGCCTCGCGTACGGGACGGGCGAATTCATTCGCGGCCGGTCGCACTCCAACGGCAACTGGGCCTCCGCAGGCTCGCCGGGCCCGACGTACTACGACACCGTCAGCGCCGTCGGCAGCGTCAGCGGCACGGCCAACTACAGCGGCATCACGCCTATGTCCGGCGCGGCGGTCATCCCGTTTCCGACGGTGGCCAAGCTCGCGGCGCTCCCGGGTTATGCCACGCAGGGTGGGCTCAACTTCACGCCGGTCAGCGGCAACAGCGCGAGAGCCACGGACGGTGCCGGCGCCAACGTGTCCGGCACGACGGCAGCGCAGGCGACACGCGGCTCTCGCGTGGAATTCGTGACACTCGACGCGGCGAATGACGGCGCGCTGGGTGAAGAGGACGGCTTCATTCGCGTCTTCGACCTCGCGATCGGCATGGACACCGCGCGCCTGCGCGCCGACCTCGTCGGGTCGCCGGTGGCGCTCACCGATCCGATCCTGCAGAACCAGTGCGGCGCGATGTTCACCATCGCCGGGCGGCAGGAGTTCTTCCCGATCGCGTCCATGAAACAGGCGTGGGTCAAGTCGCGCATCCAGACGAGCACGTATCCGACCGTCACGGTGGCGCAGTCCAACACGTATGACGCCAATACGCGGGCGGGCGTGGTCGCCATTGCGAGCCTGCCGACCGCGCGCTGCTTCCCGGCGGGGTCGCCGTACCTGTTGCTGACCGAGCGACTGGTGGATGCGACGAACTGCGGGCTGACCGCGCCGAATCCCTCGAATGGCGCGCCGTACACGTGGGCCGCGGGTCCGCTGTGCGGTGCGGAGACTCGGTACGGCGGCCAGGACTCCACGTTCACGCCGAACCCGCGCACGTGCCTCGTGATCGTCAGCAACGCTACGGGTCGATGCGGCGGCACCGCGGTGACCCTCGGTGCGTGGCGCGTGGCGCCAACCAGCATCCAGCTGACCGCAGTGCCGGCGAGCCTGCGGCAGGAGGCGGAGCGCACGTACCTGCATCCGCTGACCAAGCCGTACAACCTCTTGTCCAAGGGCGTCATTCACTTCACGTCGGGTCCCGTCTTCACCAACGGCACCCTGCGCGGCTTCGTGACGCTCTACGTGCTGGGGCGCGTGGGACTCATCGATGACCTGACGTACGACCAGAACCCCGTCTCCTCGATCTGCCGGAACTTCCTCGGGATCATCGGGCGTGACGACATCATGATCACCAACAACGCGATGAACCGCCCCAAGTCCATCAACACATCGGGCGCGGCGTACCTGATGGGAACGCCCCACTACACGCTGCACGGCATCACCATGAGCCTGACCGGCACCGTAGGCGTGGAGAGCTATGCCGGCAACCTGCAGACCAGTCCTTCCATTACCTGCGGCGCCGGGAACACCACCTCGGGCGGCTGCATCAACCAGACGGGCGGCGTGATCGAGCAGGTCATCTCAGCGACCTACGCGGGGTCCGGCACCGGCCTGCGCGAGAACCGGACGGTGGACCCCTGCCAGAAGACCAACCGCCGGCCGCCGTTCTTCCCGCAAACGGGGCGATTCCTCGACAACAAGTACTATGAGCTCGACCCGGTGAACATCGAGACGCCCGAGCAGATTCGCGCGCTGTTCAATTCCCTGCGCGGGCGCAGCGGCTAGCGGGCGCTTGGGGGACGAGGCCAACGACGTGCGCGCGAATATAGCGCCAGGGAGTGCGTGACCCGGCGCGGTCGGTCCGCACGAGTGCGTGACCCGGCGCGGTCGTGGCGCGCAACCTATCAGAACCGGGAGGGATCCCGGCGCAGCACGACCTGGGCGCGTCGCGACACCTGCCCGTTCCGGTACCAGAACGGCACGTCAATGCGCCCCGCGGCAAACGTGCCGTCGAGAATCTCGATCCCCTTGCCCCCGCGCTTCGGGTCGGGAATGAAGCGCAGTGTGTTCCCCTGCGCCACGTACCGGCCGTACACCGTCATCGACTGGATCGGCTCGCGCCGGATGGCCGTCCCCTTTTCCGCGAGCGACTGCCGGTAGCGCAACGACGCCCGAAACTGGCCCTGCGCGCGGATGGCGAGCACCAGCTCGTCGAACTCCACCAGGAACCGCGTGCCGTGCGGGTCCGTCACCTGATCGGTGGACGGCAGTTTGCCGCCGTTCACCGATACCGCGACATAACTCGCGAGCGTCGGCCCAGCCGGCACGGCTGGCGCCACCGCCGGCGATTGCGGCAACACCGCCGGTGATTGCGCCACCGCCGGTGATTGCGCCACCGCCGCCGGCGATGGCCGTTGGCCGAACGCGAGACCCGCCGACGCGAGCCCGAGCACCATCAGGAAGAGTCGCACCCCAGAAGTCTCCTTGAGAACCACTTTCAACGCAATGGCCTCCCGAGGGTATGAGAGGGAACCGCCGCCGATTCGCCCTCAATCGAGTCAGGAAACCCTTTAGGAAATACCCCACCTCCCCCCGACAGACGGAGGTGCCACCACTATGGGAATTTGAAATCGCCGAGGTTGGTTTCCACTTTGCCCCGCAAGGGCGGATTTCCCCGACACTTGCCTCGGTTCACAAGAGATCCGAGCCCGGCGTGTCCGCCACGGCCTTTGCTCCGGCGTGAACGTGCATCCGGTGCCATCCCCCATGAGGTGCCAGCGCGAACATGTCCGCTTCCGCCACCGCCGCTCCAGCGCCGCCGAAGGTCCTGCGCGTTCCCGAGCATACCGTTGAAATCGTCTCCGACTCTGGTGAGGGCGCCCAGAAGTGCGGACAGATCTTTGGGGCCGTGTCGGCCAAGATGGGCAATGGCGTCTGGACCGTGGAACTCATCCCGGCCGAAATCCAGCCGCCGCCGCGCGTTCCCGAGGGGGCGTCGGGCAACCGCATCCGCCTCGGCGAGCACACGGTCACCAACTGGGGCGATCGCACCGACCTGGTGGTGGCCTTCAATGAACAGGTGCTCCTCGCCCGGCATCGCGTGGACGCCCTTGCCGACAACGCCGTTCTGCTCGTTGAGGACTGCTGGGCGCGCAGCGAGGATACGGACATCGTGGCGCAATGGAACGCGGCCCTGAAGGAACTGTCCGGCAAGCACTACCGGATCATCCCGGTGGCGATGGAAGACGAGTGCCTCACCATCGTCGACAACCCGAAGAAGGGCAAGAACATGTACGCCCTGGGCCTGCTGGCCCGCATCTACGGGCGCGACATGGAGCTCATCAAGGCGCAGATCGCTCACGCCTTCCGCAAGAAGAGCGAGGAGGTCTACAAGCAGAACGTCGCTCTCCTCGAACTCGGCTTCCATTGGGCCGAGGACAACATCGACTTCCGCGTCGAGATCCCGACCCATCCGGCGGAGACGCCGCTGGTCGTGATGAACGGCAACGAGGCGATCGGCATGGGCGCCATTGCGTCGGGCATGGAACTCTGCGCCATGTATCCGATCACGCCGGCGACCTCGGTGTCGCACTATCTGTCCGAGGTGTTCGAGAAGTTCGGCGGCATCGTGCACCAGGCCGAGGATGAAATCGCCGCGGCCGGCGTTGCGATCGGCGCCTCGTACTCCGGCAAGGTGGCGTTCACTATCACCTCCGGCCCCGGACTCGCGCTGAAGACCGAGATGCTGGGCCTCGCCGTGATGACGGAGACGCCGCTCGTGCTGGTGGACGTGCAACGCGGCGGCCCGAGCACCGGCCTCCCCACCAAGGTGGAGCAATCGGACCTGCTGGCGGCCATCTACGGCCAGACGGGCGATGCGCCGCATATCGTGATGGCGCCGGCCACCATTGAGGAGTGCTTCCACGTCATGATCACCGCGCGGCGCCTCGCCGAGACGTTCCGCACGCTGGTGATGGTGCTCACCGACGCCAACCTGGCGACGGGTGTCTCGCCGTATCCCAAGCCGACGCTCGACGAACAGTGGCAGGCCGCGCCGCTCGATCTCGCGCCGGTGCGCGACGGACAGAAGCCCTACGACTGGAACACGGAGACGGGGCTCAGCGAGCGCATTATCCCGGGCCGGTCGGGCGGCATGTTCACCCTGACCGGTCTCTCGCACGACGATCGCTCGAAGGTGGCGTACGCCGCCGACATCCACCAGCACTCGTCGGCCATGCGCAGCCGGAAGATCGCGGTGCTGCAGAGCCTGCTGAAGCCGCCCACGGTGTACGGCGACGACAAGGGCGACCTGCTGGTCGTCGGCTGGGGGAGCACCAAGGGCGCCATCGAGGAAGCGGTGGACCGCGCGCGCAACGAAGGCTTCAAGGTCTCGGCGCTGCACCTGCGATTCCTCTCGCCGCTCGAGCCCGGGCTGAAGCCGATCTTCAAGAAGTTCAAGAAGGTGATGACCGTCGAGATCAACTACTCCGACGAAATCGGCGACCCGTACGTGACCGAGGAGAACCGCCGCCGCGGCCAGCTGTCCATCCTGCTGCGCAATGCGACCCTCGTGGACGTGGACTGCTGGGGGCGCGTGCCGGGCGAGCCGCTTCGCCCGATGTCGATTCTCGAAGCGATTCGCGGCCGCCTGCCGCGTGGAGGTGCCGCGTGAGTTATACCTGTGGATTGCTCCCCGTCCTCGAGCAGGGCGACGACCACCACTACGAGATGTCCGAGTACGAAGGCGCCCGCGCCCGCTGGTGCCCGGGCTGCGGCGACCACTCGGTGCTCACCGCGGTGCAGCGCCTGCTGGCCGCCGAACAGTTGATCCCCGAACAGACGGTCTTCGTGTCGGGCATCGGCTGCTCCTCGCGCTTCCCGCACTACATGAAGACCTACGGCTTTCACGGCCTCCACGGCCGTGCGCTGCCCGTGGCAACGGGCATCAAGCTGCATCGCCCCGAGCTCACCGTCTTCGTGGCCATGGGCGACGGCGACTGCACGTCCATCGGAGCGGCGCACTGGATCCACGCCATGCGCTACAACGTGGACATGACGGCGATGATGCTCGACAACGGCATCTACGGCCTGACCAAGAACCAGACGTCGCCCACGACGCCGCAGGGCTTCAAGAGCAACACGCAGCCTTACGGGTCCTTCCTGCCGGCGCTGAACCCGATCGCGGCATCGCTCGGCGTCACCAACGCGTCGTTCGTGGCGCAGACCGCCGAATGGGCGCCGTCGCACCTGTACGCGACGCTGCGCGCCGCGTACAAGCACAAGGGGTTCAGCTTCGTGCGCATCCTGCAGCGCTGCCCGGTCTACACGCCGTCCCTCTTTCAGAGAGCGGTGCAGGACCCGGCAAACATCACGCTGCTGGTGCATGACGACGGCGTCGTGACGCCCGACCTCGAGAAGATCTACCAGTCGCAGACGCACCATGACCCGCGCGACCTCGCCGCCGCGCGCGCCCTTGCCGAGCAGTCCGACCGGATCAACCTCGGCGTGTTCTTCAAGGACCCGTCCAAGCCCCGTTACGAAGAGACGCGCCGTGTGGCCCCGCGCACCCCGGTCGAACGTGTCGCGCTGCTCGAAAAGGAGTTCGCCCGCTATGCCGTCTGATCCGCGCGTTGCCCAGGCGCTGGCCGCGCTGGCGCAACCCATTGCCGAGTTCCGCGCCGCGGTGCAGGGCGCGCTGGCGCAGGCCGACGCCTTCCTGGCCGCCCAGACCGCCGACGCCGCGTCGCAGGCAGTGCGCGCCGCCACCGAGCTGGGCGTCTTCGGCGGCGCGCACGTGGACGCCGCCAGGTTCGCCGCCATGTTCCCGGCCGTCGCCAAGGCCGACAAGACCTCGCTGGCCGCGCTGGAGAAGGCCGCCGGGATCCTGCGCCGCGTCGCGGGGCAGGGTGACGAGATGGCGGTCGCGCTCGTGACCGATGGCGTGAAGCTCGGCGCCACCATTGACGCGGCGCTCGCCGGCGCCGGGCAGGCCTTCGGCGCCATCATCATCACCGAGCTTGTGCGCGGCGGCCGGTTCAAGAAGGCCGAGCACGAGAAACTGCTCGACCCCGCCGAGTTCCGCGCCTGGAACAACGCCGAGCGCCGGTTCGCGCCGCCGCTCGTCGTCGAGGTGGACGGCGCCGACCTGCATGCGGGCGCGCTGCTCGACTTCGCCGATGGCCGCGAGAAGATCGTGCTCGTCGTGCGCGGCAACGCGCCCCCCGCGGCGCTGGTGCGTTGCATCACGCCAGGGACGTTCGTCCTGCAAACCGTGGACGGCACCGGACTCGACCGGCTCGCGGGCTACGAAGGGCCGGCCATCGCCGCGTTGCTTCCCGAGGGAGCGGCCACGTTCATGCACGACCCGAACGCCGGCAAGGAACCCTGGCAGCGGCTCACCGTGCCCTTCCTCCCCACCGGGCCGTTCAAGGCGGTGGGCGGGTTCAGCGCGTGGCAAATGGAGCAGGACGTGACGATGCTGGCCGAACTGGCCCGCACGCCGTTCGTCGTGCCGAGCGCGCCCGGCGGCAAGGGCGCTCCGGCCATCGGCGCCGGCGAGGCCGTCGACCGCATCGCCTCCTGGCTGCTCGATACATCGGGTCTCAAGGCGTAAGGCCCGGAGACGCGATGATCATCCTGCAGGCAGTCCTGATTCTCGGCGGCACCGCCCTGGTGTTCGCCATCTTCATCGCCGCCGCCAACAAGAAGCTGAAGGTCTGGGAAGACCCGCGCATTGACGTGGTGTCGGCCATGCTGCCGAACGCCAACTGCGGCGCGTGCGGACTCCCGGGATGCCGTGCGTTCGCCGAGAAGGCGGTCGCGGGCGGCATCCAGGTTTCCAAGTGCACCGTGTCGAACGCCGAGCGCATCGGCGAGATCGCGCACTTCCTCGGCGTTGACGCGGGTCAGGCCGTGAAGGTCGTCGCGCGCCTCCAGTGCGCCGGCGGCTCCAACGTGGCCGTCCAGCGCGCCGAATACCGCGGCCTCGGCACCTGCGAGGCGGCGGCGGCGGTGGCCGGCGGCGGCAAGGGGTGCGCCTGGGGTTGCCTCGGCCTCGCCGATTGCGAGCGCGCCTGCACCTTCGGCGCCATCACGATGAACCCGGAAGGGCTTCCCGTCGTGGACGTGGAGAAGTGCACCGCGTGCAACGACTGCGTGGTGGCGTGCCCCAAGGACCTGTTCGTGCTCCAGCAGCTGGATCACCAGCTGCTCGTGCAGTGCAAGAACCTGGTGCAGGGCGACGTGGTGCTGGAGCAGTGCACCGTGGCCTGCACGACGTGCGGCAAGTGCGTGCTGGACGCCGCGCCCGGCTTGATCAGCGTGGCGAGTGGAGTGGCAGTCATCGACTACAGCAAGATCGCCGAGGCCGAGGAAAGCGCCGTGGAGCGCTGCCCGACCAACGCCATCGTCTGGCTGCGCGGCGCGCAATTCGCGCGCCAGCCGGCCCTGAGCAGTGCGGAGGCAGCATGAGTGCGACGAAGACCGGCGATGCCGGCAAAGCCAAGTACCCCGGTTCACGTCAGGCGCTTGATGGCTCGTACGCCGTCGTCGCGATGGAGACGGCGAGCAGCGAAGCGGCAGGCGCGTATCCCATCACGCCGTCCACCCAGATGGGCGAAGGCTGGGCGCAGGCCGTGGCCGAGGGCAAGGAAAACGTCAACGGCCGCCGGCTGTTGTTCTTTGAGCCGGAAGGCGAGCATGCGGCCGCGGCGGTGACCGCCGGCATGAGCATGGCCGGGCTGCGCTCGACGAACTTCTCGAGCGGGCAGGGCATCGCCTACATGCACGAGTCGCTCTACGCCGCCGTCGGCAAGCGCCTCACCTACGTGCTCAACGTCGCGGCGCGCGCCATGACCAAGCACGCGCTCAACGTGCACGCCGGCCACGATGACTATCACGCGGTGGATGACACGGGTTTTTTCCAGATCTTTGCCAAGGACGTGCAGGAAACGGCCGACCTCAACGTGATTGCGCACCGGATCGCCGAGCTGTCGCTGAACCCGGGCCTCATCGCGCAGGACGGCTTCCTCACGAGTCATGTCATCGAGTCGATGCAGCTGCCGGAGCGCGAGCTGATCAAGGAGTACCTCGGCGATCCGGCCGACATGATCGAAAGCCCCACGCCGGCCCAGCGCCTTGTCTTCGGCGCCAGGCGGCGCCGCATTCCGGAGATGTTCGACCTCGACTACCCGGCCATGCTGGGCGTCGTGCAGAACCAGGACAGCTACGCGCAGGGTGTCGCTGCGCAGCGCCCGTTCTACTTTGACCACATCGCCGACCTCGCCGACCAGGCGTTCGCCGAGTATGCGGCGCTCACCGGGCGCCAGTACGCCCGCGTGACGGGCTACCGGCTCGACGACGCGGAGTGGGTGATCGCGGGGCAGGGCTCGGTGGTGAGCAACGCCGAGGCGGTGGTGGATCACCTGCGCGAGACGCGCGGCCTCAAGGTGGGCGTGCTCAACCTCACGATGTTCCGCCCGTTCCCGTCCGATCTCATCACGAAGATGCTCGCCGGCAAGAAAGGCGTCGTGGTCATGGAGCGCACCGACCAGCCGCTGGCGGTGGACCCGCCGATGCTGCGCGAGATGCGCGCCGCGATGTCGAAGGGCGTGGAGAACTTCCGCAACGCCAATGTGCACGAGGGACTGGCGGCGCTGCGCCCCGAGCAGATCCCCAACTTCTTCTCGGCCTGCTTTGGACTCGGCAGCCGCGACCTGCAGCCCGGCGACATCATTGCCGCGGTGGACAACATGCTGCCGGGCGGCTCCGGACGCCGGCAGGTCTACCTGGGCATCGACTTCATCCGTGAAGGCACCAGGCTGCCCAAGCTGCAGATCTGGCAGGAGACGCTGGAAGACGAGTATCCGAACCTGCACACGCTCACGCTGCCGGCATCCACCAGCGTGAACCTGCTGCCGAAGGGCGCCACCGCGCTGCGCATCCACTCGGTGGGCGGCTGGGGCGCCATCACGATGGGCAAGAACCTGTCAATGACGGCCTTCGAGCTCTTCGATATGCACATCAAGGCGAACCCGAAGTACGGCTCGGAGAAGAAGGGCCAGCCGACGACGTTCTACGCGGTGATGGCGCACGAGCCCATCCGGCTCAACTGCGAACTCAAGAACGTGGACGTGGTGCTCTCGCCCGATCCGAACGTCTTCCGCCACAGCGACCCGCTCGACGGGCTGGCCGAGGGCGGGGTGTTCGTCATCCAGTCCGACCTGCCGCCCGAAGCGTTCTGGCAGACCCTGCCGGCGCCGGCACGGCGCACGATCATTGACCGCAAGATCAGGATCTACTGCCTCGACGCGTTCGCCATCGCCATGGCGGAGGCCTCGGATGCCGACTTGCGCTATCGCATGCAAGGGGCGGCGTTCATGGGCGCGTTCTTCCGCACGTCGCCGATTCTCGAGCGCGAGAAGCAGACCGAAGAGGCGCTGTTCAAGGGCATCGGCAAGCAGCTGCAGAAGAAGTTCGGCGGGCGCGGCGCCAGCGTGGTGGAAGACAACGTGCGCGTCATTCGCCGCGGCTACGACGAAGTCAGGGAAGTGACACCGGTGGGCGGCGACTTCGGCGCCGAGCAGGGCGACGTGCCGCACATGCCGGTCCTGATGGAGGCGGAGAACCAGCAGCAGGGCATCGGGCACGAGGGGCGCTTCTGGGAGCAGGTCTGCGCGATGTGCAAGGTCGGGCAGGACGGCATCGCCGATCCGTTCGCCGCCATCAGCGCCATTCCGGCCGCCACCAGCGCCATCCGCGACATGAGCGGCTTGCGCATGGAGGTGCCGGACTTCATCGCCGAGAAGTGCACGGGGTGCGCGCAGTGCTGGATCCAGTGCCCCGACTCGGCCATTCCCGGCCTCGTCAGCAGCTTCGACGACGTGCTGAACGCCGCCATTGACGTGTCGACGAATGGGAGCCGGATGGAACGCATCCGGCCGATGGTGAAGAACTGGGCCAGGGAAGCGCAGAAGATCCTGCAGAAGGATCCCGCCACGAAGGTGCCGGACGCGTTCGCCAAGGCGTACGAGAATGTCGCGAACAAGATGGGATGGGACGCGGAGCGCCGCGCGGCCACCGACGTGGAGTTCCACGCCGTGCAGTCGCGCATCGCCAACTTCCCGCTCGCGCGCACCAAGCCGTTCTTCGACGCGCTCGAGGGGAAGAGCAAGGGGTCGGGCGGACTCCTCTCGGTGACGGTCAACCCCGAGGCGTGCAAGGGGTGCAACCTGTGCGTCGAGGTCTGTCCCGACGGCGCGCTCGTGACCATCAAGCAGGACGAGCCGGGGCTGGTGAAGCTCCGCAGCAACTGGGAGATGTGGAACAGGCTCCCCGACACCGACGACCGCTTCATCAACGTCAGTGACGTCGACGAGGGAATCGGCGTGCTCTCGTCGTTGCTGCTCAAGAAGACGACGTACCGCGCCATGGTGGGCGGCGACGGCGCCTGCATGGGGTGCGGCGAGAAGACCGCCGTGCACCTCATCCTCTCGGCCATCTTCGCGCAGATGGCGCCGAAGGTCGCCAGGCAGGTGACCAAGCTCGAGGCGCTGATCCAGGCGCTCGAGGACAAGGCGCGCGAGATCGTGGGTTCCACCACGGACCTGGCCGCCGCGCTGAGCGGCAAGGGCGAGGCGGTGAAGCTGGACGCCGCGCACCGGCACCAGCTCGAACTCATCGGCAAGGCGATCACCGAACTGAAAGACCTGCGGTGGCGCTATGTCGAGGGCCCGAGCGGCAAGGGGCGCGCCATGGTCGGCATGTCGAACTCCACCGGCTGCTCCTCGGTGTGGGGCTCGACCTATCCGTACAACCCGTATCCGTTCCCGTGGGTCAACCACCTCTTCCAGGACTCCACGTCCATCGCCATCGGCCTCTTCGACGCGCACATGCGCAAGATGGGTGACGGCTTCGTGGCCGTGCGACGCGCCGAGAAGCTGGTGGATGGCACGTACGACCACGTCGCTGACGAAGCAGCCTTCAAGGCGTTCACGTGGATGGATTTCACCGACGAGGAGTTCTTCCTCTGCCCGCCGATCATCGCCATGGGCGGCGACGGCGCGATGCTCGACATCGGGTTCCAGAACCTCTCGCGCCTGCTCGCCTCGGGCAAGCCGGTACGCGTGGTGGTGCTCGATACGCAGGTCTACTCGAACACCGGCGGCCAGGCCTGCACCAGCGGCTACACGGGGCAGGTGGCCGACATGTCGGGTTTCGGCAAGGCGCAGCACGGCAAGACCGAGACACGCAAGGAACTGGGCCTGCTCGGCATCGCCCACCGCGGCACCTTCGTGCACCAGTCGTCGCAGGCAGCGGCGTCGCACCTCATCGCCGGCGTGCTCAAGGGCATGCACAAGCGGCGTCCGGTGCTTCTCAACATCTACACGCCGTGTCCGGTGGAACACGGGCTCGCGGATGACTGGTCGCAGGAAGCGGCCCGCTTTGCGCTCGAGAGCCGCGCCTTCCCGTTCCTGACGTACGATCCGGATGCCGGCCCGACGTTCGCCGACTGCCTGTCGCTCGAGGGCAATCCGTCGCCCGACGCCGACTGGCCGACGTACGAGATTCGCTATCTGGACGATGCGGGTGCCGAACAGACGCTCGAAGTCCCGCTGACCGTCGCCGACTGGGCCGCCACCGAGGCACGCTTCAAGCAGCACTTCTCCGAACTGCCCAAGGACCTGTACGACTACGCCATTCCGTTTGACGAGTATCTCAAGCTGTCGAAGGAAGCGCGCGCCACCAGGACGCCCTTCATCCATGCCGTCAACAAGCAGCGTCACCTGCGCCGGCTGAAGGTCTCGCCGGAAATGGGACTGCTGGCGGACGAGCGCCTGCAGCACTGGTCGCAGCTACGCCAGCTGGCCGGCCTCGTCGTGTCGGACACGGCGCGCAACACGGTGTCGGGCGAGATCGAGGCCGCGTTCGAGGTCAAGGTGGCCGCGCTGCGTGCCGAGTACGAGGCCAAGATCGCGCAGCTCAAGAAGGAGTTCCCGCAGCAGATCGCGCGCCGCCTGGCCGAAGGGCTCATGCGCCACGGTGGCGGCGGCGCGCTGAATGAACTGCTGGCCACGCTCCCGGCGGTGGAACCGTCGGGTGGCAATGGCGCGGCGGCTCCGTCTGCCGTGACGGTCGCCGCCCCGGCCGCGCCGGTGCCGGTGCCAGCGCCGGCTCCCGCGACGGCTGCCGTGGCCGTGGCCGACGTGGCTCCCGCCGCCGCGCCAGCCGAGGAAGACGAGTCCCTCGCTCTCGAGGCGTACATCGACTCGGCGCGGTGCACGACCTGCAACGAGTGCACCAACCTGAACAAGAAGATGTTCGTCTACAACGCCGCCAAGCAGGCGGAAATCAAGGATGTCACGGCCGGCACGTTCCAGCAGCTCGTGCTGGCCGCCGAGCGCTGCCCCGTCTCGATCATCCATCCAGGGACACCGCTCAACCCGAAGGAGAAGGACCTGGAGAAGTGGGTGAAGCGCGCCGCGAGGTTCAACTGATGGCTTTCTTCGGCTTTGCACACGGCGTGCATCCGCCCGAGGAGAAGGGGCTCACCAGCGGGCTCCCCATCCGTCGCATGCCGTATCCCGAGGAGATCGTGCTTCCCCTGCGCCAGCACGCCGGCAAACCGGCGAAGCTCTGCGTACGGGTGGGCGATCACGTCGAGCGCGGTGATCCCGTTGGCCTGGCCGACGGCTACATGTCGGTGCCCATCCATGCGTCGGCGGCGGGGACGATCTCCGCCATCGACTTGTGGCCGCACCCCGACGGCAGCTACGCGCAGACGGTGCACATCAAGGTTGACAAGTACGCGGTGCAGTTGCCGCGTCCGCGCCTCGTGCCGCGCTGGGAAGGGCTCACGGTGGACCAGGTGGTGAAGGCCGTGCAGGACGCCGGTGTCGTCGGACTCGGCGGCGCCGCCTTCCCCACGCACGTCAAGCTGGCGCCGCCCAAGGACTACAAGGTCCACACGCTGATCATCAACGGCGCGGAATGCGAGCCGTACCTCACCTCGGACCACCGCACCATGGTGGAGTATCCGGAGCGCGTGCACTTCGGCTGCCGCGTGATGATGCACACGTTGGGCGTGAGCAAGGCGGTGATCGGCGTCGAGAAGAACAAGCCCGACGCCATCGCAGCGCTCGAACGCACCAGGCCCAAGGACCTCGACATCACCATCCTCCCGCTCACGGTGAAATATCCGCAGGGCGCCGAGAAGATGCTCATCCACGCGGTGACCGGCGTGGAAGTGCCGTCGGGCAAGCTGCCGGTGACGGTGGGCGTGGTCGTGCAGAACGTCGGCTCGCTCGCCGCGATCGCCGAGGTGTTCGACACCGGCCTGCCGCTGATCGAGCGTATCGTGACGGTCACCGGGCACGGACTCACGCGCCCGGCGAATCTCATCGTCCCGGTGGGGACCAAGCTCAAGGACCTGCTTGCCTACTGCGACGGCGTCACCCCGGACGCCCGCGAAGTCATCAATGGCGGGCCGATGATGGGCATGGCGGTGTCGAACCTCGACGCTCCGGTGCTCAAGGGGACCACGGGCATCGTGGTGCTCACGTCGGACGAGGTGCGCGCGGAGAAGATCTACCCCTGCATCCACTGCGGGCGCTGCCTCGACGCCTGCCCGGTCTTCCTGAATCCCTCGTGGCTCGGTGACCTGGCGCGCGTGAAGCGCTACCAGGAGATGGCGGACCATCACCTGGCCGACTGCATGCTGTGCGGCTCGTGTTCGTACGTGTGCCCCTCCAACATTCCGTTGTCGCAGCTCTTCCAGGCCAGCAAGGCGGCACTGCGCCGCGTCCAGACGGCGGGGGCCGCATGACCGCACCCAACCTGATCGTCACCGCGTCGCCGCACCTGAAGGACCGCGACACGACGCCGCGCATCATGTGGACGGTGGCGGCGAGCCTCGTGCCGGTGGTGCTCTCGTCGGCCTTCTTCTTCGGCATCAGCGCCATTCTGGTGATTCTCGCGGCGATGCTTGGCGCGCTGCTCACCGAGCGCGCGCTCGCCAAGCCCGGCACGCTGCAGGATGGATCGGCGATGATCACCGGCCTCCTGCTCGGTCTCAGCCTGCCGCCCGGCATCCCGTTGTGGATGGCGGCGCTCGGCGGCGTCTTCGGCATCGGCTTCGGCAAGGTGATCTGGGGCGGACTCGGCCAGAACGCGTTCAATCCCGCGCTCATCGGCCGTGCCTTCCTGCAGACGGCGTTCCCGGTGGCCATCACCACGTGGCCCACGCCCGGCGGCGACTTCTTTGCGCTCAAGGGCGACCTCTTCGCCTTCCCGTTCATGCATCCGGTGTCGGATGTCGTGACGTCCGCGACACCGCTCGGCCTGTTCAAGTTCGAGCAGAAGCTCACGTCGGTCGTGGACCTCGTGCTCGGCACGACGGGCGGGTCGGTGGGCGAGACGTCGGCACTCGTGATCCTGATCTGCGGCGCCTACCTCGCCTGGAAGGGCTACCTCAACTGGCGCTCGCCCGTCTCGATTCTCCTCACCGTCTTCGTGGCGAGTCAGTTGCTGCACTGGTTCAACGGCAAGTATCCGGACGGCCTGTTCATGGTCTTCTCGGGCGGCCTGATGCTTGGCGCCGTGTACATGGCCACCGACATGGTGACCGTGCCGACGACCAACAAGGGACGCTGGGTCTTTGGCGTCTGCACCGGGTTGATCGTGGTGATCATCCGTGTCTTCGGCGGCCTGCCGGAAGGCGTGATGTACGCCATCCTGATCATGAACGCCTTCACGCCGTTCATTAACCGCGCCACGCAGCCCGTCGTCTTCGGCACGCGCACGCTGAAGGAGGCCAAATGACCGGCCATGCGCATGGGCACGGGGCGCCACCAGCCCCGACGCCGGATGCCGGCAGCTCGTCGCTGCGGCTGACGGTGACGCTGGCGCTGTTTGGCGCCCTCGCCGGCGCCGTGCTGGCGTACACGTACCAGAAGACGCTCCCGCCCATCCGGAAGTTCGCGGCAGAGCGCGTCGAAGTGGCGGTGAAGGAAGTGCTCGGCTCGCCGGCGAAGCTCGACACGCTGTTCCTCGTCGGCGACAGGCTGAGCAAGACGCCGCCCGCCGGGGTGGACGCGCTGGAAGCCGTCAAGCTCTTCATCGGATCCAACGCCAGCGGCGAGCCGACCGGAGTGGCCGTGGAAGAAGGATCGCCCGGCTTCTCCGGCGAGGTGCGCCTGCTGGTGGGGTTCCACCCCGTCACGGGGGCGCTCACCGGGTTCAAGGTGCTGGCGCAGAAGGAGACGCCCGGGCTCGGCGACAAGATCATCAAGGATTCGAGCTTCGCCCGGCAGTTCATCGGCAAGCTGGCGAATCCGCTCAAGGGTGACAAGAACCCGACGACGGATCCCAGCACCGTGCAGACCATCACCGGTGCGACCATCACGTCGAAGACCGTCATCAAGGTGATCAACAAGGCCGTGGAGACGTGGAAGCCGCGTCTCGAGGCCTATGCGAAGGGAGGTGGCCAGTGACCACCGACATTGCCACGGCCGCTGAAGCGGCCGAGCCGATCGTCCCGGGCGCCCCGCCGCCACAGCCGCTGCGACTGGATTTCTGGCGCGGCATCGCCGACGACAATCCGGTGATGATCCAGATGCTGGGCCTCTGCCCGGCGATGGCGGTCAGCAACTCGCTCGAGAACGGCATTGGCATGAGCGCCGCCGTGATCTTCGTCCTGTTCTGCTCGAGCCTGCTGGTCTCGTCGCTGCGCAAGATCATCCCCGGCGAGGTGCGCCTCGCCAGCTACATCCTGATCATCGCGACGTTCGTCACGATCTCGGATCTCGTGATGCAGGCCTACTTCCCGCTGCTCTCCAGGACCCTTGGCCCCTTCGTGCCGCTCATCGTGGTAAACTGCATCATCCTCGGCCGCGCCGAGGCGTTTGCCGGCAAGGTCAAGCCGATGCGCGCCGCCGCCGATGCGCTGGGCATGGGCCTCGGCTTCACGCTGGCGCTGTGCACCATCAGCGCCTTCCGCGAGATCGTCGGCAACGGCACGTTGCTCGGGTTCCACCTGTTCGGCCCGCACTATGAACCGTGGGTCTTCATGATCATGCCGCCCGGTGGCTTCCTGACCATGGGACTCATGTTCCTGGTGATGGGCTGGTGGGGCGAGCGCAAGAAGGCGAAGCTCACGGAGGTGGCCGCATGATCTCCAACCTCGCGTGGATCTTCTTCTCCACCTTGCTCATCAACAACTTCACGCTGGCCATGTTCCTGGGGCTGTGCCCGTTCTTCGGCGTGACAAGCAAGGTGGACACCGGCTGGCGCCTCGGGGTGGCCAACACGTTCGTGCTGGTCATCGTGTCGGTGAGCGCCTGGGCGCTGAACACCTACGTGCTGACGAATGCGCCCTACCTGCGCACCATCGCCTTCATCGTGGTCATCGCCTCGATGGTGCAGATCGTCGAGATGATCATCAAGAAGTCCCTGCCGACGCTCTTCCGCGAGCTGGGCATCTACCTGCCGCTGATCACGACCAACTGTGCCATCCTCGGCCTCGCGCTGTTCCAGACGACGCGCAAGTACAGCCTGCTCGAGGGCATCTTCTTCGCCTTCGGCGCGGGACTCGGCCTCACGCTGGCGCTCTCGCTGATGGCTTCCATCCGTGAGCGGATGGACCTGGCTGACGTCCCGGTCGTGGCCAAGCGGATGGGCCTCGTGATGGTCATCGCGTCGTGCCTGTCCATGGCCTTCATGGGCTTCGCCGGCATGGGGAGCGGCTAGATGATGGACGGACTGTTCGGCATCGCGATCGGCGCGCTGCTTTTCGCGCTCTACGGCCTCGTGCGCATCAGAAGCTGCGCCGGCCACTGCACTGGTTGCTCCAATTCTTGTGATCGCCACGAGAGGCATGCCCACAATGACTGACCAATCCCTTCCACGGCCGTTCGGCCGCCGCGAGTTCATCGCCATCGGCACCGGCGCGTTGGCGCTGGCGGCGCTCCCCATCGCACTGCGCCGCCACGTGGCCATCGCGCGGCGCACCGTGCCGGTGATGGGCACCATCGCCGAACTGACGGTCGTGCACCGCGACGAGGCGGTGGCGCAGGAGGCCCTCGAGGCCGCCCTCGCCGAGCTGCGCTGGGTGGAGACGACGATGACGCGCTTCAGCGCGACCTCGGACATCGGCCGCGCCAACGCTGCCGCCGCGCGCGAGGGCGTGACGGTGCGTCCCGAGACGGCGCGCCTGGTCGAGACGGCACTGCGCTGGTCGTCGGCCAGCGACGGCCGCTTCGACCCGGCGCTCGGCGCCGCGTCCGAGCTGTGGGACGTGACCAACCGCCACGAGCCGCCGCCGTCGGAGCAGGTGGCGCGCCTCGCCAACCGGTCGTTCTGGCGCCACGTGGACCTCTCGGTCGGCGCGGGGCAGGGCGTCCTGCGCTACGGCGACCGTGACCTGCACCTCGACCTCGGCGGCATCGGCAAGGGGTATGCCATTGACCGCGCCGTGCAGGCCCTGCGCAACCGCGGCATCGAGCACGCCATCGTGAACCTCGGCGGCGATCTCTACGCCATCGGCGAGTCGCCCGAGGGCGGCGCGTGGCGCGTCGGCATCCGGTCGCCCGACGACCTGCGCGCGGTGGCGCGCACGCTCGAGGTGAGCAACCGCGCGGTGGCCACGTCCGGCGACTACGAGCGCTTCTTCCGGTATCGCGGGACGCGCTATCACCACCTGATGGACCCCGCCACCGCCGCGCCGCGGCAAACGTCGGTGCGCAGCGTGACCGTGCTCGCCGACAAGTGCGTGGACGCCGAGCCCTGTGCGGTGTCAGTGTTTGGCTTGTCGGAGGACCGTGCGCTCGCGTTTGCGCGCACGCAGATTCCCGGCGTTGACGTCCTTACGATCGCCTGATCTCCCCGTCCAGAACCTGCTGGCGACACCCCACGAGGAGCTTTTATGAAGCAGAGTCAACTGTTCTGCAGCGCGTGCGACCGGCAGGTGCGCGTGATGATCTCGGAGGCGCCACTTGGCGAACACCAGGCCACGGTACACGACGACGAGCTGATCTGCCTGGAGATCGGCGAGCACTGCACGGGCAACCTCTGCCCGCTGGGGGCCGCCGAGCCCAACGCCATGGTGTCGCGGCTCATCCACGAGGGCCTCTCGACGGACGGCCTGCGCAAGGTGAAGGCCACCTGCCCGAGCTGCGGCATCGAGGCCGAGTTCGTGCTCTACGGCAAGGGACGGGCCTCGTGCACCGTGTGTGGTACCGCGGCCAAGTGGGAAGCGTCGCACGTCGAGCCGCTGTAGGGCTGCACTGCAACTTCATACCACGGATGACACGGAAGTAGGCGGAAGGCCACGGATAACTGCAACTGCCACTTCTTGTGAGAACAGCGTGCGCCACGCAGAAGCCTGCGTGGCGCACTGCCGTTACTTCAAGCAGGTGCAGTTATCCGTGGCCTTCCCTCCGTTTCCATGTTATCCGTGGTATGCAGTTCACCGGGCGCACCGAACCACGCCCCGCTGACGAAACCTGAAAGCCTCGTGTAGTTTCTTGGCGACCCCCACCGGAGCTTGCTTTGAGGCACCTGATTCGCCGCGGCGCCCTCGCCGTTGCCTTCGTCACCTCGGCCGTCGGCGCAGCGGCCCAGGGGCGCCCCACCACGCTGCAGTTGCAGGACTACCTCGACTGGGAAGACGTCCAGTCGCCGCAGCTCTCGCCCGACGGCACGCGCATCACCTTCACGCGCCGCTGGATCGACAAGACCAATGACAAGTGGGAGTCGTCGATCTGGATGATGAAGGCCGACGGCTCGCAGGCGCGGTTCCTTGTGAACGGAAGCGGTGCGCAGTGGAGCCCGGACGGCACCCGCATCGCGTATGTGGCCCGGGGTGAGCCAACGGGGTCACAGATCTTCGTCCGCTACATGGACGCCGAGGGCGCCGTCACGCAGATCTCGCGGCTCACCGAGTCGCCCTCGAACATCGAGTGGTCGCCGGATGGCACGAAGATCTCGTTTTCCATGAACGTGCCCGCCAGGCGTGACGACCTCTTTGCGCGCGCCGCGCTGCCGGCGCCGCCGAAGGGAGCCAAGTGGACGGACGCCCCGAAGGTGGTCACGCGGCTCGACTACCGGCAGGACCGCGTCGGCTTCGTGGACGAGGCGTGGAACCACGTCTTCGTGATTGACGCCGCCGGCGGCACGCCGCGCCAGGTGACCAACGGCGACTGGAACCACGGCGCCGCGAGCTGGCTCGACGGCAGCACGCTGCTCTTCACCGGCAAGCGCGTGCCGAACGCCGAGCACATCTGGCGCGACTCCGAGATCTACGCCGCCGACCTCACGAGCGGCGCGATTCGCGAACTCACCCGCCGCAAGGGCCCGGACGGCGCGCCGGCACCGTCACCCGACGGCAGGAAGATCGCCTACGTCGGGTTCGACTCGACCGACGCCACCTGGAAGGACGCCGCGCTCTACGTGATGGATGCCGACGGCAGCAATCCGCGCGCGCTCACCGCGGCCATGGACCGCTCGCCATCGGGCCTGACCTGGTCGGAGGACGGCGCGACCATCTACTTCACCGCCGAGAACGAGGGAAGCCGCCACCTGTACGCGACCACGCTCACGGGGCAGGTGAGGCAGATCACCACGGGCGCCCAGTTGGTGAGCGTCTCCGACATCCGCAACGGCACCGCCGTCGGCGTCCGCACCGCGCCGCAGCTGCCGCCCGATGTCGTGAGGTTCTCGGTGAAGGCACCCACGACGCTGACGCAACTGACGTCGGTGAATGCCGACATCCTCGAGGGGAAGCAGCTCGGCGCGGTGGAGGAGGTCTGGTACAAGTCCAAGGACGGGCTGCGCATCCAGGGCTGGATCGTGAAGCCCCCGGACTTCAGCGGCTCGCGCAAGTACCCGCTCATGCTGAGCATCCACGGCGGCCCGCATTCGATGTACAACGTCGGGTTCAACTTCGCCTTCCAGGAGCACGCGTCCAACGGCTTCGTGACGCTGTACGTCAATCCGCGCGGTTCCACGGGCTACGGCTCGGCGTTCGGCAACGCCATCAAGAACGCGTACCCGGGCAAGGACTTCGACGATCTCATGGCGGGTGTGGACACGGTGATCGGCCGCGGCTACGTCGACACCCGGCGGCTGTTCGTGTACGGCTGCTCGGGCGGCGGCGTGCTCACGGCGTGGACGGTGGGGCACACCGATCGCTTCGCGGCCGCCTCGTCCAACTGCCCGGTGACCAACTGGATGAGCTTCGTCGGCACCACCGACGGGCCAAGCTGGTACCGCAACTTCGAGCGCCCGTTCTGGGAGGACCCGAGCGAGTACCTGAAGCGCTCGCCGATCATGTATGTGGGGAACGTCAAGACGCCGACGATGCTGATGACCGGCGTGCTCGACCTGCGCACGCCGATGCCGCAGACCGAGGAGTACTACGAGGCGCTGCGCTTCCGCGGCGTGCCCACGGCGATGATCCGCTTCAACAATGAGTGGCACGGCACGTCGTCCACGCCGTCGAACTTCCTGCGCACGCAGGCGTACCTCCGTGCCTGGTTCGACCGGTACGGTCCGCCGGTGACGCCGTAGGGAGGCCGCGACGCGGGGCGGCGCCGTGTGGCCGCCCTGCCATGTACGGGCGGAAATGCGCCGATTGGCAATGAAACGATGGCAGTCGGGGACGGGGGCAGGGGTATGCTGCCTCCGTCGTCGTTTTGGCCCCATTGACGCCTATGGACTAATAGACTAGACTAATCTAGTCATATAGCCCGAGGCACTACCATGAAGGTGTTCACCGTGCATGCCGCCAAGACCCAGTTCTCCAAGCTCATCGCCTGGGCGCAGGCCGGGGAGGAGATCGTGATTGCCAAGGGGAGCACCCCCGTGGTGAAGCTCGTCGCGCTGCAGGGGGGTACCGCGCCGGCGCGGGTGTTCGGGGCGATGAAGGGGAAGGCCAAGGTCACCAAGACGTTCTTTGAGCCGCTCCCCGAGAGCGAGCTCAAGGGGTGGGAGGGTTGATGCGACTTCTCCTCGACACGCACGCCCTGCTCTGGTGGCTCGATGGCGACGCGCGGCTGAGCAAGCGTGCGCGCGCCGCCATCGGCGACCCGCGCACGACGTGCCTCGTGAGCGCGGCCTCGGCGTGGGAGATCACCACCAAGGCGCGGTTGGGCAAGCTGCCGGGGGCACGCGAGGTCGCGGCCGATGTCGTGGGCTGTCTGCGCGCGCAGCTCTTCACGCCGCTCGACATCACCGTGGGTCACGCTCAGCGCGCCGGCTCGCTCCCCGGCGCGCACCGCGATCCGTTCGACCGCATGCTCATCGCGCAGGCGCAAGCCGAGAACCTGCCGCTGGTGAGCAATGATGAGGTATTCGACGGGTACGGGGTGGTGCGAATCTGGTAGCGGCGGGGCAGGCGCGCTGTAGTTTTCAGCGCATCACCCCGTGTCGCCGCCGCGCAGGAAGGCGAAGCGCTCATCCGGAAGGCGGGGGCGTTCACGCCTATCCCGAACCCGGGCTTCGCGATGGTAGAGCGGATGCGGCCACCTGCGCGCGACTAGACGCGCTCCCGGTGATAGCCGCCTTTCGAGAACGTTACAATGCCTTCGCGTTCTATCGTACGCCGACCGGCTTCGTAGTCGCCGCGGCAGATACGTCCGATCTAAGCCGTAACCGCCGTCGCCTCTCGAGAGCGGTTCTACTCGACAGCAGGTTCCGAGTGACCGCGATCATTCCGCGATAGCAGCGGGCTTGCTACTGGAGGGCTTGTGCGCTTTGTAGCACCTATTCTACGCCAGGAAGGCACTCGGCGGAATCGACATGCGACCTGTGTCGCCGCGTGCATCGCTGCCTTGTGTGCGTGCGATAGAGGAGAGAGTCACACGCTCGGGAGCGTGCTCCCGGCGTCCCTGATTCCAGAGGGTCTCGCGGCGTTGGGACCGGGCCAGGAGATCGGGAGCGTGATGCGCGTGCGAGATCGCATTCGCGGACTGCCGTACACGGGCGCGATCGAACGACTGCCGAATGGTTGGGTCATCTATCTTGTCGAGCCCGTGCCAGTCGATGAGCGACCGGAGGCCTTGCCTGGCAGCGAGGCGGAGGTTGTCGAGATCAGCATTGGCGACGAACTGGAAACAGTCGAAGCGGCCGACTCCGCGTTCGCCCACAAGCTTGCCTTGGTACGCGAGATGCTCGGACCGCCAGCGATTTGCATGGGCGATTCAGTCTCGACAGGGGGACGCATCATGTCCTGGACGCTTCCGGAGGTGGTCGTCCGACTCGCGCGGATGAAGTCGGAGCAGCGTCTGCCAGTCGATGTTCAACGTGCGCCAGGCCCGCTGGTGTCCCTGGCGGTGTCAGCTGACCTCGCGTCTGGCAAGATCGTCGGCAGTGCGTTTGGTCAACGCGACTGCCCGAAGACGGATTAGCACTCCTTCGCCAGCTCACTCTGAAGCGCGGCGGAGAATCGGACGAGTTGTACGGCAGCATTCTCCACATGCACCTGAATCGCGTGTTCGGTCCGGTTGATCGACTGAACGAACTGCTGGTGTATGAGATCTTGGCACGTTACTACCAGGGCCGCCTGAAGAGGTCAGAGCAGGAGAGCTGCGCCTCTTAAGAAAGCACAACTGCCAAGCGCGAGCGACCTCGCGCAGGGCGATCCAAAGGAGAACGCGTGAGGGCAACGAAGATCAAGCTGGCCGCACTGCTAGTCGCGTACGGCTTACTGGCGGAGGGCCTCGCGGCTCAGTCGGATGATGCGTTGCCAGGTCGAGGCCGCACGGTTTCTGTTCGTCAGCTCACGGTACCGGGACGACCGTCGATTTTCGCAGAAACGGTGGGCGACAAGGGTCGGATGATGGTCATGATCCACGGCGGCGCGGGAGTAAGCCACGATTACTTGAGACCTGAGTGGGACCTGCTAGCTGACTCAATGCGTATTGTCTACTACGACCAGCGAGGGTGTGGTCGAAGCGAGCGCCAGTTGCCTTACTCGTGGCGCGCGCACCTGGATGACCTTGGGCGCGTTGTGACGGCTGCCAGGGAACGGCGAGAGAAGGTGGTGCTCGCCGGCAGTTCCTGGGGCACACGCCTCGCGATTCTCTACGCTGCCGAACACCCAGAGCAGGTGTCGGCAGTCGTGCTCGTTGGGACTCCTCGCTGGCCGGACGCCGAGAGCCGACGTTGGCGCGAGCAACTTCCTGCACCAATCGCGTGGCGGCTCGATTCACTCGAGAAAGGTGTGCTTCTTCGTGAGGCGACGATTCACGATTCACTGACGTTCGCCTCGATGAATCTGCACATACCGCCAGCGCTGGCAGGCCGTTTGGCGACATCGGGATTGTGCGATGACGTTCTACTCGCGACGACAGCGAGTCTTGGCAACCTCCCGAAGCTTCGCGAGTTCAGACTCGGCATGCCAGTGCTGGTCGCCAGCGAGGTCTCGGACGGCACGAACGCCGGATCTGACCTCGTCTGGAACGAGCTTCAGGCGAGCCTGTCGCAGGGCCAGCGGCTGGAGATACCCGGCGGCGGACACGATCCGTGGTTCACGCGGTCAAAGGACTTCTTCCCGGCGCTTATGCGGTTCTTGAAGGCTGTGCCATAGCGGCGGGCGGATTTGGACTCCCACCTCTTCCTGCGGTCGACGCTCCTTGCGCCGTTCGCCCAACCGACTCACCGCCTGAGTGGCTGCGCTTCGGGGAGGACTTCATACCTACCGACGCTATCAACGCCGTACGAAGATCGGTAACGGAAGTCCGAAGGACGCTCGCGATTGGTGGTCGTGGGCTGTGGATCGCCGATGGTCAAACGAAACAAAGACATCGACTTCAACCAGGCCCAGTCCCCCGCCGCGAGCTGCGCGGCGGGAGGAGAACTCTGCGCGTGGCGACCGGATGCGTTCGTTCGACGATGCCCGCGTCATCGAGATGATGGTCGGCGACTCCGGCCGATGTAGCATGCGGCATGCTCGCCGCCGTCCAATCTGCCTCTGTTGTGGGAGTCGACGCACATCCAGTGCTTGTGGAAGTCGACGTCGCCCGCGGCCTCCCCGCCTGGTCCATCGTCGGGCTGGCGAGCAACGCGGTCAAGGAAGCCCGCGAACGCGTCGCGTCGGCGCTGGTCAACTCGGGCTTTGAGGTCCCGGGGCGCAGGGTGACGGTGCTCTTATCACCCGCAGACCAGGTGAAGACCGGCACCGCCTTCGACCTCCCCATCGCACTGGCCGTGCTCGCCGCCAGCGGCCAGCTCCCCGCCGAGTGCGTCGAGGGGCTGTGCGTGGCAGGGGAGCTTGGGCTCGACGGCAGCGTGCGTCCCATCCGTGGCGCGCTCTCGATGGCTCGGCTCGTGCACGCGCGTGGCTACCGCGCGCTGGTGCTCCCCGAGACGAATGGCGGCGAGGCGTCGCTCATGGGCGGCGCACGGCTCGCCGGCGCCTCGACGCTGGCTGCGCTGGTGGAGCAGTTGCGTTCCGGCCAGCTCCTGGCTCCGGCAACGATGGCACAGGTGAGTTCGCTGCTCGACGATGGCCTCGACCTCGCCGACGTGGCAGGGCAGGGAATGGCCAAGCGGGCGCTGGAGATTGCCGCCGCCGGCGCGCACAACCTGCTGCTCGAAGGGCCGCCCGGTGCCGGCAAGACGATGCTCGCGCGCCGCCTCCCCACCATCCTGCCACCACTCACGGACGAGGAGCATCTGGAGGTGGTCGCCATTCATTCAATTGGCGGCGCGCTTCCAGCGGGGGCGATTCCGCCCCGCCTGCCGCCCTTTCGCGCGCCGCACCACACGATCTCGCAGGCGGGGCTCATCGGCGGTGGGAGCGGCCCGCGTCCCGGCGAGGTCAGTCTGGCGCATCGCGGCGTGCTGTTCCTCGACGAGCTCCTCGAACTCCCGCGCTACGTGCTCGACGCCATGCGGCAGCCGCTCGAGGACGGTCGAGTGGTGATTGCACGCGCGGCGCATGCGGTGGCATTCCCGGCGCGCTTCATGCTCGTGGCGGCCACCAACCCGTGTCCCTGCGGGCGGTTGGGCTTCGATCGACCGCCTGTGATCGACGGCAGGCTACCGGTTGCGAGCGTGCGCGAGGACGGAGGGGGCGACTGTCGCTGCAGCGCCACCGACATTGCCCGGTATCGTGCGCGGCTCTCCGGGCCGCTGGCCGACCGCATGGACCTGCGCGTCACGGTGGCTCCGGTCGCGCTCTCCGCCATGCACGGCGGGGGCGACGAGACGTCGGAACAGGTGCGCACGCGCATCATCGCTGCTCGCGAGCGGCAGCACGCTCGTTACGCCGGGCAGCGTGGGGTCAACGCCAACGCGCAGGCCCCTGCGCGCGCCTTGCGTGGCGCACACGGCCCCACCGCCGAGGCGCACGCCTGGCTGGTCTCCGCCGCCGACCGTCTTCGGCTCAGTGCCCGGGGCTACGCTCGAGTCCTGCGCGTGTCGCGCACCATTGCCGACCTCGACGGCGCCGAGCATGTGAGTCGCGATGCGGTGGCAGAGGCGCTAGGATTTCGCGGTGTGGGGTGAACCCCCACAGCGACGTGCGCTCTTTCCCGAAGGAATTCCGCCCATCTCGCGCACATCTTTCGCGTCGCATTATCGCACCGCCGCAGGTCGCGTCGCGTGGCCTGCCCCCTCTCCGAGGAATTCATGCGTTCATTGGGTATCGGCGCGCTCCTGCTCGCGGCCCTGCCGGCCACGGCGGCCGCCGCCGCGCTGGGGTTTTCAGGCCCCAGCATCGGTCTCGTGCCGGTGGAGTTCATGCTGTTCGGCCTGGTGTTGGGCGGCGTGGCCATCTTCCACCACCACACGCTGAAGATCGCGCTCACCGGCGTCACCGTCATCGCGCTCTACAAGATGTTCCTGTCGCCGTTCCGTGAGGGCGCAGGCCCGCTCGGTTTCGTCCGGCACGTCGAGCACGAGTGGGTGATCCTGGTGAACCTGCTCCTGCTCCTCGTCGGCTTTGCACTGCTCGCCAACCACTTCGAGGAGAGCAAGGTGCCGGCGATGCTGCCGCGCTTCCTCCCCGATGACTGGAAGGGCGGACTGATTCTCCTCGCCCTGGTCTTCATCCTCTCCGCCTTCCTCGACAACATCGCCGCAGCGCTGATCGGCGGCGCGGTGGCGCACACGGTTTTCCGCGGCAAGGTGCACGTGGGCTACCTCGCCGGCATCATCGCCGCCTCGAACGCCGGCGGCGCCGGCAGCGTCATCGGCGATACGACCACGACCATGATGTGGATCGCGGGCGTCGGGCCGCTGGAGGTGGCCGAGGCCACCATCGGCTCGGCGACGGCCTTCCTGATCTTCGCCATCCCGCTCTCGATCATGCAGCAGAAGTACGCGCCCATCGAGGCGAATCCGGACAAGGATACCCAGGTGGACTGGGCGCGGGTCTTCGTCGTCCTGTGCGTGCTTTTGCTCGCGGTCACCGTGAACGTGGTGATGAACACGCAGTTTAACGAAGTGTCGAACCGCGCGCCGTTCCTCGGTCTGGCGGTCTGGGTGGCGCTGCTCGGAACCGCGTGGCTTCGCAAGCCGCACTGGTCGCTGGTGCCCGAGTCGTTCAAGGGGTCCATCTTCCTGCTCTCGCTGGTGCTCTGTGCGAGCATGATGCCGGTGGAGAAGCTCCCCGTCGCGTCGTGGCAGACGGCGTTCGGACTCGGCTTCATCTCCTCCATCTTCGACAACATCCCGCTCACGGCGCTGGCGCTCAATCAGGGCGGCTACGACTGGGGCTTCCTCGCCTACGCGGTGGGCTTCGGCGGCTCGATGATCTGGTTTGGCTCGTCGGCGGGCGTTGCGCTCACGAGCATGTATCCGTACGCGCGCGACTCGAAGCTCTATCTCGCCAAGGGGTTCTGGGTGGCGCTCGCCTACGTGGTTGGCTTCTTCACGATGTTGCAGGTGATCGGCTTCCACCCCGGCAGCACGCCGCGCACGGTGCAGACCGTCGGGGCGCCGGCAGGAGTCGAGGCACCAGTCCACTAGCGTCAAATCCCTCACCCACTCCTCGCTGCAGGTCGCCGTGAAGCCGGCGGCGCGATAGAGAACACCATGCGCTCTTTGACCATTGCCGCTCTCCTGCTCGCCGCACTGCCGGCTACGGCCGCCGCTGCAGCGCTGGGCTTTTCCGGCCCCAGCGTCGGCCCCGTGCCGGTGGAGTTCATCATGTTCGGCATCGTGCTGGCCGGTGTCGGCATCTTCCATCATCACACGTTCAAGATCGCGGTCACCGGCGCCACCGTCATCGCGCTCTACAAGATCTTCGCCTCGCCATTCCGCACCGGCGCCGGGGTCGTGGGTTTCGCCCTGCACGTCGAGCACGAGTGGGTGATCTTGGCCAATCTGTTTTGCCTGCTGATGGGCTTCGCGCTGCTGGCGAGGCACTTCGAGGAAAGCGGTGTTCCGGCCTCGCTGCCCAAGTACCTGCCGAACGACTGGAAGGGGGCGTGGATCCTCCTCCTCCTCATCGCCTTCATCTCGTCGTTCCTCGACAACATCGCGGCCGCGCTCATCGGCGGCGCGGTGGCGCACAAAGTGTTCAAGGGCAAGGTGCACATCGGCTACATCGCCGGCATCGTGGCCGCCTCCAACGCCGGCGGCGCCTTCTCGGTAGTGGGTGACACGACGACGACGATGATGTGGATCGCCGGCGTCGGCCCGCAGGAGGTCTTCGAGGCGATCATCGGCACCCTGGTTGCCATGGTCGTGCTGATTCCGCTGGCGGTGACACAACAGAAATACTCGCCGCTCCACGTGCCGGAAGCGGACGAGGCCAGGATCGACTGGCCGCGCGTCGCTGTGGTGATGAGCATCCTCGCGCTCGCCGTCATCGTCAACGTGGTGATGAACACCAGGTTCTACGAACTGTCCGACAAGGGACCGTTCCTCGGTCTCGCGGTCTGGGTGGCGATTCTCGCCACCGCCGGCCTGCGCAAGCCCGAATGGTCACTGCTCCCCGAGAACCTCAAGGGGACCATCTTCCTGCTCTCGCTGGTGCTCTGCGCCAGCATGATGCCAGTCGAGAAACTCCCCACCGCCTCGTGGCAGACGGCGTTCGGACTCGGCTTCACGTCGGCCGTCTTCGACAACATCCCGCTCACCGCGCTCGCCCTTGCCCAGGGGGGCTACGACTGGGGCTTCCTCGCCTTCGCCGTCGGCTTCGGCGGCTCGATGATCTGGTTCGGCTCGTCGGCCGGCGTCGCGCTGAGCAACATGTATCCGGAGGCGAAGAACACGAAGAACTACCTGCGGCACGGCTACTGGGTGTCCATCGCCTACGTGCTCGCGTTCTTCACCATGTTGCAGGTGCTTGGGTTCCACCCCGGCAGCACGCCGCGGACGGTGCAGACGGTCGAGACGCCCGCCGCGGTCGAGGCGCCGGCGGTTCCGCCGATCATGGATCGACACGCCGCCCCCGCCACGTCCTGATCACCGCCTCCGATGACCGCGCTCCCCTACGGGCTCCCGCCCACCACCTACCGACTCCCCGACGCCACGCGGCTCGGGAAGGCGCACCTGCAAGTCACCGACCTCGAGCGATCACTCGACTTCTATACGAGGGTGCTGGGCCTCCACGTGCTGTCGCAGGAGGAAGGCGCGGGTGCACTCGGAGTCGTCGGCGATGGTCGTGCGATCCTCGAACTCCGCGGAGGTGCCTCACAGCCGGTGCCGCGCGGCGGACGTCAGGGCCTGTTCCACGTTGCCATCCTGCTCCCCGATCGCGCGTCGCTCGGGCGATTCCTCGTGCATCTCCGCGATATCGGCGAGCGGGCGGGCGCGTCGGATCATCTCGTGAGCGAAGCCATCTATCTGAGCGACCCGGACGGCCTCGGCATCGAGGTGTACGCTGACCGTCCGCGAGCGACGTGGCGCCACGAAGGGCGCGAACTCAGCATGGCGACCATCCCCCTCGACGCACGTTCCCTTGCCGACGCTGCGGGCGGTGAGCCGTGGAACGGGATGCCGGCCGGCACGACGCTAGGCCACATGCACCTGCACGTTGGCTTGCTCGAGGAGGCGCGCGCGTTCTACCAAGACGCCCTCGGCCTGGACTTGATCGTCTGGTCGTACCCTGGCGCGCTCTTCTTCTCCGCGGGCGGGTATCACCATCACCTCGGCACCAATACCTGGGCCAAGGGGCAGCCGAGCGCGGCGCCAGACGAGGCGCGGCTGCTCGACTGGGAGCTCATGCTGCCGGACGCGGCGTCGGTGGATGCGGCGCGCGGGAATCTGGAAGCCCACGGACACGTGGCAGCGCGCACCGAGCACGGCTGGTCATTCAGCGACCCGTGGGGGACGCGGTTGTCGCTCGTGCCGGCCGATTAGGCGAACGGCCACCGCGAAGTGCGACGGGCACGAAGGGGCTCCTCTTCGCGCCCTTCGTGTCCTTCGCCGTCATGGTTGTCGGTGATTACATTTTCCGCATGGCCCACGCATCTCCCTACCGTCAACTCGCCCCCGCGCGGCGCGTGGAGCTCGTCGCGCGCGCCATCAAGAGCAGCAAGGACATGCGTGCCCTGATGGTCACGCGCATGGTGTCGCGCGGCGGCGGGTTCCGCCCGGCGACGCTGCTGCAGTGGCCGGCGGACAAGCTCGCGCGCGAGGTCGTGCGGCTGGGCGCCGAGAACGCCGACGACGAGCTCAACCTGCTCAATATGCTGTACGTGGAGTTCGAGCCGCAGATCCAGGCGGCCTTCCTCGACGCGGCCGGCGTGAAGCACGCGAACGGCCAGATGCCCGAGGAACTCGAACCCCCGTTCGCCAGCGCCGAGGCGGTGGCCAAGGGCGCGGCGGCGGTGGTCGAGAAGTTCGGCGAGGATGGGCGCTTGTATCTCGTGACGATCGCCAAGTACAACGGCGATGGGTGGCCGGGACTTGATGCGGTGATCGCGGGGATGCGCGCGGCGGTGTAGCGTCGCCGCACCGGCGCATTGGACCATCACTGCGGGACCATCGCTGCGGGACCATCGCGGCGGGCACCGTCACGGAGGCGGCACGAGGGACGGCGCGGTACATTCTCGCGGTCCCTATTCGCGAGTCGCCGCATGCGCACATTCCGCCACATCCCTCTTCTGCTCGCCCTCGCCGCCTGCGCTCCGCGCGGCGGCGTTGTCACTGGCGCCCCTGGCCCTGGCCGTGGTTACGACGTGGTCATCGAGAATGGCCGCGTGGTTGACGGTACCGGCGCCGCCTGGTTCTACGGCGACGTGGCGCTCCGCGGCGATCGCATTGCCGCCATGGGACCGCGCGGCGCATTCGCGCGCGCCGGCGCCGCGCAGCGCGTGAACGCCGCGGGCCACGTGGTCGCGCCCGGCTTCATCGACATCCAGGCCCAGTCGTACGGCAACTTCATGTCGGGCGACGGCAAGGCCATCTCCATGGTGACGCAGGGCATTACCACGGCGATCCTCGGCGAGGGCGACACGCCGGCGCCGGTGAACGACAACATCCTCGCGCTCGAGTCCGACACGGCGATCCGCGCACTGGCGCAGCGCTTCACGGGTCCCCGCGGCTTCAGCGACTGGCTCGAATACATGATCGGGCGCGGTGCCTCGCAGAACATCGGCTCGTTCGTCGGCAACGGCACGGTGCGCGTGTACGGCAAGGGCGGCGGCATGGGTCCCGCGACCCGCGTGGAACTCGACACCATGCAGGCGATGGTACGGCGCGCGATGGAAGACGGCGCATTCGGCATCGCGAGCGCGCTGATCTACCCGCCGAACGTCTATGCGAGCCCGGCGGAACTGACCGAGATCAACAAGGCGGCCGCGCCGTACGGCGGCGTGTACATCACGCACATGCGGAGCGAGGGGGACAAGTTCCTCGAGGGGATCGACGAGGCGATCAAGGTCGGGCAGGGTGCAGGGGTGTCTGTTGAAATCTACCATCTCAAGGCCGCGGGCGTACGCAACTGGCCCAAGATGGACGTCGCCATCGCCAAGATCGACAGCGCGCGCGCGGCGGGGCTCGACGTGCAGGCCGACATGTACCTGTATCCGGCCGGCGGCAACTCGTTTGCGAGTTGCATTCCGCCCAAGTACGCCGAGAACGGCAAGCTGCTCGAGAACCTCAAGAACCCGGCGCTGCGCGCGACGATGATCGCGGAGATCCACGCCCGCGATGCGGGCTACGAGAATCTCTGCGAGGCCGCGACGCCCGAGAATGTGATGGTCATGGGCTTCCGGAAGGACGAATACAGGAAGTTCGAGGGGATGCGGCTCAGCGAGATCGCCACGGCGATGAACAAGGACTGGGCCGAGGTGATCATCGACCTCAACGTCGCGGAGGAGCTGGGGCTGAGCGAGATCCTCTTCCTGATGAGCGAAGAGAACATCCAGAAGCAGATCCGACTGCCGTGGATGAAGTTCGGCACTGACGCCGGCACGCGCGACCCGGCGACGGCGCGCGGCATGGTGCACCCGCGCGCGTACGGCAACTTTCCGCGCCTGTTCGGCAAGTACGTACGCAACGAGCGCATCACGCCGCTGGAGGACGCCGTGCGCAAGGCGTCGTCGGCGGTCGCCACGCGCCTCTCCATTCACGACCGCGGCATCCTCAAGCCAGGACTCAAGGCGGATATCGTGGTCTTCGACCCGAACACGATCATCGACAATGCGACGTTCGAGAAGCCGCACCAGCTCTCGACCGGCGTGCGTGATGTCTTCGTGAACGGGGTGGCGGTGCTGCGGGACGGGCAGCATACGGGGGCGAAGCCGGGGCAAGTCGTGCGGGGGCCAGGTTATCGACGCTGAGGGACGAGGAAACGCCTCTACCCCCTCCTCGTTCCGAGGTTCTTGGCACTTTCCCCGGTACCGTCCGTATTAGTGGACACTACCTTTCATTACCATGACCCCCGACCTCGCCGCTCCGGACGTCCTGCGGGCCCAGCTCCTCGACAAGGAGTCAGCGCTCGTGGCGTGGCTTCGGGACCATGGGTCGGTGCTCATCGGGTTCTCCGGCGGCGTCGACTCGGCGTACCTGGCGTGCGTGGCGCTCGAGGCGGTCGGGGGGGCGAACATGCTCGCGGTCATCGGGCGCAGCGCGTCGTATCCGCTGGAGCAATGGACGACGGCGCGCGAGGTGGCCGACCGGTTCGGCGTGCCGGTGCTGGAGATTGACACCGACGAGATGAGCGACCCGCGTTATGCCGCCAATCCCGTGAACCGCTGCTACTTCTGCAAGACGGAGTTGTGGAGCAGGCTGGTCCCGATCGCGCGCGAGCGCGGTCTTGCCGTGGTGGTGGACGGCACCAACCACGACGACCTGGCGGACTTCCGGCCCGGTGCGCAGGCGGCGCGCGAGGCCGGCGTACAGTCGCCCCTCGCCGAGCTGCGCTTCAGCAAGGACGACATCCGGGCGCTGTCGCGCGCGCGCGGCATCCCCACCTGGTCGCAGCCGTCGTCGCCCTGTCTTTCCTCGCGCCTGCCGCACGGCACCGAGGTGACGCCTCTGCGCCTGCGTAAGGTGGAGAACGCGGAGCGCGCGCTGCGCGCGCTGGGCATCACCGGCAACCTGCGGGTGCGCTATCACGGCGAGACGGCGCGCATCGAGATGGATCACGATCAGATCGAGCGATGGAGCGCGGTCGCGCAGCGCCCGGCGCTGCGGGCGGCCGTGACGATGGCGGGCTTTGCCCGTGTGGAACTCGACCTGCGCGCATTCCGCAGCGGATCACTCAATGCGCTGGTGCGTGAAGCGCGCGCCGACGCGCGCGTGCTCGACCTTATGGAGAGCGACTGATGTTCGGCTGTCTCGGGCGTCTCGGATGTCTGGTGATGGTGGCCGTGCTCGCCGTTGGCGGGTGGTACACCCAGGCGTGGTGGTATCCGCGCGTGCGGGCCCTGGTGGTCGCGACGCCGCCGGCGGACACGATTGCGTGGACCCCAATCACGCCCGAAGCGGCGGCGGCGGGAACGCGGGCCGCCGGGCGCTTGGCGGCGAAGAACGGACCGGTCTATGCGAGCCTGACGCCCGCGGAGTTCGTGGCGTGGCAGCTGACGCCCGCCATGAAGATTCTCGGCACCGCTGCGGCCAAGCCGGAAGCGTCGGTGCAGGGCGAGGTGCTGCTCGTCCGCACCAGCATCGCCGTGACCGAGCTGGGCGATCCCGGGTCGTTGGGTCCGCTCGGGAGCATGCTTGACGGGCGCCAGCCGGTGCTCATTGGCGGGCGGCTGTCGATGCTGCACCCGGGCCTGCTGGGGCTGCACGTGACGCACATGACGGTGAACGAACTGCGCCTGCCGTCCGCGCTCATCGACCGCATCGTGCGCCGCATCAGCGTGAAACAGCGGACCGACAGCCTCGCCCCTGACGTGATTGCGATGCCGGTGCCGGAGGCGGTGGCCGATGTGAGAATCACCAAGGGCAGGATCGTGCTGTACAAGGCGGTGCCATGAGCCGGCGCGTCCTCGTCGTAGACGACGAACAGGGGATCTGCGACGCGCTCTCGCAGCTCCTCGAGTACGAAGGCTATGAGGTGCGCACGGAGTCGTCAGGCGCGGCCGCGCTTGCGGCGTACGAGCAATTCCGCCCGCAGCTCACCTTCCTCGATGTCAAGATGGCCGGAATGGACGGGCTCGAGACGCTGCGCAAGCTGCGCGCGTTCGACCCCGCGGCCATCGTCGTGATGATCAGCGGGCACGCCACCATCCAGAATGCGGTGGAGGCCACGCAGGGCGGCGCCTACGACATCATGGAGAAGCCGCTCGACACCGACCGCATCCTCGTGACGCTGCGCAACGCCATCGGACACCTGGCGCTGCGCGAGGAGAACGCGCGATTGCGCGAGGTGGTGGAGCAGACGTACGAAATCGTCGGACGGTCGCACGCCATCCGCGCGCTCATCGAGACGATCGACCGCGTGGCAGCCACCGATGCGCGCGTCCTGATCACCGGCGAGAACGGCACGGGCAAGGAACTCGTCGCGCGCGCATTGCACCGGCAGTCGCGGCGCGCGTCGGGGCCATTCGTCGAGGTCAACTGCGCGGCGATTCCCGGCGAGTTGATCGAGAGCGAGCTGTTCGGGCACATGAAGGGGTCGTTCACCGGCGCGGTGCAGGACCGGACCGGCAAGTTCGAGCAGTCCGACGGTGGCACGCTCTTCCTCGACGAGGTCGGCGACATGTCGCTCGCCGCGCAGGCCAAGGTGCTGCGCGTGCTGCAGGACGGCGAGGTGACGCGCATCGGCGGCGCGAAGCCGCGCACGGTGGACGTGCGCGTGCTCGCGGCGACGAACAAGCGGCTCGAGGATGAGATCGCCGCCGGCCGCTTTCGCGAAGACCTCTACTATCGGCTCAACGTGGTGCCCGTCGTGGTGCCGCCGCTGCGGGAACGCCGCGATGACATTCCGGTGCTCATCCAGCATTTTCTCGACCAGTTTGCACCGACGGGTGCCATGGCGCGCGGCATGGAGCAGGCCGCGGCCGATCGGCTGGCGGCGCTTGACTGGCCGGGCAATGTGCGCGAGCTCCGCAATACGATCGAGCGCCTGCTCATCCTGTCGCGCGGACCGCAGGTGACCGTCGCCGATGTGGAGCGGCTCGTCGGCGCGCGCGCCACCGAGGGCTCCTCGCTCGGCGCGCTCGATGCGTGCCGCACGTTCGAGGAGTTCAAGCTGGCCGCCGAACGCGCCTTCCTCTTGGTCAAGCTGCGCGAGCACGACTGGAACGTGGCGGAGACGGCGCGTCTGCTCGACATGCCCCGGTCGAATCTCTACAAGAAGATCGAGCGCCACGGCCTGGCGCGGGAGCAGGGATGACGGAGCGCAACTGGGACGCTGAGCTGAAGAAGATCGACCGCCAGCTTGAGTCGGTGAGCGATGAGGCGATGTTTCCTGTAAAGGCGGCGCAGGGGACACAGGCACGGGCACAGGTGGCCGACGTGCAGAAGGTCACCTCGACGTGGGGCGTCTTCCTTCGGCTCTCGCTCACCGTTGCGCTCGGCGCGGGCATGGTCTTCTGGCCGTACAGCGCGCGCTGCGGGATCGGCCTCACGGGATACCTCGGCGCCGTCTCGGCGCTGGTCATCAGCGGCATCTGGTCGTCGGTCTGGACATTCCGGCATCGGACGGCCAGGGCGCACACGCTGTCGCTGCTCCTGGTGCTGTGGGGGCTCGTGCTGGCGTCCGTTGAGGTGCTGCCGCGGACGGGGTACGCCACGCCGTCGGCGGCGCATCCGGCGAACTGGAGTTGCGCGAAGTAGGAGACGGCGGATAGCAGGCGGAGAACGGCAGAGAACGGCAGAGAACGGCAGAGAACGGCAGTGGACGGCGGAGGCGCCGGAGTGAGCCCGAGCCCTCGTCGTGCGTCCTCTGCCGTTCTCTGCCGTTCTCCGCCGTTCTCCGCCGTCTTCTGCTTCTTCGCCCTGTCATCTGATCGCTGACACCGAATGTCAGCATTCTGCGACGAGCGGGTGGATGTGGGCAAGGGTTAGATTTCGAAGGGTTAGCTTTCAAAGCGGCACGACGTCCGTCGTCTGCCGTCCGCCGTCCGCCGTCCGCCGTCTGCCCTCTGCCGTCCGCCTTCCCCTACATCAGCACTCCATATGACGAAATTCAAGAGCTTCATCGCCGGCGAGTGGGTTGAGTCCTCGACCGGCGAATACGTCGAGAACCGCAACCCCGCCGACACCCGCGACCTCATCGGTCTCTTTCCGAAGGGCGACGCGTCCGACGTGAACCGCGCGGTCGAAAGCGCCAAGAAGGGCTTCGCCCTCTGGAAGGCCGTTCCGGCCCCGGCGCGTGGCGACATCCTGCGCCGCGTGGGCGACATCCTGGTGCGCCGCAAGGACGAAATTGCCGACCTGATGACGCGCGAGATGGGCAAGCCCATCGCCGAGACGAAGGGCGATGTGCAGGAAGGCATCGACACGGCCTACTATGCCGCCACGGAGGGGCGCCGCCTCTTCGGGCACACGGTGCCGAGCGAGTTGCGCAGCAAGTGGGCGATGTCGTTCCGCCGCCCCATCGGCGTGGCCGGCATCATCACGCCGTTCAACTTCCCGCTGGCGATCCCGACGTGGAAGATCTTCCCGGCATTGCTCTGCGGAAACTCGGTCGTGTTCAAGCCGGCCACCGACGTGCCGCACACGGGGCACGTGCTGGTCGAGGTCCTGCTCGAGGCCGGCCTGCCGCCCGAGGTGATCCAGCTGGTGCACGGCCCGGGCCGCGTGGGCAATGCCATCGTGAATCACCCGGACGTGGCGCTCGTCTCGTTCACCGGCTCCACGGAGACGGGGAGCAAGATCGGCGAGGTGTGCGGGCGCATGCACAAGCGCCTCTCGCTCGAGATGGGCGGCAAGAACGCCATGACGGTGCTCAACGACGCCGACCTCGACCTCGCCCTCGATGGCGTACTCTGGGGCGCCTTCGGCACGACCGGCCAGCGCTGCACGGCGACGAGCCGCCTGATTGTGCAGGAGGGAGTGCACGACAAGTTCGTGAAGCTGCTCGTGGACCGTGCCTCGAAACTCACGCTCGGCGATGGCCGCAAGAAGGGAACGGACGTCGGCCCGATGGTGAACGAGGCGGGGCGCGAGAACGTCGAGAACTACGTCCAGATCGGGAAGAGCGAAGGCGCAACACTCGTGCTGGGCGGCCAGAAGGCGACCGGCGGCGACCTCGACCACGGCTACTTCTACCAGCCGACGATCTTCACGAACGTGAAGGCGGGATCGCGGCTCGAGCAGGAGGAGATCTTCGGCCCGGTGCTCAGCGTCATCAAGGTGAAGGACGCGGCCGAGGCGTTCACGGTGAACAATGACGTGGCGTACGGCCTGTCCTCGGCGGTCTACACGCGCGACGTGAACATCGCGTTCCAGGCGCTGCAGCAGCTCGACAACGGCATCACGTACATCAACGCCCCGACCATCGGCGCCGAGGCACACCTGCCGTTTGGCGGCGTGAAGGCGACGGGCAACGGCCACCGCGAAGGCGGCTGGGAAGTGTACGAGTTCTTCTCGGAGACGAAGGTGGGATACATCGACTACAGCGGGGCACTCCAACGCGCGCAGATCGATAACTACTGACCCCGACGGAACGAGGAGGGGGTAGAGGCGTAGAATAGAGGGACGAGGGGTGGAACGAGGAGGGATATCTTGGGCGCGCCTTCGATCTCCCTCCTCGTTCCGCACCCCGTCCCTCCTCGCGAAGCCTCTACCTCCTCCTCGTTCCGAGAGCTGTAGCCCCTGGTTCCGACCTTGATTAGCCTGTCGCCTCCGGCTATCTCCCACGGGTACCCATGACTGACACCCCCTTCCCTCCGAGCACGCCCGAACCGCCCCTGGTCAGCGGCGACACGGCGCACGCCCCGACGCCGCGGCGCAGCCGCTGGCGTCCGCTGCACGTGCTCTGGGAATGGACCAAGTCCATGACCACGGCGCTGCTGCTTTTCTTCGTGGTGCGCTCGTTCCTCGTGGAGGCGTTCAAGATCCCGAGCGGTTCCATGGAAGGGACGTTGCTCGTGGGCGACTTCCTGCTGGTGAACAAGCTCGTCTACGGCGCCGAGGTGCCCTTCACGGCTGCGCGCCTGCCGGCGGTGCGTGCGCCACAGCACGAGGACGTAATCGTCTTCCGGTGGCCGCAGGATCCGACCAAGGACTTCGTGAAGCGCGTGGCGGGGCTGCCCGGGGACACGCTCGGCATGGTGGATGGCGTGCTCCAGCGCAACGGGCAGGCCCTGCGGGAGCGCTACTCGTCGCACACCGAACCGGGGTCCGATCCGGCCGGCGAGGAGTTCCGATGGCAGCGGCAGTACCTGGTGGGCCGCGCGCGCGCCGGCAGGTCGTACCATCCCTCGCGCAACAACTGGGGCCCGCTCGTCGTTCCCCCGGCGCACCTCTTCGTCCTCGGCGACAACCGCGACAATTCGCTCGACAGCCGCTACTGGGGCTTCGTCCCAGACTCGCTGGTGAAGGGACGCCCCATGCTGGTCTACTTCAGCTACGCGCCCGACAGCGCCTCGCCCGTCCCCTTCTTGACAAAGGTCCGGTGGCAGCGACTGGGCACGCGCATCCGCTGACGGGGTGCACTTCCGGACGGTCGCGTCGCGCACCACATTCCGCACCGTATGATTGATCCATCAGAGCGCACGACGCGTGCTCGCGGTCCGGGCCACCGGAAGAAGCATCAGGCCGAGGAAGGCTCGCTCGACCAGTACTTGCGCGACATCAGTGTCTTTCCGCTGATCACGCGCGAGGACGAGGTGGACCTCGCCCAGCGCATCCGCTCCGGGGATCAGGAAGCGCTCGACAAGCTCGTGCGCTCGAACCTCCGCTTCGTGGTCTCGGTCGCCAAGAAGTACCAGAATCAGGGCGTGTCGCTCAGCGACCTGATCAACGAGGGCAACCTCGGCCTGATCCGCGCCGCCCACAAGTTCGACGAGACGAAGGGGATCAAGTTCATTTCCTACGCCGTCTGGTGGATCCGGCAGGCCATCCTCCAGGCGCTCGCCGAGCAGTCCCGCATCGTGCGCGTGCCGCTCAACCGCGCCGGGACGCTGCACCGCATCGGGAAGCGCGCCAGCGCCTTGCTTCAGGAACTCGGGCGCGAGGCGACGCACGCCGAGATTGCCGACGGGATGGACATTACCGAGGAGGAAGTCGCGCGGACGATGCTCATCTCGCAGACGCACCTCTCCCTCGATGCGCCGATGTCGCCGGGCGAGGACAACCGCCTGCTCGACTACCTCCCGGACACCGAGAGCCGGACGCCAGACGAGGAGACGTTCGAGAAGGCGCTGACCGAGTCGATCCATGACGCGTTGCGCGGGCTCAAGGAGCGCGAGGCCAAGATCCTGCGCCTGTACTTCGGCCTCGACGGCGCCGAGCCGATGACGCTCGAGGAGATCGGCGAGGTGCTGAACATCACCAGGGAACGAGTGCGGCAAATCAAAGAGAAAGCCCTCAGTCGCTTGCGGCACATTAGTCGGGCGAAGGCGCTGGAGTCTTATCTGGGGAGTTAGAGAGACAACAGAGAAACAACAGAAATACAACAGAGGGACAACAGAGGGACAACAGAGGCGCGGACGGGGTTCCGCGCCTTCCTTTTTGCCCCCCGGAGGTTTCGATTTCTAGGATCGCCAGTCGCAGTCCGTAGTCGGAATCCTCAATCGCAATCCGGATTCCAAATCCTCAATCAGCATGTATAATGGCCTCTGCATTCAGCTTTGATGTCACCACCGGCGTCGACCTCCAGGAGGTCGACAACGCGGTCAACCAGGCGCAGAAGGAGTCGGCCCAGCGCTACGACTTCAAGGACGCCAGGGTGCTGAGCATCGAGTTCGCGCGCGCCGAGGGCGTGATTCGCCTGCACACCGACCATGACATGCGCATGCGGGCGCTCTTCGACATCGTCCAGTCCAGGCTGATCAAGCGCGGCGTGCCGGTGAAGAACCTCGAGGTCGGCGACAACGTCCCCGCGGGGAATGACACCCTGAAGAAGGAGATCAAGCTCAAGCAGGCGCTCGACACCGAGACGGCCAAGAAGGTCGCGGCCGCCATCAAGGAGGCGAAGCTCAAGAAGATCCAGGCGTCCATCCAGGGCGACCAGGTGCGCATCAGCGGCACGGACAAGGACACCCTGCAGGAGGCCATGGCCCTGCTGCGGCGCGGCGACTACGGCGTCGAGCTCAAGTTCGGGAACTATCGGTGAAGTTTGCCGTCGTCACCCTTGGCTGCGACAAGAACACCGTCGACAGCGAGCGCTACGTGGCGGAGCTGCGCGCGCACGGCGGCGAGCCGGTGGAAGCGCTCGTCGAGGCGGAGCTGATCGTCGTCAACACCTGCGGGTTCATTGACGCAGCCAAGAAGGAGTCGCTCGACGCCATCATCGAGGCCGCGCAACGCAAAGGCGACGGCGCCTGCCAGACCGTGGTGGCCGTGGGGTGCATGGTGGAACGTCACAAGGCCGAGATGCAGGCTGCGCTCCCCGAGGTGGACCTCTTCCTCGGCGCGTCGGAGACCGACCGGCTGGCCGTGGAACTGCACGCGCGCGGCCTGATCGGGGACCCGGAGACGCTGCATCCCGGCGTGCGCCTGTACACGGGCGACACGCCATGGGTGCGGTACCTCAAGCTGAGCGAAGGGTGCGACCACGGCTGCGCCTTCTGTGCCATTCCGCTGATGCGCGGCCGGCACCGGTCGTTCGCGCTGGACGACATCGTCCGTGAGGCGCAGCTGCTGGAGATGCAGGGGGCGCGCGAGGTGAACCTCGTGGCGCAGGACCTGGCGCACTACGGGCGCGACCGGCGCGACGGCGTGCGGCTGCCGGAAGTCCTGCGCGCATTGGTGCGCGAGACCTCGATTCCGTGGATCCGCAACATGTACCTCTATTCGGCCGGCATCACGCCGCAGCTGCTGGAGGTCATTGCCAACGAGCCGCGCATCGTGCGCTACCTCGACATGCCCATCCAGCACGCCTCCGATGCCGTGCTCGAGCGCATGCGCCGACCGGAGCGGCAGAAGAGCATCCGTGAAAGAGTGGCGCGCTTCCGCGACGCCGTGCCGGGGGTGGCCATCCGCACCACGTGCATCGTCGGGTTCCCGGGTGAGACCGACGCCGACTTCGTCCAGCTGCTCGACTTCCTCACCGAGCTCGAGTTCGAGCGCGTGGGCATCTTCTCCTACTCGCCGCAGGAGGGGACGCGTGCGGCACAGATGGCAGACGATGTGCCGGACGGCGTGAAACGCGAACGGATGGAGCGCGTACAAGAACTCCAGCGGCACATCACGGCGGGGCGCTACGAATCCCGCATCGGCGCGCGGGCGCCCCTGCTGGTGACGCATGCACCGGCCGAGGGGCGACTGTCCGGCGGCCGGCTGCCGTGGCAAGCCGATGACATCGACGGGCTGACGTGGCTCAACAGGGAAGTCCCGACTGGCTTCATGACTGAAGTCGAAGTGGTTGAGGTGGTGGATGACTACGACTTCCGCGCAAACCTCCTGGGAGTCACATCCAAGTGCGCGCCGCGCGAGGTGTACCGCGACGGCCGTGCCCTCCCCGTGATGCCGTCGAGCGTCGGGAGCTACGGCCGCTGATGTGGCGCCGGATGGCGGCCGCGGCCGCGCTCGTGCTCATCGGTGCCTGCGTCACGACGCGGCTCGGCGTTCCCGTGGAGGAGCCCATTCGCGTCGTCGGCCTGCCGCCCGCCAAGTCCGACACCGTACCGGTCCCGGCGGCGCGACCGGAGGAGATGCCGCGGGACAAGGCGCCGGAGTTCCGCCGGGAGGGCGATCGCGACGTTCGCGTCGCACTCGCCACCGCGGTGGAGTTTCCGGGTATCGCCGCCACGGGCGCTTGGCGACTGTTCGATGACCGCGAGAGCGTGCTGGTGCGCGGCCGCCCAGGGGAGGGATGGACGCTGGAGCAGAGCGATCGCCAGCTGCGTGCGGTCCGCACCGACGGATTTGCGACGGCGTGGCGTCCCGCGCCGCTCGTGCTGCGCGCCGACCGCGCCGATGACCTCGTGCTATTCGGCGGCAAGCGCTACCGCGGCGTGCTGCGCTTGCACGCGGCCGACGATGGCGTGCGCGTCATGGTGGTGAACGTGCTGGGCGTGGAGCAGTATCTGCGTGGCGTCGTACCACTCGAGATTGGCGGACGCACGGCGGCGGAGGCCGCGGCCGTGGAGGCGCAGACCGTGGCGGCGCGCTCGTACACGTACGTGCGCCTTGCCGCAGCCGGCGGGCGCGCGGCGCGCCACGCCAATTACGACCTTGTGGCCGGCACGTCGGACCAGGTGTACGGCGGGGTGGACGCTGAACGTGCATTCGGCGACGCGGCCGTCGCGCGCACCGCCGGGCTCGTGCTCAAGTACGGCGGACGCACGGTGGACGCGCCGTACTCGGCGTCCTGCGGCGGCGAGACCGCGAGCGCCGACGAGGTCTGGCGTACCGGTGCCCAAGCCTACCTGCGGCGCGTGAGCGACCGCATTCCCGGCACCCAGCGCTACTACTGCGATCCGGCGCCGCGCTTCGCCTGGACGCGCACCCTCGAATCGGCCGAGCTCGACGCCGCGCTGCACCAGTACCTGCGCACCTACGTGAGCGTCCCCGCGGCCGGGCCCGGCCATGCCACGAGCGTGACGGTCGACGCGCGGACACCCACGGGGCGCGTCGGGGTCATGCGAATCGAGACGGAGACGGGCCGCTACACCCTGCGCGGCAACGACGTGCGCTACGTGCTGCGGCCGCCCGGTGGCGAGATCCTGAACAGCACCTATTTTTCGCTCGAACCTGAGAACGGCCCGGGCGGCACCCTGCGTCGGCTCGTCATTCGCGGCAATGGATGGGGGCACGGCATCGGCATGTGCCAGTGGGGAGCGATCGGCCGCGCGCGCGCCGGGCAGGATTTCCGCACGATTCTGCGCACCTACTACCCGGGCACCGACGTCGGTCCAGCCAGTTGATTTCGCCCATGAGTTCGAGACATCCATTGAACGCCACGCGCGCCGCTTTCGTCCCGCTTCTCGCCATCGCCTTGGCAGTGTCGTCGCACGCGCAGCCGTCGCACGCGCAGCCGTCGCACGCGCAGCCGTCGCCGGCGCCGCCGGCGGAGCGCCGCGACACGCTGGCCGCGCAGCGCCTGCAGGTATCACTGCTGACGTTCGGGCAGGGCGCGCCCGTCTTCGAGCGGTTCGGGCACAACGCCATCCGCATCGCCGATCCGATCACCGGACTCGACACCAGCTGGAACTGGGGAATGTTCTCGTTCGACGAGCCCAACTTCCTCGGTCGGTTTCTCAGCGGCACGTCGCGCTACTGGGTGCAGGCTTTCGAGACGGTGCCGCTGCTCGCGTACTATCAGGAGAACGACCGCCATACGGTGGAGCAAGTGCTGAACCTCAGCGGCGCGCAGAAGCTGGCGTTGTTGCGGTTCGTGCGCTGGAACGAGCTCGAGGAGAACAAGTACTATCCGTACGACTATTTCCTGGACAACTGCTCCACCCGCGTGCGTGACGCGCTCGACCGCGTGCTCGGCGGCGCCCTCAAGCGCGCCTGGGCCGACTCGCTGAGCGCGCATTCGTTTCGCAGCGAGGCGCTGCGACTCACCGAAGGCACGCCTTTCAGCCGCCTGGGCATCGACATCGCGCTCGGACCGCCAGCCGACCGGCGCATGACGGCATGGGAAGAGATGTACGTCCCGATGCGCCTGCGCGACCGCATCCGCGGCATCATGGTGCCGGGTCCGGACGGCGTGCCCGTCTCGCTCGTCAAGAACGAGCGGGTGGTCTTCACTTCGATGCGCGACCCTGAATCTGCGGTGCCGATCGTCCTGCCCGGCCTGTACGTGGCCGTCGCGCTGGGCGCGCTCGCGCCGCTGGCGCTGTTCGGCGGCCTGGCCTTCCTGAGCGCGCTGCGCGGCCGCTGGCCGGGCGCGCAGCGGGCGTCGCGCCTCGTGCTTGCCGTGCTCGCCGCCGTGTGGTACGCGGGTACCGGCCTCATGGGCCTGGCCTTGGCCTTCATGGAGCTCTTCTCCACGCACGTCTTCTGGTACGGCAACTGGAACGTGCTCCTGCTCTCCCCGCTGGGGCTCGCGGCCGCGTGGTTCGTGCCGCGGGCGATCGTCGGCGGACGCGGTGCGCGCGTGGCGCGCTGGCTGAGTGGGTTCTGCGGAGCGAGCGCGCTCATTGCGCTCGCGATCTCGATCTCCGGGGCCATCAGCCAGTCTACTGGGGCGGTGGTCATCGCGTTCGCGCCGGCAATGATGTACCTCGCCCTGCTGGTGCCCGCACTGACGCTCATCAGGCCGGACCGGAAGTGACGCACGCCGTCGGCATAGACGTCGGCGGCACCTTCACCGACCTGGCCGCGATCACGGACGACGGGCGCGTGGTGGCTCGCAAGGTGCTCAGCACGCCCGCCGACCAGAGCGAGGGAGTCGCCGCCGCGCTCGACGCGTTTGCGGCGCCCGGCGCCATCGCGCGCATCGCACACGGGACGACGGTGGTCACCAACCTCCTGCTCGAGCGGCGTGGAGCGCACGTGGTGCTCTGCGCCACCGAGGGGGCAACCGACCTCCTGGAACTCCGCCGACAGGACCGCGCCTCGCTGTATGACCTCTCGGCGCATCATCCCGAGCCGCTCGTGGCGCCCACGGACGTCGTGGCCGTGCGCGAACGCCGCGAACCCGAGGGCGTTCGCCTCGCGCTCACTGACGCCGAAGTCGCGCGCGTCGTCGGCGAAGTGACGGCGCGCGCCCCGCAGGTGGTGGTGGTCGCGCTGTTGCACGCCTACGCGGACGGCACGCACGAGTTGCGGCTCGCGAAGGCGCTGGCGGACGCGCTGCCCGGGATGGAGATCATCTGCGCCCATCAGGTGCTCCCGGAAATTCGCGAATACGAGCGAACGGCGACCGCCGTGGCCGAGGGCTACGCCCGGCCGGCAGTCGCCACGTACCTCGCGCGCCTCGGCACGGCCGTGGGGGCACGCGGCCACCCGGCACCGAGCGTCATGACGTCGGGCGGCGGCATGCGCACCGCCGCTGAAGCAGCCCGTGCGGCGGCGTCGTTGGCCCTCTCCGGGCCGGCCGGCGGCGTGGTGGGCGCGGCCGCGGTGCTGCGCGCCGCCGGCTTTGACCGGGCGCTCACCATTGACATCGGCGGCACGAGCGCCGACGCGGGGCTCATCCTCGACAGCGAGCCGCTCGTCGAGTCGGGCGGCGATGTCGCGGGCGTGCCGATTGCGCTGCCGCGCGTGCTTGTGGACACGGTCTCCGCAGGCGGTGGCTCCATCGGGTGGATGGACGACGGCGGCGCGCTGCGCGTGGGGCCGCGCAGCGCGGGCGCCGTGCCCGGTCCCGCCGCCTTCGGTCGCGGCGGTACGCAGCCCACGGTCACCGACGCGAATCTCGTCCTCGGCCGCATCGTGGCGCATCGCATGAGCGGCGGCGTCCGACTGGACGTGGAGGCCGCGCGCCGTGCTGTAGCGGCGCTGGGCGAACGCCTCGGGGCGCCGGTCGCGCGCACGGCCCAGGCGATGGTGGACATCGCCGACGCCGAGATGGCGCGCGCCCTGCGGCGCGTGAGCGTGGATCGCGGGGTAGATCCGCGGAGCTGCGTGCTGATGGGGTTCGGCGGCGGCGGGCCGCTCCACGCCTGCGCTCTCGCCGATCTCGTCGGCGCCGCGCGCGTGCTCGTGCCGCCGCACGCGGGGGTGCTCAGCGCCCTCGGCCTGGCCATGGCCCCTGAGCGTCGCGAAGCCGCCGCGAGCGTGATGGAGCACACCCCACGGCTCGACGCGGCGCGCGTGCGCGTGCTGGCGGAGTCGCTGGCCGCGGAGGTGCAGGGCGCGGTGCGCGCGTGGACGGCGCGTACGCGCTACGTGGGGCAGGGCTACGAACTCGATGTGCCGTGCGGGCCGGGTGACGACGGTACGGCGATTGCAGCGCGCTTTGTCGAGCGACACCAGGTGCGCTACGGCTTCGTGCTCGACCGCGACGTGGAGGTGGTGTCCATGCGCCATACCGCGAGTTCGCAGGCAGAGACGGTGCGCTTCGCGCGGCAGGGTGCGCCCACGTGGAGCGCCAGCGATCTCGTGGACGACGGTTCGTCGTGCACCGCGGTGGTGCCGGGCGAGGCCGTGGTCACGCTGCCGGACGCCACGCTGTACGTCGCCCCGGGGTGGACGGCGCGCGCGCTGGCCATCGGCGGATGGCTCATGGAGCGTGCCTCATGACCGGCGGTCGAGTGGAGGCCCGATGAGCGGCTTCGATCCGCTGGCCATTCGCGTCTTCGCGTCGAGCGTCGCGATGATCGCCGAGGAAATGGGTGCGGTGCTGACGCGCGGTTCGCTGTCGCCCAATATCCGCGAGCGGCGCGACGCCTCGTGCGCGCTCTTTGACGCCGATGGCCGCATGATCGCGCAGGCCGCACACATCCCCGTGCATTTGGGGGCGATGCCTGAGGCGGTGCGCGCCGTGCGCGATCGCGGCCCCGCCGCCGGCGATGTCTGGCTGCTCAACGATCCGTATCACGGCGGCTCGCACCTGCCCGACCTCACAATGGTCGAGGCAATCGCGGACGACGGACGCATCGTGGGCTATGCGGCCGTGCGGGCCCATCACGCCGACGTCGGCGGCATGAGCCCCGGCTCGATGCCGTTCGGCGCCACGGAACTCGTGCAGGAAGGCATCGTGCTGCCGCCCGTGCGGCTCGTGGCCGGCGGCGTACTCGATGCGTCGCTGCTCGCGCTCGTGCTGGCCAACGTGCGCACGCCATCGGAGCGCCGCGGCGACCTCGCGGCGCAGCAGTCGGCCTGCCACGCGGGGGCGGCCGGGTGGCGCGCCCTGCGCGCGCGCGCCGGCGTCGCGCACGTCGAAGCCGGTGCGTCGGCCCTGCTCGACTACGCCGAGCGCCGCGCCGTCGCGCGCCTGCGCGAACTGGGCGACCTGGAAGCCGAGGCCGAGGATTTCCTGGAGGGTGACGGCGTGACCGACGATCTCGTGCCGGTGCGCGTGAAGCTGCGCGTGCACGACGGACGTCTCACGCTCGATTTCCTCGGCACCAGCCCGCGCGTGCGCGGCAACATCAACTGTCCCGTGGCGGTGACGCGTGCCGCCGCCCTCTTCGTGCTCCGGTCACTGCTCGACGATGACGTGCCGACGAACGATGGGATCGCGAGGCCCATCGAGATCATTACGCCCGACGACTGCCTGATCGCCGCGCGCTGGCCGAGTGCCGTGGCCGCCGGGAACGTGGAGACGTCGCAGCGCATCACCGACCTCCTGTTCTCGGCCCTCGCCAACGCCGGCGTGGCCGCACCGGCGCAGGGGCAGGGGACGATGAACAACATCACCTTCGGCGGCGCCGGCTGGACGTTCTATGAGACGCTGGGCGGCGGGCAGGGCGCGAGTGATCGCGGCCCCGGGCCGAGTGCGGTGCATGTGGGGATGAGCAACACCCGCAACACGCCCATCGAGGCGCTGGAGCAGGCATACCCCATTCGCATCGACGAGTACAGCGTGCGGCGAGGGTCGGGGGGCAGCGGCACGCACACTGGTGGCGACGGCGTGGTGCGGCGCTACCGCGTGCTCGAGCACTGTACGGTGACGCTGCTCTCCGAGCGCCGCGTGCGCGCGCCGCGCGGGTCGCACGGCGGCGGCGACGGTGCGCCGGGGCGCAACCTGCTCAATGGCGAGGCCCTGCCCGCGAAGTGCCGCCGGGACTTGCAGCCGGGCGACGTGCTGACCATCGAGACGCCGGGCGGCGGGGGATACGGCAATTGAGGATGCGGAATCCGGATCGCGATTGAGGTAATATTCCGGAATGAAGAAACTCACGCTCGGCCTCGTCGGTCTCGTCGTCGCGCTCGTTGTCGCGGTTGCCGGCAACACCGCCCGCCTGACCCGTGGCGCCGCGATTCCCGCGGTGGCGCCCGTCGTCGTCGCCGTGGACTCGGCGGGTGCCATTGCGCGCCTTGCGAGCGCCGTGCGGTTCCCCACGGTCTCCTACGAAGAGGGAACGCGGGTGCCGGACAGCGCGGCGTTCCGCGCGCTCCACGAGCACCTGCGCGTAGGCTTTCCGCTCGTGCATGAGCGCCTCACGCGCGAGACCATTGCCGGGCTTTCGCTGCTTTACACATGGCGCGGCGCCGACACGTCGCTCGCCCCCGTGGTCCTGATGGGGCACTTCGATGTCGTCCCGGTAGTTCCGGGTACGGAATCGCACTGGACCCAGCCGCCGTTCGGTGGTGTGGTGGCCGATGATCACATCTGGGGGCGCGGCACTCTCGACGACAAGGTATCGGTGATGGCCGCGCTCGAGGGAGCCGAAGGGGCGCTGCGGGCAGGCTTCCAGCCGAAGCGCACCATCTACTTCGCGTTCGGGCATGACGAGGAGGTGGGCGGGAGCGGCGCGCGCGCCCTCAAGGCGGCGTTGATCGCGCGAGGCATCAAGCCGCCGGCACTCGTCCTCGACGAGGGCGGGGCGATCCTGCCAGGCGAGGTCGTGGGAGCCCGGGGGACTGTGGCGCTCGTGGGCGTCTCCGAGAAGGGCTTTCTCTCGCTGCAACTGAGCGTCAGAGCCGTAGGGGGCCACTCCTCCACACCGCCGCCGCATACGGCGATCGGCCGACTTGCTGCGGCGATCACGAGGCTCGAAGCGTCCCCGTTTCCGCTGGTGCTCGAAGGCCCGACCCTTGAGATGATGATGCGCCTGCGGGGCACGCTGCCGCTGGCGCAGCGGGTGGCGCTCAGCAATTTGTGGCTGTTCGAGCCATTGGTGATCAAGGGAATGGCCGCCAAGCCGGCCGGTGCGGCCGTGCTGCGGACGACCATTGCGGTGACCCTGGTGAGCGGCGGGGTGAAGGCGAACGTGCTGCCGATCGAGGCCAGCGCGACGGTGAATCTCCGCATAAGGCCCGGCGAGAGCATGGCCAGCGTGACAGCATACGTCGAGCGCACCATCGCAGATACCGGCGTGACCGTCAGGGCAGTGGGATTCCGCACCGAGCCGTCCCCGGTGAGCGACGCGAAGGGCCTCGGGTTCGCCGTGATCGAGAGATCGCTGCGCGAGGTCTACTCGGCGCCCGGGCTCGTCGTAACTCCCTACATGGGGACCGGGGGTACCGATGCGCGCATCTGGTCGAACATCTCCACGCAGACATTCCGGTTCCTTGCGGTGCCCATGCCGGCCGATGCACTCTCTCGCGCACACGGCTCGAATGAGCGCCTCAGCGTCGGTGGCTACCTCACCGCCGTGCGCTTCTACGATCGTTTGCTGAGGAACACCGACGCGCTCTGACCAGCGGGCCGTGTTCGTGCCGAGGTGTCAGTGCGCCGAATGCGCCGCGCTCGCCCGCTTCCTCGCCTCGGTCAGGTACCCGGGCGCGACGTCGAGCAGGTTGGCGATCTTGTGCAGCAGCATCGACAAGCTCCACCGACCTGCGTTGGCGGATGAACTGGCGCAGCGGGCCTATCATGACGTACGTCTGACGACCAACCCGCGCCGAGGGTCTCGGGCTACTTATGCGTCAGCGTCCGGACATAGGCGGCGACGGCCTGCACGTGCGGATCCGTCAGGTTCATCGGGCCGCCGCGCGCGCATCCGAAACTGGTGCGCGGGGTCCTTGATGTCAGTCTGTGGCCTCAGGTAATGCCGCAGTTCCAGGTAGGGTATTTCCCGCCATACGCTAGCCTATTGCCTTACGAGCCAGAAACAACCAACTTTGTTCCATAAGAGAAGGATGTCGTCCCGGGCCCCAGCATCGTTCGCGCAGCGACACGATGTCGGCGACGACCGTCCACATGCGGAGCGGTAGGCAAGAGGGGTCGGCCGCCACTTGGCGTCCAGCCCCTCCCGTATCCCTGCCATGCCTCGGCGGCGGCGCGCCGAACCGGTCTACCGCCGACCCCGCTGCTCCCGCGCGCCCTTCTTGTGATAGAGCGCCTCGTCCGCGCGCTCCATCGCCTCGGCGAGCGGCAATGCGCCGTCGATCATGGAAACGCCGAGGCTGGCCGTCACCGCGAATGGGAGGCCGGCGGGGCGCAGCGCGGCGATCGCTCCGGTGAGGCGCGCGCCCATATGGCCGGCCGCCGCCTCGCCGCCCTCTCCGATGAGCGCCACGAACTCGTCGCCGCCCCAGCGCGCCACAATGTCCGATTCGCGCAGGATGCTCTTGAACGCCTGCGCGACGAGCCGGATGGCTTGGTCGCCCGCCGCATGTCCGTGCGCGTCGTTGATTTGCTTAAGTCCATCAATGTCGGCAAAGACCACGACGGGGGTCTGCTGCTCGCGGCGCGCACGCGCCACCTCGGCCTCGGCGAAGAACGCAAAGCCGCGGCGATTCGCCAGCCCGGTGAGCTCGTCCACAAGCGCCAGCGCTTGCAGGTCGCGCTCGTAGCGCAGCTGCTGCGTGATGTCGCGCGCCAGCAGCACGACCGCCGGCTGGTCAAGGTACAGGCACGGGCCCACGGTCAATTCCACGTCCGTCAGGCGCCCGGTCTGGCTGCGCAACTGGCCGCGCAGCCGTGTTGCCTGCGTGCCATCACGCGACGCGGGTGACGTCAGCAGCGCCTCGCGCAGCTCCAGCGGCACGAAGTCGTGCATGGACAGCCCGCGCAGGGCGTGCTCATGCTCGACGCCGAGCAGCCGCGCGGCCGCGATATTGGCGAACCGCACCTCGCCCCCCGCATGGACGATCACGGCATCCGGCGACAGCGCGAGCAGCTGATGATAGCGCGCTTCGGTCTCGCGCAGCGCCCGGACCTGGGCATGTGCGCGATAGCGTCCCGAGTACAGCCATGCCGCTGCCGCGAGCGACAGGGCCAGCGTGGGGTAGAGCCACTCCACGGGCACGCCGCGTCGTCCCTGCGGCACGCGGATGTCGTCGCGCGTACGGGGCACGATCTGCCAGATCAGCGGGTCGTCCACGTTGTCGCGATACGAGGAGATGACGCCCGCCACCGTGACGCTGTCCTCGTACTGGACGCGCGACAGGTCGATCGGTTCGCCGTGGTTCGAGGGGACCCAGATGGTGAGCGTGCCGGTCGCGTCGGGGTTGAGGTCGCGCAGTCGCAGGTACTGGCCGCCCTCGCTGGTGCCGAACCCGGCGACCCGACCGCGGACGCGCACCAGGCGCCCCGAGTAGGTCGGCAGCAGTTCGTGGTCCACGGCGATCGGTTTTGGGGACATGATGGTGCGGGGCACCGGCACGACCTCGAACCGGGTGCCCGCGATTTCCACCATGCCGCGATACGTCTTTACCACGCCCGTGGCGACGACGCTATCGCCCACGCGGACGGCCGCCTCTAGCGTGCGCGAGAAAACGCGGATTCCACCGCTGGAGTCCTCGACGGCGACGTCGAACACCGTGGACTGCAGCTGGCCGGTTCCCGATGTGGCGCGGCCCGCCACCGTGACGGTGTCACCGCTGTCGAGGGTGCGGATCGCCTGCGCGATCGGGATGGCGGGACGCGGTTTCTGCGCGATGGCCAAGGCAGGCCATGCTGCAGCCGAGAGAAGGAGCAGGAGTGTCCGGCGCATTCGAGGCTGGATGCGGGGAGCTGTCGGACCACGTATCTCGCGGCCGCGCACAATGTAGTGTCGAAGCACGCGTTCGACCACGGTTTGTCCGCCACGCCGGCCTTCATCACCACGGAGCGCACGGAGGAAAGGCCGAGGGCCACGGAGTACTACAAAGCTGGGGTTCAAGACCTCGCGCCGAGCAGGTATTGGCGCGACAGTCGCAGTCCCTCCAGGAAATTGCCGTGCTCCGTGGCCCTCCGTTCGCTCCGTGTCCTCCGTGGTGAAAGAGGCCCAGGTGGCGTGCGTCGGTGCGCTCCTTGACGCAGCGTGTTCGGAGGCGGAGCACGTCGAGTCAATGTGAGAAGCATGAAAAGCAAAGCGGCCCACGCCGCGAGGAGTGGGCCGTCGGTGCTGCGTCGCCGCTGGCTACCGCTTGCCGGCGTCGAGGTCGTTCCAGTTCATGATGGCGTTGAAGCCGAACGAGTACGTCCCCTGCGTCTGCCAGCGCCAGAAGGGGCGAATGGCAAACATCACCACGTGGCCCTTGCCCACCGGCGCGTCCACCAGTTGCGCGCGCCCGCTGAGCGCCTGCCCATTGAGCAGCGTGCCCGACAGCAACATGTCATTGGGATTGGTGGGGAACGCGAGGACGACACGTGGGCGCTCGCCGCCGGCGGCCGCTCCCATCCCGCCGAAACCACCACCTCCGCCACCACCCGCACCGCGGCCGCCCGGTCCCGTCGGCGCCGCCTCAGCGGCCGGAGCCGCCGCATCCCACGGCGACAGCCGAAGCGGGTTCGCCATCGGCGTCACGTTCTGGCTCTGTGCCGACCCGCGGCCGAACCCGCCGAACCCGCCGCCGGCGATGCCGCCGGCGTTGAGCACCGGCGACGTGTTGAAGTAGACCGGTACTTGGTTGCCGGGATAGCCGTAGGTGAGCGGACTCTTCTTGTCGGCGATGATGCCGCGCAGGATCGAGCCGCGCACGAACAGGTCGGTGGGGGTCTCCACGGTCACGCCCGGCGTGAGATTGTACTCGGGGAAGATCGTGGCGGTGGCACCCTCGGTGATGAGCGTGCCGCCCTCCTGCACGAACTTGTACAGGTTCATCAGGCCGTCGAGCCCCATCCCGCCGCGGATGTCATCGCTCTCATCGGGCGAGCCGAGGTTCGGGGTGGCCGCCGACTTCTTGTAGGGCAGCGGCTGGGTGCCCGTGTTGGCCATGCCGGCCACCATGGACTGCGCCGTGCCGCCAACGTGCGGATAGATGATGACGTCATACTGCGAGCGCAGGTTTGACGCCGTGCGCAGCTTCTGGTCGGCGAAGTACATGTAGGGCACGCCGAAGTTGTCGAGCGCGGCGCGCACCCATCCTTCATCCTGCGTGCGGGTCCAGCTGTGCACGTACCCGATGCGCGGCACGTCGAGGTCATGCGACTTCACGGGCGGTACGCTTGCCACGGCGACGCCGCTCAAGCCGAGCGCCTGGAGCTGCGGCTCGAGCGCGGCACGGTCGGCATTGGCGATGATGAACGAGCCCGCGGCGAACTTCCTGCCGCCCGCCTCGAAGTCCTCCTCGGCCGCCTGCATCTTCACGCCGGCGTTCTTGAAACGGAACGTCACGAGGTTGTTGTCGCTGGTTGCCGCGACGATGATCGTGCTGCCGCTCCCCTCGACACCACCCGCCGCCACCACCTTGCCGCTGATCGGCGTCATCGGCTGGGCGAGAATCGCCTTGTCACTCACCGGCGCGATGGTGAGGTTTCGCATCAGCGGGAAGGTCCAGCCCGTGTCGTCGTACGGCGACGGGTTGCTGGGCGAGAAGTTCTGGAGCGAGAAGTACATGTCGGCCAGCGTGCGGTACGGCTGGTCGGCGCGGATGATGTAGTCGCCGGGCGTCACGTCCATGCTGCCGGCCTTGAATGCCGACGTGGCGCGATGGAACTCGAGGCCCTGCACCATCAGCTCGTTCACCGCGTCGGCGGCGTCGGCCTTCTTGTGTTGCCCCGCCGGAATCACCCACGCGTACGTCGGCCCGTTCCTTCCCCTGTCCACCGAGCGCTTGTTCTTGAGCCAGTAGTTCTCCAGGAACAGCGCGCGGTTCTTCGCAACGTGCGACAGCGACAGCAGGAGCGCCGACTGCTGGATGTTGGTGTTGTTGCGCGGGCCCCAGTTGATGGACGGCAACGGCGGGTTCGGGCGGAACCACTCGCGGCTCGTCGTCGTGGGCGGCGGGCGCACCACGTAGTTGTCGGGGCCGTAGCTCTGCGCCTCGTAGAAGCGCCCGACGGCGTTGTGCGAGTGCGCGATGAAGAACAGGTAGTTCGGCGTCCAGCCGTCGTAGAAGCCGTACGTCCAGACGCCGGGCACGCCGCGCTTCGTCATTTCCAGGACTTCGTTGCTGGCGAGGTTCCACCACTCGTTCACCGTGATCGGATCCACGGCTTCGTTGTACGGGCCGCTCCCCGTGGACGCGTAGAGGTAGGTCACCGACTCGTGCAGGTCGTGCATGATGGTCGGCGTCCACTCGAGGAACGTCCGCGTCGTGTTGCGCGTGAGGGCGAGCACCTGCCCCATGCCGTCGCGGTTGTTGTCGTGCTGCACGTACTTGCCCCAGTACATCAGGGGGAGCCGCGCCTCGCCGGCCGCGCGCTTCTTGTTGAAGTAGTAGGTGTCCACCTGCTTCTCGCGCCCGTCCACCTCGAGCACCGGCGTGATGAACGTGATGACGTTCTTGCGGATGTTCTGGTAGAAGTCGCTCTCGTCCACGACGAGGCGGTAGGCGAGCTCCATGAGCATTTCGGGGCCGCCATTCTCCGGCGAGTGCAGGCCCGAGGTGACCCAGTAGATCGGCTTCGCCGTCTTCAGCAGCTGCTGGGCTTGCGCCTCGCTGGTCCTACGCGGGTCGGTGAGGTCGCGCAGCATTCCCTTGTACCTGTCGAGCTGGCGGATGACACCCGCGTCGGCGATGGCCAGCATCACCATGTCGCGCCCTTCCTCGGTCTTGCCGATGGTCCAGAACTTCGCACGTCCGCCGCTCGCCTTGGCCACCGCCTCGAGGTAGCGATGGATGTCCTTGGCGTACGTCAGCTCGCCGGGCGTGCCGACGATGCGGCCGTGGAACTTGAGCGGCGACGGCACCCGGGAGCTGGCCGGCAGATGATCCACGAGCTCCGTGGAGATGCGGGTGTCCTGGAGATGCTCCTTGATCTTCCTGGTGTACTCCTGATCAATCGGCTGCTGCGCGCCGGCAAGGCGCGCCGCAAGGATCAGGGCGACCGGGGTGAGGAACAAGCGGGAATATCGCGACATGCGGGCCCTCGAGTCGTGAAGGGAGTGGGAGTCCAAGAGTCTACGCCTGGCCGTGAAAAAACGCTTGCATGGGGCAGCATGCGTGTGGGGCCAGTTCTACTGCCTACCACGGATTCCACGGAAGAGTGCGCGGATGACCACGGATCAAGCCTGGAGGGGTTTCCTCCAACGCCGTATCCGTGCCATCCGCCCCCTCAGTGCCATCCGTGGTAGTCTGTAAGACCTTCTTGACCATGAGAGCTGTGGGGTGCGACTAGCCCGTTGGCGTGAGCCGTCGCCCCGCGCCTGATCTCCTTCCCTCCGCCGGCTGCACCGCCTCAAACACCTTCGCCTCCATGAACGTCGTCAGCAGCGCCGGGTCCACGTGCCCGTGCTTCGCCTCGTCGTGCAGGATGTCCAGCGCGCGCTCGGCGGTGACCGCGCGCTTGTACGGGCGGTCGGTGGCCGTCAGCGCGTCGTAGATGTCGCTGATGGTCATCATGCGCGTCTGCACGGGAATGGCGGCGGCGTTCACGCCGCGCGGGTAGCCCGAGCCGTCGAGCTTCTCGTGGTGGCCCCAGGCGATCAGCGGGATCCCCTTCAGCTCGCGCGTCCACGGGATCTGCTCGAGGAAGCGGTACGTGTGCGTCACGTGGCTCTCGATCTCGCGCCGCTCGCGCTCGTCGAGGTTGCCGCGGTTGATCATCAGGTAGCGCAGCTCGTCGTCGCTCAGCAGGGGCTTTTCCGTGCCGTCGAAGTCCACGAAGAGGCGCTCGTTGATCTCGCTCAGCGCCTCGAAGCTCCCTTCCGGCAGGATCGTCGGCTCGTTGGCCCGCACGATGGCGTCGAGGAAGCGCTGCAGCTGGTTGCGCGACTCGTCGCGCGCGCGGTCCAGCCGCTGGAGCGCCTCCTCGTAGTTGGTGCGCCCGTGTTCCCACAGGTACTGTGCGCGCTCGCGCTCGTACTGCAGGTCGGCGCGCTGCAGCAGGAACTGGAAGCGGTGCCGGATGATGGCGAGGTCGGGGGCGTACAGCTTCTTCTGCTTCACGAGCACCTGCTCGCGAACGCCCACCTTGCCGAAATCGTGCAGCAGCGACGCGTAGCGCAGCTCGCGCATCTCCTCGCGCGAGAAGCGCACGCGGCCGTAGGGGCCGCTGTCCACGCGGTCCACCGCCGCGGCCAGCCCGGTGGTGAACGTGGCCACCCGCGACGAGTGCCCCGACGTGGTCGGGTCGCGGCTCTCGATGGCCGTCACCGACGCCATCACGAACCCCTCGAATAGCCGCTCGATGTCCTCGTACAGCCGCCCGTTCTCGATGGCCACGGCGGCCTGCGAGGCGAGCCCGCTGATGAGTGCCACCGCATGCGCGTCGAACGGCAGCACCTCGCGCTCCACGTCGGCCGCCGTCGCGAGCCGCACATCGGCGTTGCGCTTGCGGTTGATCAGCTGGAGCACGCCGACGATCTCGTCGCGATGCGTGCGCATCGGGATCGTCACCATGGATTTCGTGCGATACCCGAACTTCTCGTCGAACGACCGGTTGAACGTGAAGCGGTCGCCCGGCCCCAGGGAATACGCGTCCTCGAAGTTGATTGCCTCGCCCGACACCGCGGCGGCGCCCGCGATGGACGACACAGTCAGCGGCACCGTGAACTCGCTGAAGGGCAGGTCGGGGAGCGTGAAGTTCTGCGAGAGCTTGAAGCGGAGCACCGCGTCCTCTCCCCGTTCCCCCTTCTCGACGAGATAGAGCGACCCGGCATCCGCCGCCGACAACCGCCGCGCCTGCTCGAGGATCATGGTCAGCAGCGTCGGCAGGTCGCGCTCGGTGGAGAGCGCGACGCCAACGCGCGAGAGTTCGGCGATCTCGCCGGCGCGCGCGGCCGCTGCCGCGGCCTCACGCCGCGCCGCCACGAGCGCCGCGGCGTGGCGCACGGCGCCCTGGAGCGCCGTGCGCGCGAGCGCCGGCGCCGCGTCCTCCGCGATGAACCCGCAGAGCGCCTCCGCGGGCAGGGCGGGACCCGGCTCGACGGCGCCGGCCGCGCCCACCCCGAGAAACGCGACGCGCTCGCCCAGCGCGGCCACCGCGCTCGCCTCGGATGCCAGCGTGGCGTCGAGGAGCGCAACGACCGGCTGGTCGTCCGGCAGGTCTGCGGCCGACGGCAGTGCCCCGACGCGGCGTACCGCGTACTCCGGGGCGCCGCCCAGGGACGGGAATGCCGCATAGGTGCGGCCGACGGAAGCGAGGATCAGCGGCGTCGTGGTCACGGCGGCAGGGAACGAGAACGCCGACGCCCCGGTACGCTGGGCGCCGGCGTTCAAATGTGCGAAGGCGCCAGCGCCCTCGCTACCTGCCAGTCTACTGCACCTGCCAGTCTACTGCACCTGCAGCTTCTTCAGCTCGGCCTTGGCCCTGTCGAAGTCCGGGAACTTGTCGAGCGACTTGCGGAACAGCGTGACGGCCTCGGCCTTGTTCCCCGCGTCACTCGCCGCGAGCCCTTTGCTGTAGAGCGCGATCGCCTCGTAGGGCACCTTCTTGGCCGCTTCCTTGCGGGATTCGCCGACGCGCGCCGGGATGTCCGGGAGCTTGGCGCCCGTGTTGATCTTGGCGGCCAGCTGCACCACGAGCTCCATGAAGTCGTCAATCTTGCCGTTCACGACGCCGTTCGGGCCGCCGGCGGTCGGGAAGACGATCTCGCCTGTCTCGGTCTTGAAGACGCGCGCCGTGAAGCGCATGCGGCCGCTGCGGTCGGTCACGAAGCCGCCGGTCACCATGTAATGCGCGCCCACCAGCTTGCCCACCTTCACGGCGGTCTCGTTGTCCACCTTGCCGTCGGTGCTGTACTGCTGCTCCTTGAGCACCTTCTCGATCTGGTCGCGCTCCACCACCCGGATGTTCGGGTTGGCGGCCAGCTCGCCGATGAGCATGTCGGCGATGCCCTTGGACAGCGGCTGGAGCTCCTCATGGGCCGCGCCGATGGCGCTGTTGTTGAAGTAGAGCACCGCCACGGTCGGCTTGCTGCCGCCCTGCGCGGCAACGAAGGACGGCACGGCAGCGGCGAGCGCGGCAACCATGGCAAACGACTTCACGAACTGCATGGGGTCCTCCTCTCGGGCGAGGGGCTATACGGTCAGCGTCAGTCCTTCTGCGGCTCCCAGCACCTGCAGCGTCCCTCCGCGGGAGCGCACCAGCGCGCGACATTCGTCGATGCGCTGGTCGAGTTCATCATCCGAGCGACGGGGTTCGTGGTGGAACAGCACCAAGGTCCCCACCCCCGCGTCCATCGCCACCTCCACCGCGTCCTGGTACGTCGAATGTCCCCAGCCGCGGTGGTGATCGTACTCTTCCGTCGTGTACATGGTGTCGTGCACGAACACGGTGGCCCCGCGCACGAAGTTTAGAAAGGACTCCCGCCATCCGGGCGCCGAGTCGTATTTCTCCGGGGCGCCCACCTCGTTGTCCGAGACGTAGACGATCGAGTGACCGCTTCCGGGCGCGCGGAACCGGTAGCCCAGCGCCCCGCCCGGATGCTGCACCTCGAACGCTTCCACCTCATACCCCCGCCCGGTGCGGCGTTCCCCGGCGGCGATGGACGAGAAGTCGATGCGCGCATCGAGTTCCTCGAACGTCACGGGAAACACCACGGGCGACATCTGGTCCCGCACGACCCGAACCACGCTGCCCGCGAGCGCCTTCGATCCCCAGATCGTGAAGTGGTTCCCGCGCTGGAAGATCGGGGCGAAGAACGGAATCCCCTGAATGTGGTCCCAATGCGCGTGCGTCAGGAAGATGTCGCCTTCCAGCGGCGCGCCGTCGGACCGGTCCTGCAACGACAAGCCCAGCTCACGTATCCCCGTCCCTGCGTCGAGGATGACCAGCCAGCCCTGCTCTGTCCGGATCTCCACGCATGGTGTGTTGCCGCCATAGCGTACGGTCTTGCGTCCCGGACTCGGGATGGAACCGCGGGTCCCCCAGAACTGCACACGAAGGGTCATCGCCAGAAACGTAGGAGGGGGAAAGGGGAGGGTCTTTGCGGGTGGTCACTAGCCCTTGGTGACGCGCGTCACACGCGCGTCACAGTGCGTCACACGCGCTGCTGGGCGCGCTCGCGGAGCGCGGCCTTGTCGAGCAGGCGGATGCGCCGCCGCTCGGTGGACAGCCACTTGTGGTCCTGGAACTCGCGCATCGCCCGTGAGACGGTTTCACGGCTCGCGCCGATCACCTGGGCGATCGTCTGGTGCGTCAGCGGCTTGTCGATCAGGTCGGCGCCGCCGTCCTCGGCGGCATCGAGCAGCATTCGGGCGATGCGTCCCGGCACGTCGAGCAGGACCAGCGAGCCGATCTTCTCGTCGGCGCGCCGCAGGCGCCGCGACAACTCCTGCAGGAGCGCCCACGCCACGCCGGGACTCGACTCCACGCGGCGCCGAAAATCGTCGCGCCGCAGGACGAGGAGGGCCGATTCCTCCATGGCGATGACGTGCGCCGAGCGCGGCTGGTCGTCGATAAGCGCGAGTTCACCGAAATACTCGCCGACGCCAAGCAGGCTGAGGATGACCTCGCGGCCGTCGTCGGCGAGCAGCACGACCTTGACGCGTCCGGTGCGCACCACGAAGAGCGCATCGCCGGGGTCGTCCTCGAACAGGATGACGCTGCCCTTGGGGTAGTTCTTCTCACGCACGAGTTCCGCGAAGCGCGAGCGCTCGGCGGCGTCGAGCGACTCGAAGAGCGGAATGGTGGCGAGGAAGTTGGCGATCGAGGGCACGAGGCGGCGGCTGGGGACGGGTGCTTGTCCGGCGCGGAACGGCGTCCGATGCCGGCGGGAGCCTGGAGGATCGCCTGCGCCGCGTCGCGTGCCGCCTTTCCACGCAGGCGGAACTGCCCCGGTTCGGCGGTCCCCGAACTCCCGTACGGTGGCGAACTTAGCCGCGTCGGGGGCGCACGTCAAACGCCCCTATAGTTGCCCGCTTGAATCCGCCCGGCATGATAGGGTATATTACTCAGCTACCCAAGAACATCCGTCTGGAGCTGCCCGTGAAGGCCGATATCCATCCCGTCTACGCGACCACGACCGTGCGCTGTGCGTGTGGCAACACGTTCCAGACGCGCTCGGTTCGCGACGAGATCCATCTCGACATCTGCTCGAACTGCCACCCGTTCTACACGGGCAAGCAGAAGCTGATTGACACGGCCGGCCGTGTCGAGCGCTTCAACCAGAAGTTCAAGCGGAAGGCCGCCGTCTGAGCCTGCGCGACCGCCTCGCCGACGCGCTGCACCGCGCGGCCGACGTCGAACGCGACCTGCTCGATCCTGCCGTGCTGCGGGATGCCAAGCGGCTAGCCGAGCTGGGCCGCGAACATCAGCGGTTGGCGCTCGTCGTCGCCCGCGCCAACCGGCTGTTCAAGCTGGAAGACGAGCTCGCGCAGGTGCGCGAGCTCGTTGCGTTGGATGACCTGGAGATGCGGGAGGAGGCACAGGCAGAGAAGGCACGCCTGGAAGCGGAGATTCCCCGCCTCGAAGCGGAGATCAAGCCGCTCCTCGTGCCGCCCGACCCGATCGACGACCGCAATGCCATCGTCGAAATCCGCGCCGGCACCGGCGGCGACGAGGCGGCGCTGTTTGCGGCGGAGCTCTTCCGCATGTACACGCGCTACATCGAGCGGCACGGCGGCTGGAAGGTTGACACGCTGTCGCTGTCGGACGGCACGATGGGCGGCTACAAGGAAGCGGTGTTCAAGGTCTCGGGCGCCGGCGCGTTCGGTGAACTGCGCCGCGAGGCGGGCGTCCATCGCGTGCAGCGCGTTCCCGCCACCGAGGCGGCGGGACGCATCCACACCTCGGCGGCCACGGTGGCCGTGCTGCCGGAAGCCGAGGACGTGGACGTCTCGATCGAGGAGAAGGACCTGCGCATTGACGTGTATCGCGCATCGGGCCCCGGCGGCCAGGGGGTCAACACCACCGACTCCGCCGTGCGCATCACGCACCTGCCCACCGGCATCGTCGTGACGCAGCAGGACCAGCGCTCGCAGATCCAGAACAAGGCAAAGGCCATGGAAGTGCTGCGCTCGCGCCTGCTCGACCAGCGCATCGCGGAGCAGGAAGCCGAGCGCTCGCGCCTGCGCCGCAGCGCGGTGAGCACCGGTGACCGCTCGGCGAAGATCCGCACGTACAACTTCCCGCAGAGCCGCATCACCGATCATCGCATCAACTTCACGACGCACGACCTGCAGGGCGTGCTCGACGGCAAGCTTGCCGCGATGGTCGAAGCGCTGCGCACGGCGGACCTCGAGGAACGGCTGGCGGTGGGCGGCGAGTAAGGCCGGTGCGGCGTTCGTGAACGGCCGACCCATGACGGATCACTGACGGTCCGGGGTATGTAGCAGCATGAGGGATGTGTCGGCTGACGTCAGCCGACCGACAGCGACGGGGCGGACGAGGCGGTCATGACGGATTCGATGGGGCGGGGCAGCGGGGCGAGGGATTCGGGCCCGTATGTGAAGTCACTGCGCGATGTCGAGCTGCCGGCCGACATCAATTCCGTCGCACCCCCGGGCGGCACCATCGGAGAGCTGCTCGACGCCCTCGCGGAGACGCTTGGCGGCTCGACCGGCATGCCCGCGCGCCAGGAAGCGCGCGACCTCATCGCCGCCGTCCTCGGCAAGCCGAAGTTCTGGCCGAGCGCGCATCGTGACGAGCCGCTCGCGCCGGCCACGCTCGTGGCGATCAGCGAGGCGGCCGAGCGGCTGCGGCGCGGCATGCCGTTCCAGTACGCCGTGCGCCGCGCCGACTTCCGCACGCTGACCCTCTACGTGGACGAGCGCGTACTGATCCCGCGGCCCGAAACCGAGCTGCTGGTGGACCTCGTCCTCGCGCAGACGGCGGGGGTGGGCACCATCGCCGACGTGGGCACCGGGTCGGGCGCGATCGCGCTCTCCCTCGCCGCCGAGGGCCGGTACGACCGGGTGATCGCGACCGATATCTCGAGCGATGCGCTGACGGTGGCGCGGCACAACCTGCGCCTGATCGCCCCCGAACGGCGTGCGCTGCTCGACTTCCGGGCCGGCAGCTGGTGCGCGCCGCTCGCCGGCGAGTCGCTGGGGGCGCTGGTCGCGAACCCTCCGTATATTGCTCCCGCGGAGGCGTTTGAACTGCCCGATCTCGTGCGCAATTGGGAGCCGTCGTTCGCGCTCTTCTCGGAACGCGACGGCATGGCGGCGATCCGGGCGATCGTGACGGGTGCGGTGCCGGTGCTGGCGCCGCACGGCCTGCTGGCGCTTGAGGTGGATGCGCGGCGCGCGACCGACGCGGCGGTGCTGGTGGAGGGCTCGGGGGCGTACGAGCAGGTGGTCATACACAAGGATCTCACCGGCCGCGAGCGGTTTGTCGCGGCCCGACGCAAGGAGACGTGATGCTGAACGAGCGCGCCGTGGAGTTGGGACGCCTCATTGGCCAGAGTGACGAATACAAGGCCGTGCGGCGGGCCAACGGCGCGCTGGGGGCGGACACGAACGCGGTGGCGCTGCTGCAGCGCATGGAGCAGCTGCGGCACCAGGCGTCGGACATGCTCGACCGCGGGGAGAATCCGACGGAGGAGATGGAGCGCGAGCTCGAGCAGCTGCTGGGCCAGGTGCAGGTGAATCCGCTGTACCAGCGCATGATCGTCGCGCAGGAGAACTTCGACAAGATCATGATGCAGGTGAACCAGTGGATCCTCGACGGGATCAAGAAGGGCGCGACCAGCGGCATCATCACGCTCGGGTGACGCCGATGCCCGGTCGACTCGTGGTGTTGGAGGGCGGCGAGGGCGTCGGGAAGACGACGCAGCTCGAGCGGTTGGCGCTGCGGTTGGGACGGCACGGCGTTCAGGTGCGCATGCTGCGTGAGCCCGGCGGCACCCCGGTTGGCGACGAGATTCGCGAACTACTGCTGCGGCCCGGCCCGCCGATTCCGCCGCGCGCGGAGTCGCTGCTCTTCATGGCCTCGCGCGCCGCGCTGGTCGGCGAACACGTGCGCCCCGCGCTGGCGCGGGGCGAGATTGTGCTGCTCGACCGCTTTTTCCTGAGCACCTACGCGTACCAGGCGGGCGGGCGCGGCCTGCCCGAAGACGAGGTGCGCGATGCCAACGCCTTCGCGACGGGAGGTCTGGTGCCTGACGTGACCGTGTTGCTCACTCTCCCGGTGGCGAGCGGGCTGGCTCGCGCCGCGACGCGTGGCGCCGCCGATCGATTGGAGCAGGCCGAGCGTGGGTTCCACGACCGCGTCGAAGCGGCGTTCCACCGGTTCGCTGATCCGGCGTGGCAGGCGTCGCACCCCGAGTGCGGCCTCATCGTGCCGGTGGCGGCGGACGGCTCGGTAGAGGTGGTCGAGGAGCGCGTCTGGCGGGTGGTTGCCACCGCCTGCCCTGAGGTGCAGGGTTGATGGTTGCTGGAACCCGACGTCTGCGCACCGCGTAGGAGCATCGTGCCCCGCAACCGCCTCATCATCACACTGCTCGTGCTCGCCGTCGGCGCCATCGCCGGCGGCTGGTTGGTGCAGCGCGCGCTCAGCCGCTCGACGCACCCCACGGTGAGCGGCACGCGCCTGCTGGCGTCGGTGATGGAACGGGTGCGCGACAGCTACGTGGATTCGCTGACGGTGGATGAACTCTGGCGCCGCGCGGCCATCGGGCTGGTGGACGAACTCGGCGACCCGAACAGCACGTACCTGCCCCCCGACCGGCTGAAGCGGCTCACCGAAGCCACGTCGGGGCTGTACAGCGGCGTCGGCATCCAGGCCGAACGTCGCGAGGGCTACGTGGTGGTGCTCGCGGTGCGCCCGAACTCGCCGGCGGAACAGGCGGGGGTGCAGGCGGGCGACCGACTGCTGGAGGCCGACGGCGTGGCCATGAAGGGATGGACGATGGAAGAGGCGCGCCACGCGATGCGCGGTGCGCCGGGCACGCGCCTGCAGCTCGTGGTGGAGCGCGGCACGGCGCGCCTCCCATTCAACCTCGAGCGTGGCCCGATCCACGTGTCGTCCATCTCGCGCGCGTTCGTGCTCGACGGCGGCGTGGGCTACCTGCACCTCTCCACCTTCAGCGATTCGGCCCGCGAGGAGCTGACGCGGGCGGTGGACTCGCTGGGGAGAGCGGGCGCGCGTTCGCTCATCCTCGACTTGCGGAACAATCCCGGCGGGCTGCTCAACCAGGGCGTCGCGATCGCCGACCTCTTCCTCGACAAGGGACAGGAGATCGTGGAGGTGCGGTCACGCGGACCGCAGCGCCAGACGGTGTACGTGGACAGCGCGGAGCAGCGGTGGCCGCGGCTGCCGGTGGCGGTGGTGGTCAACTCCGGCACTGCGAGTGCCGCGGAAATCGTGGCCGGCGCGTTGCAGGACCATGACCGCGCCCTGCTGCTGGGGCGCACGTCCTACGGCAAGGGCAGCGCGCAGAACGTCTTCACGCTCGAGGGCGGCGGCGGCCTCAAGCTGACCACGGCCCGCTGGTTCACGCCCTCCGGGCGCAGCATCAGCCACGTCGCAGGCAGCGACGACAGCGCGCCGCGGCAGATCACGAACCGGCCGGAGCGGCCGGTGTTCAAGACCGACGCCGGACGCAAGGTGTTCGGCGGCGGCGGCATCTCGCCCGACCTGCTGGCGGGCGACTCGGTGCCGGCCCCTGCGGAGCGGGCGTTCCTCCTGGCGCTGGGCGCGTCGGCGCCGCGATTCCGGGAGGCCATGAAAGACTTCGCCGCCGCGGAAGTGCGACGCGGTGCGGTGCGCGACACCGCCTTCGTTGTGACACCGGCGATGCGCGACGCCCTCTGGGCGGAAGCCACGCGCCGCGGCGTGGACACACCGCGCTCGCTGTATGACGACGCCAGCCTGCTGGTGGACCGCCAGCTCGGCAACGAGCTCGCGCGGCAGGCGTTTGGACTCCCCTTTGCCGGGCGCCGCAGCGCGCGGAACGATCGCGTCCTGCAGCGGGCGGCTGAGCTCTTGCGACGGGTGACGGAGCCGAAGGAGTTGCTGGCGGTAGTGGACACGGTGACCAAGTGATTGATGATCTGGATCTAGGATTGCGATTGAGGATTGCGATTGAGGATTCCGATGGGCGATGGGGCGCCGAGGCATGATGCCCCGGCGCCCAATCGTCGATCGCGATCTGAAATCGCAATCCTGAATCGCAATCCTAAGTCCAAGTCCTCTATCTCGGTTCCCCCGGCCGGTACCTGACCACCGCCGCCTTCTCGACGTCGGCGGCCGTGTACGCCACCGGCTTCAGCTCGCCCTTGGCGAACAGCTCGGCCTGCGTGGAGTACCACGGCGACTCGGGCCGTGAGCTGCTGCCGTAGGCGAGGACGGAGTACGCGCGCGGCGTATCGCCGAACTCCACCGCGAGCACCCAGCCGTCGCCGCCATTCACCGACAGCTTGCCGTCGGGGTCGCGCGCGAAGTTGAGCACGCGGAAGCAGCCGAGCGCGCCGCCGCAGCCGCCGACGGGAACGTCCACGGGGCCGCGGCGCACGCGATGCACCTCGCCCCACGCCACGTCGTACGCGCCATGGCGGCGCGCCGTCTCGGCAACCGCCCACGCGAAGGCCTCGGCCGCCCTGGCGGGCTGCGAGAGCCCGTAGGGCGTTCGCAGCGCATCGGCCGATGTCCAGGCCTTGGCGTAGCGCAGTGAATCGGCGAGCCCCTGCCCGTAGCGCGTCCACCACACCTCGAACAGCATCGCCCCCTTCGAATCCGGCGCGGCGGTGTTGTCCCACCGCTCCATGAGGGCGAGCGCCGCGGCCACATCACCCGTCGGGTTCGTCACCTTCACCGCCGCGATGAGGTCGGGCTTCACGCGATCCGCCAGCAGCATGCGGTACGTGTGCTTCATCTTCACCACGTCCTCGAGGCTCACCTTGTTCGTGCCGCCCACGAGTTGCAGGCCGAGTTGGCTGCGCAGCGAAAGCGACGGCTCCTGGAAGTTCGGGTACCGATTCGTGGTGTCCACCGGCGCGCACACGTTGGTCCAGTGCGGCGAACTGTTCTCCTGATGCACGTAGCCGCCCTTCGGGTTCAGGAACTGCGGGAGTGAGTCCCACGGCACGTACTGCGTCCACATGTCGTTCGTGCTCCGCACCGGGATCGCCAGCGTGTCGCCGCCGGTGGCGTGCGGCAGCAGCGGCAGCGTGGCGTTCCACACCATCAGGATGTTCCCCGCCTTGTCGGCGTAGGTGTAGTTCGACGTGCCGCGCGCGCGCAGGCGCATCGCCGCCTTCCACTCGGCGAGCGACGAGGCGCGCATCAGCCGCAGGAATTGCTCGCCGTTGCGGAACTCGCCGTCATTGGCGGTCTTGAGGATGTAGATCTTGCCGTTGGCCCGGTGGATGACGGGGCCGGCGTTCGTGAACCAGAGTTCGCGCGTCTCGGTCGCGATGCCCGCGCCGTCGCGGTACGGGACGGTGACGAGCTCGCGCCTCAGCGGCACGGAGGTACCGTCGATGAGGTAGTGGTCAGGCGTCGCGGGGTTGGCGTCGAGTGCGTAGAACTCCTGCAGCCGCTGGGCGTTGTTGGTCGTCGCCCAGCCGAGGTGCGCATTGAATCCGCCGATGAGGGTCAGCGGCCCGCCGATGCGGAAGTCGCCGTAGAAGTCGAACTGCCCGGGCACCGCCAGGTGCGCCTCGTAGTAGCCCGCGTTCCATGCGAGGTGCGGGTTGCGCAGGAGAATGGCCTTGCCGCTTTTGGTGCGGCTGGGGGCAAACGCCCAGGCGTTGGAGCCGACGTTGTCGGGCGACAGTTCGTCGTCGCCCTCGCTCGGCGACGCGCCGACGCGCCGTGGCGCCTCCGGCGGGAATTGCCTGGGGTCGAGCTTCGTGAGAAAGCGCCGGACTGTCCCGTACGCCGGTCCGCCCATGTCGCCGGCCAGGATGTCGTACCCGGTGAAGTCGGTGGGCATCGTGGCCGGATACTCCTCGCGGTGCAGCGCGATGTACCGGTTGAGGCCGGCGGCGAATCCTTCATACACGTCGCGCGTGCCGGGCTCGAGCTTCACATAGCTCTCCACGGCGCGCGCGCGCGTGACGCGCTCGAGGAAGTCCGACGCCATGCTGTCGCGGCCGAACACGAGTCCCAGGCGACCGGCGGAACGCAGCACGCCCATCGCCGTGCGCGGCCCGTAGGCCTCGAGCATGAGCCAGCCCAGCGCGTATCCGGCCGCGCGCAGGTTTTCGGCGCGGATGTGCGGCACGCCGGTGGTCGTGCGGATGACTTCCACCTGGCGCCACAACTCCGGCGAGGTGGTGGGCGCGGGGCCCTGCGCCGGTGCGCGCACGGCGAACGCCGCGAGGACGAAGGCGGGGAACACGGGGCGGAGGCGCATGCGGACCTCAGGCAATGTGAGCGCTTGACAGCCGGCGGCGGTGGCAATTCGCCCGCCGGTGCGGTGACGCAATTCTACGCGGCGCGAGGTGCGCCCGCTGGCATCAGGGCCTGCGCGCGGCACCGCCCATCAGCGCGGCCTGGTCCACGATGCGCACGCCGGGCGGCACGTCGAAGACGAAGGCCCGCTTCGGAAGGGTAACGCCGAGCCGCATGTTGATGAAGCGCATGCGGCGGCGCAGCCCGCCGGGTTCCACCACTTCGATCTGCCGCACGAGCTGGTCGGCACCGATCCAGACCTTCGCGGTCTCAAACGGGGCGCCGGCCGCGCGGGGCGTCAGCGCGAAGACCGTGACCGCCTCGCCCCCGACGCGCTCAGACTCGGGAATGACGCGCACCTGCGCGCGGTCTCCCGGATTCGCGAGCAGCCGCGCCACGACATCGAACGCGCCGCCCACTTCGCGCGGGAGCTTCAGCACCTGGCCCTTGGCGGTGCTGGGCAGGTAGACCCACAGCGCCTCGCCGTCGGAGACGACGGCATCACCCGCCGGGTCGGTGAAGCGGAACGCGAACCGGAGCGGGGGACGCTGCATCAGTTCGCCGCGCGATGTGCGCGGCGTCGTGCTCACCGGACTGATGAGCGTCTGCTCGAAGCCGGCGCGCATCGTCCGGGCGCCGGCGAATCTTGCCACGGCCGCACGGTAGAGTGCCATCGCCGCCGCCGTGTCGCGCGGCGTCTGCGCCCCCGCAACCGCGGCGGGGAGGGCCAGCGCCGCGAGCGTGCACGCAAGGGCCAGCAGGAGGCGCCCGCACCAAGGGTCTCGGGCGCGCCGCCCCTGGCGCACGCCCGCCGTCTCGCGCCGCGCTGACGGCATCACCGCGTGTCGAGCGTCGCGATGCGGCGTCCGATCGCTGCCGCAATGGAGACGAGCTCGCCCATGAGCTCGGTGAACTGCTGCGGGAACAGCGACTGCGCGCCGTCGCTCAGCGCGCGATTCGGGTCGGGATGCACCTCGATAAGCAGGCCGTCGGCGCCCGCGGCAATCGCCGCGCGCGCCATTGGCGCCACGCGGTCGCGCACGCCGGTGCCGTGGCTCGGGTCGGCGATGATCGGCAGGTGCGACAGTTTCTGCACGGCGGGAATCGCGTTCAGGTCGAACATGTTGCGCGACGACGGGTCCCACGTGCGCACGCCGCGCTCGCACAGGATCACCTGGTCGTTGCCTTCCGACAGGATGTACTCGGCGCTCAGGAGCAGCTCCTGCACGGTGGCGGCCATGCCTCGCTTGAGCATCACCGGCGTGCGCATCCGGCCGACGGTCTTGAGCAGCGAGTAGTTCTGCATGTTGCGCGCCCCGATCTGGATGCAGTCGGCGTACTCGGCGACCAGTTGCGCGCCTTCGTCATCCATCGCCTCGGTGACGATGGCGAGTCCGGTCTCGGCCTTGGCGCGCCGCAGCAGTGCGAGCCCGTCCCGGCCCATGCCCTGGAACGAGTAGGGCGAGGAACGCGGCTTGAACGCACCGCCGCGCAGGGCCACCGCGCCCGCGGCCTTCACGGTGTGCGCCGCCGCCATGATCTGCTGCTCGCTCTCCACCGAGCACGGCCCCGCGATCACGGGGACGTCCGGGCCGCCGAAGGTCACGCCTGGCGCGATGGTCACGAGCGTGTTGGCCTGCCGCCACTCCCGCGAGACCTGCTTGAACGGGGAGGAGACGTAGATGACCTCCGACACGCCCGGCAGGGCCTCGATGTGGGAGCCGTCCACGCGGCGGTCGTTGCCCACAAGGCCCACCGTGGTGAGCTGCGCGCCGGGCATCGGGAGCGGCTGGTAGCCCATCTCGCGGATGGCCTCGCAGACCCGTTCGACGTCGGCTGGTGAAGCGGTGGCCTGCATGACGACGAGCATTCTCTGGCTCCAATATCAGATTCAGTCCGCCTGGCGGACGGTCACGCAATATAGCCGGAGGTGGGGAGGAGGGCGGAGTGCGGAGTGCCGCTGGAGCGGAACGAGCAGGGGGTAACTATCTCCCCTTGAACAGCGCCTTCCTGAATGTCTCCACGCCATCCGCCCGCAGCCGGATCAGGTAGACGCCCGTCGGCGCGGCGCGCCCCGAATCGTCGGTTCCGTCCCACGACAGACGGGGATCGCAGCCCGTGTTGCTGCCCTCGCTCGCGCGACCATATCGTCCGGCGGCGAAGGTCGCGGACGACGGGAATGCCGGACCGGGAATGAGCGAACGCACGAGGTTGCCGCGCAGGTCGAGCACCTGCAGTTCGACCGCCGACGCCGTGCGCAGGTCAAACCAGATGCACGTGCCGTTCACGCGGTCGTTCGGGAACGGGTTCGGGAAGTTCTGGAAGAGCGTCGTCGCCGGCGGCACCGACGGGTCCACCACGACGAGCGAGGCCGCGCTCGAGACGCGGGTCGAGTCGCCCGTTGACGGAATCCACGCCGACACCGACCAGCGATACGAGGTGTTCCCCTCGAGATCGCGCACCGGGGCGTACACCGTATCGTCAAGCCGGCCGACGAGCACCGGGTTGCCGTTCGACTCCACCACGCGAATCTCGTACTGCCAGCGGCCGGCCGACGCATCGATGCGGGCCGAGCGCCAGGTGAACAACGGCCGCTTCGTGTAGACCACCGAACCGTTGGGGTTGTTCGGCGACATCAGCGTTAGCCAGGGCGCGGTGTTGAAGGGGCCCGAGATCGCCGAGTTCACCTGCAGGCCGGCCGCGGTGGTAACGACACCGCGCCAGTAGACAGTGCTCCGCTCGGGCAAAAGCCGTCGCGGCGCGATGGTCTGGCTCGTGCCGGCGCCCGTGACGGTGGTGTCGCTCAGCAGGCCGGTGGCGAACGACGTATTCGTCGCGACCTGGAGCGTGAACCGCAGCGGCAGGTCGGCAGGGACAAACCCCGTCGCGACGATCGTGAACGCGGGAATGCCGTCGCGCAGCGGATTGTCGGTGGGGCCGATGACCGACACGCTGCGCTGCGCGGCGGCGGGAATGCTCCAGGCCAGCGTGCCCGCGACGAACAGCGCCCGCCACCATCGGTCCGTGCGCCGCATGGGGTGGCCGGCCGCCGCGCCGCGCGCGGCAGCCGCCGGCGAACGTTCGTGCACAGCCTGGATCACGAGACCGGCGTTCCCTCCGGCGCGTCCTCGTCCACTGGCATGCCCGACATGCGCACGCTGACCAGTGACGACACGCCGGGCTCCTGCATGGTCACGCCGTACACGGCGTCGGCCGCCTCGGTCGTGGTGCGGGGGTTGTGCGTGATGACGATGAACTGGGTGTTCACCTTGAACTCGTTCAGCATCTTCACGAAGCGTCCCACGTTCTGGTCGTCGAGCGGCGCGTCCACTTCGTCGAGCAGGCAGAACGGGCTCGGCTTGGTGAGGAAGATGCCGAAGAGCAGGGAGAGCGCCACCAGCGCGCGCTCGCCGCTCGAGAGCAGGTGGATGCGCTGCGTGCGCTTGCCGCGCGGCGACGCGTGAATCTCGATGTCGCAGTCGAGCGGCAGGTCGGGGTTCTCGAGCCGCAGGTCGCACTCGCCGCCGCCGAAGAGCGTCATGAAGATGCGGCGGAAGTGTTCGCGCACCTCGGCAAACGTCTTCAGGAACATCTCGCGCGCGGTCGTGTCGATCTCGCGGATGGCCTGCTGCAGCGCCTTCTGCGCATCCGACAGGTCGGCGCGCTGCGTCGTGAGGAACTCGAGGCGCTTGACCGTCTCGTCATGCTCCTCGATGGCCAGTTCGTTGACGGGGCCGAGTGCCTCGAGCTGCGCGCGCAGCTGTTCGGCCTCGGCGCGCAGGGCCTCGTCGTCGATGTCGAGCGCGGCGTAGTCGGCGAGCAGCTCCTCGAGCGGCCTGCGCCACTCGGCCTCGAGCCGCTCGCGGATGGCGGCGCGCTTGCCGCCCAGCTCGGTGTGGCGGAGTTCGGCCTGGTGCAGGGATTCGGCGACCGCCGTGACTTCGCGGCGCGTCGCATCGAGATCGTGTTCGGCGCCGCCCAGCGCGGCGTCCGCCGCGCGCACGGCGGCCTCCGCCGCCTCCAGCGCCTGTTCCGCCGAGGCCAGCGACTGCGTACGCCCGGCAAGGTCGTCGCGCCACGCGGTCATCTGCCGGGCGAGCTCGTCATCGGCCGCGTCAATGGCGGCGAGCTCCTGGGTGAGCGCCTCGAGCCGCGCGGCGGCGCCCGCTTGCTCAAACGCGAGGCGTTCCTCACGCTCCGAGGCGACCTGGCGCCGCGCCTCCGCCTGCGCGTGCGACACCTGCGCGGCGGCGCGCGTCTCGCGCGCCGCATCCTGGTGCGCCTCGGCGACGCCGAGCGCTTCGCGCGCCTCCACCGCACGCTGCTCCGCGGCGGCCAGCGCATCACTTTCCTGCTCGATGCGCGCCGCCCCGTCGGCCGCACGGGCCGACAGCTCGGCCTGCCGCGCGGCGAGCCGTTCGGCGAGCGCCCCGGCGTCGGCGAGGTCGCGTTGCAGCCGCTGCACGGTGCGCTCACGGTCGTCGCACAGCGAGGCGGCGCGCTGAGCTTCCTGCTGCGCGACGCCGTCCGCCTGCGCGGCGGCCGCGGCCGCTCCCTCGGCGGCGAGCACGTCGGCGTGCACGCGCTGCAGCGCCGACAGTGCCGCCTCACGACGGGCGCCGATGGTCTGCAGGTCGGCGCGCAGCTGGAACAGTTCCGCCCGGCGACGCAATGGGCCGGCGCCGCTGCCCGTACCGGGGAGCCAGACCGCGCCGCGCGCGTCCACAAACGCGGTGCCGTCGTCCAAGCTGCGCACCTTGCCGAGGAGGGCGCGCACCCAGGCGCGCACCGGCCCCTCGGACTGCACGCGCCCCGCCAGCTCCTCCGCGTCCGTGCCGTCGTCCACCGCGGCCAGCGCGTCGAGCGGGAGCAGGAGCAGCGCGCCCGGGGTGGAGCGCGCATGCCACTGGCGCACGGCGTCCGCGACGGCACGATCACGCACGACCACGGCGTGCACCGTGGCGCCCAGGAAGCGCTCGACGAGCGCGGCGGCGGCCGCGTCGGCGCCGATGAAGTCGGAGAGCGGGCCGAGCACGGCGCCCGCGCCGAATTGGTCGCGCTCGCGCAGCAGCCGCGCCGCGGCCGGGGCGAGCCCCACGCGCTCGCGCTCGAGTCCCTCGAGCGCGCTCAGCTTGCCCTGCAGGCCGGTGTGTTCCTCCTCGACGCGCCGCAGGTCGGCGCGCGCCGCCGCTTCCTGCTCGCCGAAGCTCCGCGCCTGCGTGCGCGCCGACTCGAGCGCACCCGTGGCCTGCCCGGCGGCGCCCTGCGCCACCGCCAGCGCCTCCGCGGCGACGGTGAACTCGCGTTCGGCCAGCCGCAGCTGCTCCGTCAGGCGCTCGCGCTCGCCGCCGAGCACGGCCGTGCGCTGGGCGACGTCACCCGCCTCGCGCTCCGCGCCGTCCCGCTCGAGCTGGATGCGGTGGATGCGGTCGCGCGCATCGCGCACCGTGGCCTCCGCGGCCGACAGCACATCACGCGCGGCCGCGACACCGCCGCGCATCTCCTCCTCCACGACCACGGCGCGCTGCAACGCCTCCGCCGCCTCTCGTACGTCAGCCTCGCACTTCGTCTCCTCGGCGCGTGCGGCATCCCATTCGTTGCGCAGGCGGTCGCCGAACGCCGCCCCTTCATTGCGCTCCTGCTCGGCGCGCTCGCGCCGCTGGATCGCGTTCTGGTGGCGCTCCTCGGCCACCGCCACCTCGCGCTGGAGCAGCTGCTGTGACTCGCGCAGCTGCGTTGCCACGCGGGTGCGCTCCTGCCGTCCCATGTCGGCCGCGGCGCGTGCGGCGTGCGCTGCGTCGCGGGCCTGTTCCGCCGACCGCACGCGCTGCTCGCCCTCGGGAGCGCGCTGGCGCAATCCGACGAGTTCCTCGTCGAGGCGCGTGAGTTCGTCCATCCACGAGGCCATCTCGCGCTCGGCGAGCGTGAGCTCCACCGACCGGCGGCGCTTCATCACCTCGCCGTGGCGCTCCGCCTTCTTGCGCTGGCGCGCGAGCGAGCGCACCTGGCTGCCCACTTCGTTGATCAGGTCGTCCAGCCGCGCGAGATCGCCGCTCGTCTCCTCGAGCCGGCGTTCGGTGGACCGCCGGCGATCGCGGTACAATCCCACGCCCGCCGCTTCCTCGAACAGTTCGCGCCGGTCATCGGGGCGGTCGCTGAGGAGCGCGTCGATCATCCGGCTCTCGATCACGACGCCCACATCGGCGGCCAGCCCCGTGCCGCGCAGGAGGTCGTGGATGTCGCGCAGCCGGCAGGGCGTCCGGTTGAGCAGGTACTCGCTCTCGCCGGAGCGCGACAGGCGGCGCGTGATCACGACCTCGCGGTACGCGATCGGCAGCACGCCGTCTTCGTTGGAGAAGTGCAGCGAGACTTCGGCGATGTTGACCGGCTTGCGCGCCGACGAACCCTGGAAGATGACCTCTTCCATCTTGGCGCCGCGCAGCAGGCGCGCGCGCTGCTCGCCGAGCACCCAGCGGACGGCGTCGGACACGTTGGACTTGCCGCACCCGTTGGGGCCGACGATCGCCGTCACCCCGGCGTCGAACGACAGGTCCGTGGGATCCGCAAACGACTTGAAGCCGTGCAGCTCGAGTCTGGTCAATCGCACTTAGAACGTTCTCCCGGTTCGATACGCCAACTGCGGTGCGAACCCGGCCGCGCGGAGATCCGCGTCGAGGGGCACCGCCGCAGCGGCCGTTGCAAAGGCGCCTGCGAAGAGGCGCACGCTTCCATCGTCCTGCACCAACGCATACGCCGGCACGCCGCGGGCGGCCAGCGCGGCCACGCGCACGGTCACCGCACCGCGCGGCACGTCCGCTTCCAGCAACAGCGCCAACGGCACCCGCACCACTGCGCCCGCGCCGGCGCGCAACCGGTCGTCGCTCCGCAGGGCGGCGAGCAACGAATCCGCGCCGGCACGATCCAGCCACGCGCCGGCGATCACCTTGTTCCAGCGTGCACGCGTTGCGCCCAACAGGACCGGCGACACCGTGAGGCCGGCCAGTTGGTTGCCGCGTTCCCGAATCCACAAATTTGCACCCGCGACAGTGTTTGTCGCCACAAGCTCGACGGCGAATTGTGCGGCGGCGGCGCTGTCGCGGGGATTGACAGGCTCGGGGACGCGCACTGTATCGGCGGGCGGGGGGACCGGCGTTGCGACCTCCGCTGGCTGAACCGGGGCGGCGGGCGCGGCCGCGCCGTGCGGTCGCGCCGCGCCGCGCGTGGATTGCCGCCAGAGGGCGATGCCTGCGATGACGAGCGACACGCCGACGGCGGCGGCGACCACCAGCCGGCCGCGCGACCGCGGCCGGCGCTCGCGGCGCGCCGCCGCGGGCACCGGGGACGGAACGCGCTCGCCCGCCTGCGCGATGACCCGCCACTCCATCGGGATGTCGGCATCGCCCACCGCCACGACACCGTCCGTTTGACGCACGAGCGCCTCGAGCGCCGGTGTGCCGGCCCGCGTCACGATGAGGAGCAGCGCGCCCGCCTCGGCGAATCCCGCCGCCAATCGGCTCCATCGGTCACTCCGGAGCATTTCCTCGGGGAGCGTCGATGCGTTGCCGCGCGGCAAGATGAAGAGCGAGGCCGTCCCATCGGCAGCGGGCCGGGCGACCTCGTTGAGCGAGACGCCGCGGAGGAAGCTGTCGATGAGGCCCGGCGCATCGGCAGCGCCGGCGAGCGCGCGAAGTGCCGCAGGAGCGCCCACCAGGTCGGCTACCGCCACGCGCCGTTCGCGCGCGGTGGCCCGTGCCGCACCCAGCGCCACCCGCGCCGTCGCCTCGGTGTCGACGCCGATGACGACGGCCGACGAGAGGCCGCCGAGCTGTGGCGCGAGGCGGCGCCCTTCCTCTTCCCAGGGGTCCGGGGCCGGCGCAGTCGGACGCCGGCGACCGATCACGGGATGGACTCGAAGAGCCAGTACGGAAGGCCGCTGCGGCGACCCGCATCCTCGGCTGCTTCGCGTGTGGGGAAGGGGCCGGCGACCACGCGGTACACCGTCGTGCCGGCGCGCTCGCTGACTTGCACGCGCGCTGCCGATCCGTCGACGCGCACGGCCGCGGCCATGGAGCGCGCGCGGCTCTCCGACAGTACCGCCGCGAAACTCAGCATCCAGCCGCGTCCCGCGGACTCGGCTCGCGCCGCGGGGGGCGGCACCGGATTGAGCGCCGCGGCCACGGGGGCGGGGAGTGCGTCTGGCTCCGGCTCAGCCGCAAGCGAATCGGCGGCGAGGGAATCGGCGTACGCATCCGCGAACCTGACCGGTTCGTCCAGCGCGGCGGAGCGCGGCCGGAACCCGTTCCAGCGCACGAGCGCCCACACGTCGGTGGCGCCGGTGAGGAGGCGGGCGCGCTCACGCTGCGTCTCCGCATCCACGATCACCAGCGCGTCGCCGTCGGCGAGGGCGAGCGCGCCGTCGGGCGCGATGAGGGGCAGGTCGGGGCGCCAGGCCGTGGCCACGGTGGCGATGACGCGGTGCGTGCCGACGGCGACCACGTACGCCGAGTCGCCGCTCGCCGACTGGGCCAGCAGGTATTGCCCGTCCGGGTCCATGCGCAACGCGGCGGGCGGGCCGGGGAGCGTGATGCGATCGCGCACCGCGGCCTCGTAGCGGTCGACGACGTACAGCGTCGCGCTGTTTCGCACCGCGACGAAGAGACGGTCGCCGCTCGGTGTGGGGACGACCGCGCGCACCGCATCGTTGAACGTGACGGTGAGCGAGCGCTCGAGGTCGCGCGTGCGCAGTCCCTCGAGGTGGTCGCCGGCGGCGAGGTAGATGCGGTCGCCGACCTCGGTGGCAATCACCAGGTCGGCGCCCCCGATGGTGGTGCTGTCGGTGACCTTCGTCTCCGGCGGCTGCACCTTGCGGATCGTGACGCGCCCGTCCGTGTCGTCGCTCAGGATGAGGAGCGTCCCGTCGGGAAGCGGCACCAGCGTGCGCGCCGGCGTGGGCGGGCGAAAGCGCCACGTCGCGCTGCTGGTGAGCCGCACCACCTCGCCCGTGGGGGCGACGCCGAAGACGGCATAGCCGGTCGCCGAGGCGAGGGCGCGCAGCCGCTCGCTCGTGGCCGGGGTGACGCGTCCAACGCGCAGGTCAACGCGCACCGGAATGCGCGCCGCGTCGAGCACGACCAGGATGCCTTGCTGCGCGTCGAAGGCCAGCGCGCCAGTGATGGCGGGCACGGACTGCGCCGAGCTCCAGACGGAGCTGTCTCGCCACCAGCGGTAAGCGCGGGCCGTCCCGCCGCCGCGCGGAAAGCGCAGCAGGACCGCATCCGGTCCCGATGCGCCCACCGACGCGCCGCCGCTCAGGACGCCGGCGTCCGGCGTCTTCGCGCAGGCGGACAGCAGGAGGGCGGTCAGGAGGAGGGCGGGGCGCCGCATCACTGCAATTTGCCGGGATGGATGGTCAGGCGAAAGGCGATTGAGGATTTGGACCCAGGATTGCGATAGAGGATCGCGATTCAGGATCACGATGCGCGATGGCCCGACGGAGCTCCGCCGGGCCATCGCCAATCGCTATCAGTAATCGCGATCCAGGATCGCAATCCTGGGTCCAAATCCTCAATCTAGAATGACGGCCCCAGCGTCCAGAACCAGTACCCCTTCTTCGACGCCGCATCGAGCGGGAACGATTTGTCGATGCGCAGGATGGCGAAGTTGAACAGGTTGATGCGGAATCCGTAGCCGTAGCTGCGCAGCGGGTACCGTTGGCTGGCCCAGTCGTAGTTGTCCGGACGAGACATCGACAGCTTCTGCCCCTTGTTCCATGCCATGCCGGCGTCGGCGAAGATCAGGCCATCCACGGGGACAAAGCTGACCGTCCGCCGCTTGACCTTGAACGGCCGCAAGACGGGGAACCGCAATTCGACGTTGCCGAACGCCACGCGACTGCCGATCAACTGCTTGGTCGAGCACTCTCCCGTTCCGCCCGGGACCGTCCCGCAGACGCTCGAGTAGTAACTCCCGCGGTCGTACCCGCGCATCCGGTCGGCGCGCCCGATGTACTTCAGGAACTGGGTCTCGCCGCTTCCCACCGAGATGTTCGTCTGCACGCGCGTGGCCAGCGTGAGGTAGCTGAACAGGATCGCGTCGTAGCGCCGGTAGTCGGCGTTGTAGTTGGTCCAGCTCAGGTTGCCGCTGGCCTGTTCGAGCCCAAACCGGTAGCGCTGTCCGAAAATGGGGCCGGTGTAGCCGTTGATCGTGTTGTCGTGCACGAACGCCGCGTACGGCGCCACGAAGTTCAGCGAACCGAAGTTCACGATGCTGTCCAGGTAGATCTGCGTCGTGTACCCGTACGCGTAGTCCACCCCTTGGCTCACGTACATCAGGGAGCGGTCGATATTGTTCAGGCTCATGCCGTACTCGAACCGCTTGAACCGGTTCAGCGGATAGATGCCGGCGAGACTCGCCGTCCGCTGGATGTAGCGCCCGATGGCCTGGACCTGCACCGCCTGCGTGGCGCTGACGGGCGTGAGTGCGGAGCCGGACAGGAAGAAGAACGGCTGCTGCTGGATGGTGACCTGGTACTGGAAACGGCGCGCCAGCGAAAGGTATGCCGCGTAGACTTGCGCTTCCTCCACCCGCCCGTTGATGCTGCCAGCCAACACGAGGCGCTTGTTGCCGACCAGGTCCGCCAGCACGATGGCCGTCCCGCCGTAGACGCCGCGGCCGTAGTTGTTCTGCGCGTAGCCCACCTGCGGGCGCGCGATGTACTCGGGGCGCAACGAGCCGGGGTAGCGATTCTCGGTGAACTTCGAGGTGTCGGGGAGCGCGTACGTCGCGTTCTCCAGCAGCGACGCGACGCTGATGCCCGCGCCCGGCGCACCCAGGCGCTCGGGCAGCCGGTCGGCCGGCCGGAGGCCGCCCTCACCGCGATAGACCGACTGACGGCGCGGATCGCGCGTGGCGCTCGTCGTGGCCTGGGCCGTTGCGAGCACCGAGTCGCGTCCCGTGGCCGCCTTGGCCACGATCGCCCTGACATTCGCCTCGGCGGCGGCGCGTTCGTGCGCGCGCTGCAGCGCAGCCGAATCCGGCGCCACCGCCGGGCCGGCGGCTTGGCCGGTGGCGACGACGGCCGCCTCGCGATACGGCTCGCCCTTGAACTGCCGCGGGTTCGTCACCTGCCAGACGGTGTAGCTGTTGTTCTCACTGTACACGAACGCCATGCGGTCGGCGCCCTGGGCCCACGTGAGCGCCGGGCTGTTCTCGGTCACCGACTGCACGCCGCCGACGAGCCGCGTCAACTGGTAGTGCTGCTGGTCTGCCAGGTCGTACAGAAAGACCTGCGGAATCCCCTCGCGGTCGCTGATGAACGCCACCGACTTGCCGTCGGGCGCCCACTGCGGGTTGAGGTTCTTGCCCGCCTGACCGGGGAGCACCGCGCTCGTCCCCATCTCCAGGTCGAGCACGCTGATGCGCCACGAGCCGTATCGCATGACATCGAGCTGCGTCTGCGGCCCGCGCTCGCTCACAAACGCCACCTTCCTGCCGTCCGGCGACCAAGCTGGCATCAAATCGCCGTACAGGTCGTTCGTCAGGCGGCGGAGGTTCTTGCCGTCGGCGTCAATGACGTACAGGTCGGAGACGCCGCCGCTGAGCCCGCTGAAGACGATCTGCCGGCCGTCCGGCGACCACGACGGGCCCACCATCGCGTCGAGCGAGGTGTCGAGCCGCCGCACGACATCGCGCTTCCGGACGTCGGCAACATACAGCACGTCCTTGCCGCCGCGCTGCGCCGTGAAGGCCAGGTAGCGCCCATCGCGGGAGAAGGCGCTTTGCGAGTAGGCGTAGCGCAGCTCCTCGAACTCCGGATTGAGCGTGCTCTTCGTGAGCCGCTTCAGCCGCTTCCCCGACTGTGCGTCCGCGAGATAGAGGTCGAGGAAGACCTCGGCCTTCACCAGGCTGCCGGTGGAGATGTACGCGATGTACTTGCCGTCGTTCGAGAGCGCGGGCGCCACATAGACGGGAATGACGCCACCCGTCTTGCGTTCGGTGAGCAGCGACGTGGCGATCTTGCGGGGCCGGTCCAGCTTCTCCACCTGCGGCAGGTACTGCGCCTGCATCGCGTCCTTCCAGTCGCCGCCCAGTTCCTCGACCGAGAGGCCGGTGTGGCGCTTGATGGCGCGCTCATGCCCCAGCGTCGGCGTGGACTGCATGATCTCGCCGACGATCTCGTCGCCCCAGCGCGCGCCGACGTAGCGCCAGAAGGACTCGCCGTACCGGTACGGGAAGTACTGGTCGGGGCGCCGGTCGAGGTCTTCGATGGTCGGGAACTTGCCGCTGAGGGTGGCGTCGCGGATGACGCCGTCGGTGGCCGGATGGACGGGGCCGATGGAGAGATACTCGGCCATGCCCTCGATGAACCAGAGCGGGGGCATGCGCTGCTGCAGCGTCTCGAGGCCCTGGCCTGCCTTGCCGCGCGCGAAGATGTCGTACTGGAACTGGTGCACCATTTCGTGCGTCAGCACCTGCTCTGCCTGGCCGAGATTGCCGGTGAGGAAGAACATGTTGCGCTGGCGCAGCGCGTCGGTGACACCGCCCGTCCCTTCGCCGGGGTCGCCGACGACGTTGTTCTGGGCGAACGCGCCGCGCGACGCGAAGATGATGATCGGTTTGCGTTCCTTGAACGTGTAGCCCATCAGGCGGGACAGCCGAGCGTACGACCGTTCGGCGAGGCTGCCGCTGATGCGCGCGACCTGGGCCTCTTCGGGGTAGTAGTGGATGTCGAAGTGTTCGGTCTTCAGGACCTTCCAGTTGAAATGCCGGAACTGGACCTGGTTCTTCCCGAAGTAGCCCTGAGCGGCCACTGGCGGCGCGAGGCAGAGGCTCAGGCACAGACCCGCGAGGCGGACTTTTGACATCGACGCTCCCGGCTTAGGACGTGATGGGGACCGCGGGGGCGTCGCCCCACAGCCGCTCGATCTGGTAGTACGACCGCATGGACGGGTGGAACACGTGCACGACGAAATCGACGAAGTCCACCAGGACCCAGCGCCCGGTTTCGGCTCCCTCGACGGAGAACGCCTTCAGCCCCGCCCGTTCCATTCCATCGATGAGATGCTGCGCGACGCTTCGCACGTGCGTGTCGGACGTGCCCGAGGCGACGATGAAGTAGTCGGCCATGTCGGTCACGCCGTGCAGGTCGAGCAACACCACATCCTGTGCCTTGTTGTCAACGCAGAGCGACGCCGCGCGCCGCGCGTGGTCGGCAATGTCGGCTGGCGAACTGGCGGGGGACATCTATGAGATCAACACCGGGGGTGGAAAAAGGTTCCGGGTGAGAAAACGGCGGAATACGACAGAATAAGACAGAGTACGGCGGAGCGATATCCCTCGGACGTGACGGTCCTGACCCAGCGTGTGCGGGAAGGACGCGCCCTCCGTCGAAGGGCCGCTGGCGGGCGGCGACTCCCGCGCGACCGCACGGACACAAGACGGGGAGCGCGACAACGCCCGCCCCCCGTCTGTTGTTTCTCTGTTGTTTCTCTGTTGTCTCTCTGTTGTTTCTCTAGCCTTTAATCACCCAGACCTTGATCTCCGGCTTCACGTCCGCGTGCAGCTTGATGCCGACCTTGTAGACACCGAGCGCCTTGATGGGCTCGCTCAGGTCGATCTGCCGCTTCTCGACGTGCACGCCCTGCGCCTCGAGCTGCGCGACGATGTCGCCCGACGTCACCGACCCGAACAGCTTGCCTTCCTCGCCCACGCGGGCGGCGAAGGTCAGGGAGATCGGCTCGATCTTGGCGGCAAACTCCTCGGCCGCCGTGCGGCGTGTGTTTTCCGCCGCCTCGAGCGTGGCCTTCTCCTGGGCGATGCGCTTCTTGTTGCCCGGCGTGGCCTCGTACGCGATGCCGCGCGGGAGCAGGAAGTTGCGCGCGTAGCCCGCCGACACCTTCACGATGTCACCCGGATGCCCGAGCTTTTCCACCGCTTCTCGCAAAATGACTTCCATCGGAAACCCCTGAACGTTCAGGTTGACGGGCGCGCTCGGCGACGCCAGTCGAGCCAGGTGTCGCCCAAGCCGAGCCCCACGAAGATCACGCCAGCGGCGCCGGCAAACAACACCGACACGCTGACCAGTACAACTGTCATCACCCGCCCGGGCGCCAGGAAGAACAGCGCCACGCCGGCCCCGCGGAGCGCGTAGAGCGCGCCGAAGAACACCAGCAGGTTGGCACCCAGGTCCTTGACGGAACCGAGGCCCGGCACCACGAGGAAGAGCAGTCCGCTCACCAGTCCCCAGATGAACTGGTCATCGAACCGGAACTCCCGCAAGCGCGCAAGCGGTGCGCCGATGCGGGCGCGCCCCACGCGGTGATACAGCGCCCAGGCAAGCCCGAGCGCGGCCAGCGTTTCCAGCAGCAGCAGGGCCGGGAAGAGCGCGGGCGACCGTTCGGCGGCGCGCCGGATCGTCACGCGCTGCTCCTCCAGCGTCTTCTCGAACCAGGCGGCCGATTCGGCGTTGGCCGTCCGGAACTCCTGCCAGTCCTTCGTGGCCAGCCGAGCCTGCCAGTCGGCGTCAAACACGTCGGCGCGGCGCTGGACCTCGCGGGCCACCACTTGCTGCACACGGGCCGGACCTCCCGGCACCGCGAACGACATCACACCACCGAGCACAAGCGCCACGCCCACCGTCGCCAGCGCCCGGGGCAGGAAGGGGCGTCCGGGCCAGAGCAACGCCCACGCGGCGAACGACACCGCCACCAGCACGCCCCACCCCCGCGCGAGCAGCGCATAGTCGCCCTGCGCCGCCCCTGCCACGACGATCCAGGCGGCGAACGCCGTCCAGAGCACGGCGAGGAAGAGCCGCCCCCCGGCCTTCCACCCCGCGAGCGCGCACGCAGCGACCGCGGGAACCAGCAGCAGCGCCGTTTCCGCCACCGGAAAGATGACCGCGAACGGCGGCATCGCCGGCAGCAGCAGGAGCAGCGCGAGTCCGCCGATGACGTCCCGCCAGCCGCGCTCCCTGAAAACCGCCGGCGGCGTGGACTCGACGACGACGTTGCTCACGCGCGCATCACCTTACGGAGTCTGTCCGCGGGTGTATGGCAGCAGCGCCAGGTAGCGCGCCTTCTTGATCGCGCTCGCCAGCTGCCGCTGATGCCGCGCGCAGGTTCCGCTCAGGCGGCTCGGCAGGATCTTGCCGTTGTCGGTGACAAAGCGCGACAGGAATCGCTCGTCCTTGTAGTCCACGTGGCGGATGCGGAGCTCATCCATGGGGCACGTCTTTCTCTGGCGGCGCATTAGTCGTCGTCCTCGTCGTCGTCGTCGCGGGCCCGCTTGGCGGCGAGCTGCTCTTCGGTCATGGGCGGGGCGCCGAGCTCATGCTCATGGATCGAGATGAGGTAGCGGACCACGGCGTCGTCGAGCTTGAGCGAACGCTCGAACTCGGGAAGCACCTTGCCGTCGGCCTTGAAGCGGGCGACGACGTAGTAGCCCGTCTCCCGCTTGCCGATCTTGTAGGCGAGCTGGCGACGTCCCCAGTGGTTGAGCGCAATCTCGCCGTCGGCGCTGAGGAGCGCGTGGTGCCTGGCGATCTTGTCGTTGATGGCGGCGTCTTCGAGCGTCGAGTCGAAGACGTACACCGCCTCGTATTCACGAGTCACGGATGGCAATCCTCCTTTGGTCGTTCGCGCCTCCCGCGGGTTGCCGACGCGGGAGGAGGCAGGGCGGCCTGGATGACCGCGTTGTGTGCAACCCTATCATCATAGTCACGGCAAGCACTTGGGTCAACACTCCGCCTCGGTCGGAGCAGCCTCCCCGCGCGCGCTGCGGTCGCCTTATGTTAGAAGCATGACGTCCCCTGCTTCCCTCGACGACGTGATTGTCGTCTCCACCGACCAGGTGTCGGCCGATCTCTCGGGCGAGACCATCATTCTTGGCATGCGCGAGGGGGCGTACTTCGGGGTCAGCTCCGCCGGCTCGCGCATCTGGTCGCTGCTGCAACAGCCCCGCCGACTGGGCGACGTGGTATCCATCCTCACGTCGGAGTACGAGGTGGACGCCCGGCAGTGCGCGACCGACGTGCTGGCGTTCGTTGACGACCTGCTCTCCCGTGGCCTCGTGAGCCGTGACGGGCCGTCGGCTGGCTAGTTTCCTGCGGCTGCCGGTGTCGGAGCGCCGTCTTGCCACACGGGCCCTTGCCACGCTGGCCGCGGTGCGGCTCGCGCTTTTCCTGATGCCATTTCGTCGCGTGCGAGCGGGAGTGGACCGCTGGTCAGGCGGCGGTGTGACCCCGACGCCCGACGTCGCCACGGCCAAGGCCGTGAAGCGCGCCGTCGAGCGTGCCGCGCGTACCCTGCCGGGGAGTGCCTGCCTCGCGCTGGCGCTGACGGCGGAGGTCCTGCTGCGTCGCGCCGGCCAATCAGTGGAGGTGTTGATCGGCGTCGCTCCGGGCGCGGCGGCGGCGGACAATGGGACCGCGAGCCCTGCGCCCAGCGCACTCGACGCCCACGCGTGGGTGCGCTGTGCCGGCGTGGTGGTGACGGGCGAACGGGCGGACCTCGCGGCGTATCGCACGCTCGCGGTGTTCGGCGCCGATCGGCCCGCGGGGTCGTAGCGTGACGTACTCGCTTGAAGACTACGTGGCGATGATCGCCGACCCGCACCGCACGGAGCCGTACGTGCGGGCGATGCGGCGCCTGGTGGCGCCCGACTCCGTCGTCCTCGACCTCGGCGCCGGCTTCGGCTACTTCGCGGTACTCGCGGCGACGCTGGGCGCACGGCACGTGTACGCTATCGAGACCAACGACGCCGTCGCGCTGGGTCCGGCGCTGGCACGCGCCAACGGCGTGGCCGACCGCATCACGTTCTTCCACGGCGATTCCCGGCGGGTGGAGCTTCCGGAGCGCGCGACCGTCCTCGTGGAGGACGTTCGCGGCGTCCTGCCACTGCACGGGGCGCGGTTCCAGTTGCTGGCCGACGCGCGCGAGCGGCTGCTGACGCCGGATGCACAGCACGTGGCGCTGCGCGATCATTTGTGGGCCGCCCCGGCCAGGCATCCGGCCAAGGCAAGGCGAGGGCTCCAGGTCGTCGGCTCCGTGCTGCACGGCGTGGACCTGGGCGCGGTGCAGCCGCGCCTCGCGGACGGCTGGACGCGTATATCGCCTCGCGCCGACGATTTGATTGGGCCCGAACGCCAGCTCGGCACGCTCGAATTGGCTGCGCTTGTGGATTCCCGCTTCGAGGGAACAGCGTCCTGGACGCTGCCGCACGACCTTGCGGTTGACGGCTTCGCTGTCTGGTTCGAATCGGAGCTCTGGGGCGGCGAGCGTTTCACTGCGAAGCCCGGACTCGAGCAGACCGTGCACGGCTGCCTCTACCTGCCGCTTCGGGCGCCGCTGCAGGTGCGGGCGGGGCGCGAGTTCGGACTCCGTTTCTGCGGGATTCCGGTTGACTCGGACTACACGTGGGCGTGGGAGTGCCAGTTTCGCGACGCCAGTGGCGGCCTGGTCGCGCTTCCGCGGCAGTCCACGGTCTCGACCCTGGTGCGCACGGCGGCGCGGCTGAGGGCCATGTCGGAGGAGCACCGCCCAACGCTCGGGCTCGAGGGCCGGCGCTGGAAGGCCGCCCTTTCGCTCGCGGAATCGGGGCTCTCGTCGGGGGAGATCGCGGCCGCGCTTTCGGGGGAGACTTCCAATCGCTTTCGGACGCCGCGCGAGGCGTTCGACTGGCTACAACGTGTGGTTGCAGCGCTCGAATCGAGTGAGGCTGTCAGGCTTTAGCCGACAAAAGGTGTTGATCCGGGGGTTCGACGTCAGTATATTGCGTCCTAAGGCAGCATTCCTCCATCAGAGGCTGGGTTCTCATGGATCGTCCCGTGCAAGCACCCTCGAGTGGTGTCGCCACTCCGTCGACCCGGGGCCGTGCGCCGTGGTCGGCTCCGCGCTTGCTGCGCATGGGCTCGGTGGCCGCACTGACCAGCAAGGTTGACAACGCGGGCAAGAACGACGGCGGTGCCTTTCCGAAGCGCCGTACCTGAGCGGCCGAGGATTCCGCGGTTTCTCCCCTGAGTCGGCTGCGTGCTCGGCTTCGGCGCGCTCGTTGACTTGTCGCTCGCACCGCTGGCGCCCGATGCCGCTGACCGGCTCGCTCGGCCGCTCGCTGGGATTGCCGGCGCCGTAATCACCCGGCACGCGGGCGATATGTGCGTGGCGCAGGCGGCCGACGCGCGTCCGCAACCCTACGACGACGACCTGCCGTATCGCGATGCCGATCTCGTCGTCGCGGGCGTCCTGCGTCTCGACGCGCAGGCGCGGCTGCGCGACGCGCTGGCGCCGGGCGCGCCCGACGCGCTGGCGGGCGCGTCAGACGCCCGGCTCGTCGCCCTCGCGTTTCGACGCTGGCACGACCGTCTCGCCGAGCATCTGCTGGGTGACTACGCGTTTGTCGTGTGGCACCGCGCCAGCGGGCAACTGGTCGCGGCGCGCGATCCCCTGGGCAACCGCCAGTTGTTCTGGGCGCGATCGGGGTCGCTGGTCGCCTTCGGAAGCTCCGTCGAGCTCGTGCGCGCGCTGCCAGGAGTGGCGGGCGCCCTCGACGAGGTCTCGATTGCCAGTATCCTGCGCGAGGGCTGGATTGAGCGCGCCGAGGGCACGGCGCTGCGCGACGTGCATCGCGTGCCGGCCGCGCACACGCTGTGCCTCGCGCGCGATGCGGCGCCGGTCCTTCGCCGTCACTGGGAGTTTCCGGATCCACCGCCCCTGCGTTTCGCGCGAGAGGACGATTACGCCCTTCGATTCAACGAGGTACTCGACGAGGTGGTCGCCGACCGCCTGCGCGGCGGCGGCGCCACGGTTTTGCTGAGTGGCGGCATGGACTCGTCGTCGCTCGCGGTCGCGGCGCGCCGGGCCGCCCCGGAGTCGCCGCTCTGCGCGCTTACGATGGTGAACCCGACCTTGGCGCCGAGCGACGATGATCACCTGTCGCACGAGATCGCCCGACGGCTGGGGATCGAGCGCGAGACCTGCGACCTCGAGCACGTGATACCGCTCAGCTACCTCCAGGACCTGCCGTCGCTGCCGGCCCAGCCGCTCGACGAACCCGATCTCGCCGCGCTGCGCCTGCAGACGGCAGCAGCGGCGCGGCAAGCGCCCCTGGCATTCTTTGGCGAGGACGGTGACATGCTGCTGCACGCCCCCACGCTGCTGGGACAGTTGCGCACGCAGTCGCCAGTGGAGGTGGCCCGCGCGTGGCTGGCGTATCGGCGGCGGGCAGGGCATTGGCCGTGGATCGGGCTCGACTGGCGGCGGCGACTGCGACGGCGCAGCGGTGACGCGCCGGTGCGGGCTTGGTGGGTAAGCAGTCCCGCCGACGAGCGCCGGCCTCGCGGCGCGCACCGCGTGCGTCCGCAGGCGGTGCGCGCGCTCACGTCTCCCCAATGGGATGCGCTGTTCGAGACGCTCGAGCCCGCCACGACGCGCTCAGCCGTGCTGTACACGTTCCCGTTCACCGATCCACGGCTGCTGGAGGTCGCCTTCGCCATTCCGCCGGTGCCATGGTGCCAGGAGAAGACGCTGCTTCGGCGGGCCATGCGCGACGCGCTGCCGCCGGCAGTGCTCGCTCGGCCAAAGACCCCGCAGGCCGGGTTCCTCGAGGCGCGTGTGGCCCAGTGGCGCGCGGCGGGCCTGGCCGACACGCCGATCTCGCCGCGCGTCGCACCATGGGTGGACGTGGACGCCGTCCGAAGGGTGCTGCGCGAGGGCGCGCCGTACGATGTGCTCGATGCGTGGCGCGTGCTGCAGGTGGATGCCTGGCTGGCGCGCGAAGAGACCCCGCGTGCCTGACTATTCGCTGTACGGGTTGGTGGTTCGCAGCGCGCGACCCCTTGATGGGCTGGAGGCCGCCCCGCCCGGTGCGCCCATTGACGTCGAGATCGCTATGGGCGCCTCGGGGGAGCGTGCCACGGCCTGGGCGTCGTGTGCACCGTATTTCATAGGGCCATCAGAGGCGGGCGGGACGCCCTCACTGCTTGTCCAGCACGATCTCGCGCGAGGGTACAGGTTCGAGTATGCCGACGGCACGCAGTTCGTCATGGACCCTGGCGCGTCGTCCATCGCCTGCTGGTGGTCCGACGCCTCGACGCTCGAGGACACCGCGACCTACCTGCTGGGGCCCGTGCTCGGGTTTGCGCTGCGGCTACGCGGTGTGCTCGCGTTGCACGCGAGCGCGGTGCTCATTGACGGGCGCGCCATCGCGCTGGTCGGCCCGAGCGGGGCGGGGAAGAGCACGACGGCGGCGGCGTTCGCCGCCGCGGGATTCCCCGTGCTCACCGACGACGTGCTTGCGGTGCGAATGGATGGCGCTGCGGCGCTCGCCTTTCCCTCCTATCGCCTGCTCCGCCTGTGGGATGCGTCGGAGCAGCTGCTCTTTGGGACGGTCGGCCAACTGCCGCTGCTGACCCCCACGTGGGAGAAGCGGGCGCTTCCGCTCGGCAGGGACTACCCGTTTCATGCGGCGCCGGCGCCGCTCGGCGCGCTGTTCGTGCTCGGGGAGCGGCAGTCGGATGCGCATGCGCCCTTCATCGAGACGCTCCCGGCCGGCGACGCCTTCATCGCACTCGTGGCGAACAGCTACGCGAACTATCTTCTGGATGACGCGATGCGCGCCGCGGAGATGCGGGCGCTCGAGCCCCTGGTGCGCAGCCAGCACGTACACCGTCTCGTGCCGCACCGCGATCCGGCGCGGCTCGGCGCGCTGGTACAGGTGGTCTGCGCGGCGGCGCGCGACCGCTGACCCCCCTGCGGGGCCGCTCGCCGGCGCGCATCTTGGAGGCATCGCATGACAACGCGCGTCTCCCCCGAGTTGCAGTTCGTGCTGGCCGCCGTGCGCCGTGACGCGGCGGCCGCCGAGGCGCGCGTGCGCGCGGCCGGTGCGGTGTCCGACTGGGACGCCGTGGTGTCGCTCGCCGAACGACGCGAAGCGGAGTGGTGGGTGTGGCGCGCACTCCCCGCCGCGGGCGTGCCCGAGGCCGCGCGCGATCAACTCGGCGCGGCCGTGCGCGCGCTGGCGCGGCAGTCGCTGGCGGGCGTGCGCGAACTGCTGGCGCTCGTGCGTGCGCTCGAGGACGCCGGGGTTACGGTGGTGGCGTACAAGGGACCCGCGCTGGCCGCCGACGTGCACGGCGACGTCGGCGCGCGGAGATTCACGGACCTCGACCTGCTGGTGTCGGAGCGCGACCGTGCGCGGGCGCGCGCGGCGCTGCGGGCCATCGGGTACTCGTCGCCCGGCGGTTACAGCGAGCGCGAGGAGCGGTTTTTCTCGGCGTGGGAAGGCGTGCTGCATTTCTCGGCCGAGCACGCCTTGCTCCCCGTCGAGCTGCACTGGAGGGTCCAGGCGCCGCGTTACGGCGCGCCGCAGGATCCTGCGTCCATCCTGGAATCGGCGCGGCGCTGCGACCTTGGCGCTGGATCGGTGCTCGTGCCGGCGATGGAAACGCAAGCGGTGCTGCTCGCGCTGCACGGCGTCAAGCACGCATGGACGAGCATGCTGTGGGTCACGGACTTCGCGCGCGCCGTGGATCGCGACGGGTTCGACTGGGTGCGATTCGAGGCGGAGACGGCGCGGTGGGGCGTGCGGCGCGCCGTGCATGACGCGCTGCTGGTGGCGCACGACCTGTTGTCCCTCGCGGTGCCCGACCACTGGCTGGCGCGCGCCCGCGCCGACGCCGCGGCCGCGCGACTGGCCGCGGACGCCGTGCGCGGCCTGGTGAGCGATGCCGATTCACCCAACGCGGGCCGCGAGTCCACGGCGCGCTACGACCTGCAGTGGCTGGGAAGCACCAGGGCGCGGCTCCGCTACCTCGCCTTGGCGGCGGCTCTGCCGACGCCCCAGGAACGCGCGGCGGTGCGGCTCCCGGACGTGCTGCTGCCGCTGGCCTATCTCGTGCGCGCGTGGCGCCTGTTGCGGCATGTGCTGGCGAGGAACGCGTGACTGCGCCATGGCGTGCGCTGGCCCGGGGCCTGTGGCGGGAGCATCGCGGGGCGATGCTCGTGGTCGGCACGGCCACGGCGGCGCTCATGCTCACCGAGGGGGTGGGGCTGCTGCTCGCGGTGCCCATGCTGCGGCTGGTTGGCGTGGCGCTCGGCGCCGGTGCCTCGGATCGCGTTGCCGACGCGCTGGAGGCGGCGTTGCGCGCCCTGGGCGTGACGCCCACCCTTGCCGGCGTGCTGCTCGCGGTGGTCGCCGTGGTGACGGCGCGCGCGGCGCTGCAGCTGCTGCTGACGAGCGCGCAGGCGCGGCTTGAAGCGGAGGTCGTGGGGCGGCTGCGCCAGCGGCTCTTCGCCGCCGTGGTGCAACTGCCGTGGGCGCGCTTCTCGGGCGAGCGGCCGGCGGCGCTTGCGCATGCACTCGGCCCGCAGGTGGACGACGTGCACGCGGCGCTGCTGATGCTGCTCGACGCGGCGTCGCTGGCGGCGGCAGTCGCGGCGGCGGCCACGGTGGCCGTCGTTGTGTCGCCGGTCCTGACGGCCGTGGTCGCGCTGGCTGGCGTGCTGCTGGTGCTCGCGGCGCGCGCGCTGCGCGCGCCGGGACGTGCCGAGGGCGAGCGGCTGCTCGAGGCGGCCACGACCCTGTTCGCGCACGTCAGCGAGCTGCTGGGCGCGATGAAGATGATCCACGCGCATGGCGCCGAGTCGCGCGCGGTGGGCACCGTCGCGGCCGACACGCGCGCCTGGTCGGCCCTGACGCTGCACTACGCGCGCTCGCGCGCGGCGACGAGTTTCGCGCTCGCGGTGCTTGGCGTCGCGATGCTGGCCGCGCTCATCTGGGGGTCGGTGGTGCCGTTCGGCATTGCGCCGGGGACGCTGCTGCTGCTCCTGCTGGTCTACGCGCGAATCGTCCCACGCCTCTCGGAACTGCACGTGCTGTGGAGCCGCATCAGCCAGGCGCTGGCGTCGTTCGATGCGATCTCCGGCTTGCTCGCCCGGTGCGAGTCGGCGCGCGCCACGGCGGACGACGCACGGTCGGGGTTCGCGTTGACGGACGGCGGCGCGGCCGGGCGCGAGCGGAACGCATACGCCGCGGGGGTGACGCCCGTCGGGAGCGGACCGGGGCTCGAACTGCGCAACGTCACCGTCCGCTACCCGACGGGCGAGCGGCCCGTGTTGTCGAGGTACACGGCGTACTTCCCCGGCGGCCTGCTCACCGCGGTGGTCGGCCCGTCCGGCGCCGGCAAGACGACGCTTGGCGACGTGCTGCTCGGCCTGCTCGTGCCCGAGGCGGGCGAGGTGCTGGTGGATGGCGTTCCGCTCGCCTCCATTCCGCGCGACGCCTGGCGTTCCCGGCTCGGCTACCTCGCGCAGGAGCCGATGCTCGTTCACGGCACGATACGCGAGAACCTGCTGTTCGCGCGGCCTTCAGCGACGGACGCGCAGCTCACCGCCGCGCTCGCCGCCGCGGCGTGCGACTTCGTTGCGCGACTTCCGCAGCGCATCGACGCGCCGGTGGGCGACCGCGGCGTCCTGCTCAGCGGCGGAGAGCGGCAGCGAATCGCGCTCGCCCGGGCGCTGCTGCGCGAGCCGCAGCTGCTGGTGCTCGACGAGGCGACGAGCGCGCTCGATGCCGAGACGGAATGGCGGATCCTGCAGACGGTGCGCGCCCTGAGAGGGCGCTGCACGGTGGTGTTCTGCTCGCACCGGGAGGCGGTGCGGGCGGAGGCGGATCAGGTGATAGAACTCTGAGTGCGGCAGAGAACGGCAGAGGACGGCAGAGGACGGCAGAGGACGGCGGTGACTACGGATTCAGTTACACGTTGAATCTGAACAATAGTACGTCACCGTCATTCACCACGTACTCCTTGCCCTCGCTGCGCACGGCGCCGGCTTCCTTGGCGCCCTTCCACCCGCCGGACTTCACGAAGTCGACGTAGCTCGCCGTTTCGGCGCGAATGAAGCCGCGCTCGAAGTCGGAGTGGATGACACCGGCCGCCTGGGGCGCGGTGTCGCCTCGGTGCATGGTCCAGGCGCGCACTTCCTTCTCGCCGGCGGTGAAATAGGTCTGCAGCCCGAGCAGGTGATAGCCGGCGCGGATCAGCCGGTCGAGGCCGGCGGACTCAATGCCGAGGTGCGAGAGGAACTCGGTGCGCTCCTCCACTGGAAGCTCCGACAGCTCGGCCTCGATCTTGGCGGAGAAGGTGACGACCTCCGCCGGTTCGTGATCGCGCTCGATGGCGGCGCGCAGCGCGGTGACATGCGGTCCCTCGTCGCCGCTCAACTCCGCGTCGGTGACGTTCGCGGCATAGAGGATGGGCTTGAGGGTGAGCAGCTGCAGGGGCCGCAGCCAGGCCCGCTCCTCGGGCGTCAGCGTCACGTGCCAGAGCGCGCGTCCTTCGGCGAGCGGCGCCATCGCCTTCTCGAGGGCGGCCGCCTCTACGGCGGCGGTCTTGTCGCCGGTCTTGGCGGTGCGCCGCGCCTTGTCGAGGCGCTTCTCCACCGAGGACAGGTCGGCGAGCGCGAGCTCGAACTCGATCGTCTCGCGGTCGCGCACGGGATCGATGGCGCCGTCCACGTGCGTCACGTCGTGGTCGTCGAAGCAGCGCACCACATGCACGATGGCATCCGTTTCGCGGATGTTCGAGAGGAAGGCATTGCCGCGTCCTTCGCCCCTGGAGGCGCCACGCACGAGGCCGGCGATGTCCACGAACTGCACCCCGGCGGGCAGGGTCCGGACGGGCTTGACAATGTCCGCCAGCGCCGCGAGCCGCGCGTCAGGCACATCCACCACGCCGATGTTCGGATCGATGGTGCAGAACGGATAGTTGGCCGCCGCCGCACCTGCGGAGGTAATGGCGTTGAAGAGGGAGGACTTGCCGACGTTGGGGAGGCCTACGATTCCGAGCGAGAGCATGAACGGGAGGGAACGGGAAACAAGAACGGACAGCGGTTAACGGTTCACCGTTGTCCGTATCCAGTTGGCCGAGTCGAGCGCCGAACGCGCCACGAGCCACCGCAGGAATGAAAGGTAACCAGGTGGAGAGGATTGGTACCGCTCGAGACGCCGTCGGTCGCGAAGTTGCCCACACGGGAGGTGCCCATGCAGGACTATCGGAAGCTGGACGTGTGGACGAAGTCGCACGAGCTCGCACTGGACGTGTATCGCATGACGGCGCGGCCACACGGCGACATGGCCGACGCGGAGCTTCGCACGGCCGTCCGTCAGGCTGCGGTGTGCGTTCCGGTCCTCATCGTGCGGGGATGCGAAGGCGAGACGGCGACCGAGTTCTCCGAGGCCATGCGCGAGGCGGCCCTGGCAACGGACGAGTTCGCGTACCTGTTGCGCCTGGCCCACGACGCGGCGGCGCTGGAGGACGTGCCCTACGCCAGGCTCGAGGCGCGCACCAACCAGCTGCGCGCCATGCTCGGCGCGCTGAACCGCACGGTGCGGCTCAAGCTGGGGGCGGAAGCGCGCCGAGTGGTGACTCAGGCTCCGACTCAGGCTCCGACTCGGGCGGCAACGACTCGGGTGGCGGCGACTCCGGCGGTGGCGACGACCCAGGCGGCGGTGGCTCGGGCGATGCGGGACGTCCGGAATGGCGGTTCATCGCCGCCACGATCCCGTCCGTGATCCACGTCGTGACGCCGGCGCGCAGGGCGGGGAAGAGCTCGCGCACGACCGCAGCTTCGCCACCGGTGAAGTCGCCGAGGACGAAGTCGCGCAGAACCTCGCCGGGGATCGCATCCGCGCGCCCGATGCCGATGCGCAGGCGCGCGTACTCCTGCGTGCCCAGCGCGTCCTCGACACTGCGGAGGCCATTGTGGCCGCCGGCGGAGCCCTTCGCCCGAAAGCGATAGGTCCCCAGCGGCAGCGCGACGTCATCCACGACGACGAGCAGGTCGTTGGCGATGGCCCAGAAGGGGCGCTGCACATACGGCGCGAGCGCGTGGCCGCTCAGGTTCATGAACGTCTGCGGTTTCAGCAGGCGGACGCGGCGACCGTCCACCTCGCCGTCCGTGGCGCGCGCGTCCGGCATCGCGCGCCACGGGGGAAAACGCCAAACGTCGGCCAGGTGGTCAATGACCCACCAGCCGACGTTGTGACGCGTGGTCTCGTATTCGGGGCCCGGGTTGCCGAGGCCGACGACGAGCTTCACGGGAGTGGACTCGACTAGGCCTTCTTCTCGGCCGCCTCGGCGTCCTCCTCCTCCTTCTTGCCCTTGCTGAGCACCTCCGGCTCGGCGACCGCAGCCGCCACCGCGGCATCCGTCGGCTCCGGGGCCTTCTCTTCCTTCGGCGCGGCGCACGTGCAGACCGTGGCGTCCACGGCGTCCAGCACCTCGACGCCGTCCGGCACCGTGATGTCGCCGACGTGGATCGACTTGCCGATGGCCAGCGCGGTGATGTCCACCTCGATCCTGGCCGGGATCGCCATGGGATCGACGCGGATCTCGAAGTCGTGCATGATCTGGTCGATGATGCCGCCTTCCTTGACGCCGATGGAGGCGCCGACGAACGCGAGCGGCACGCTCACCGTGACCTTCTCGCCCGCGACCAGTTCCTGGAAGTCGACGTGGAGAATCTCCTTGCGGAACGGGTGGCGCTGGATCTCCCGGATGAGCGCGTTGGACTTGGTGCCGTCGATGTCGACTTCGAAGACGGTCGTGCGGTACGCGACCTTCTCGAGCATCAGCTCGAAGGCGTGCGTCTCGAGCGAGAGCGCGCGCGGCGCGCGCGCGTGTCCGTAGATGACGCCGGGGATGCGGCCCGCGGCGCGGAGCTTGCGAGCGACGCCCTTGCCGGTGTCGGCGCGGCCGGCGGCGGAAATCAGTGTGGTTGCCATGAGCCAGTCCTGCTGAAGTGCGTGTGCGCTACGTGGGTTCCCGGTAGGTCCGGCCCGGCGGCGCACATCAAGAAAGACAAACAACAGAGAGACAACAGAGAGACAACAGAGAGACAACAGAAAAACAACAGAAAAACAACAGACGAGGGGGCGCGGGGGCCTGCCTCGTTATTCGAACAACGAACTCACCGACTGGTAGGCGTGCGTACTGCGAATGGCCTTGGCGAGCAGTTCGCCTACCGAGAGCACATTGAGCGTCGGAAAGCGCCGCGACTCGGGGATGGCGATGGTGTCGGTGACGGTGACTTCCTTCACCGGCGCGTTGCGGAGCCGTTCCACGGCGGGGCCGCTGAGCAGGGCGTGCGTGGCGCAGATGTAGATGTCGCGCGCGCCGAGCTTCTTGAGCGCGTGCGCCGATTCGGTGACGGTGCCGGCCGTGTCAATCATGTCATCGGCGAGGAGGCAATCGCGTCCCTCGACTTCACCGACCACGTTGACGACCTCGGCGATGTTGGCCGCCGGGCGCCGCTTGTCGATGATGGCGAGCGAGGCGTCGAGGCGCTTGGCGAAGCCGCGCGCCATCTTGGCGGAGCCGACGTCGGGGGCGACGACGACGAGATCCTTGAGTTCCTTCCTGCGGTAGTGCGCGGTGAGCACGGGCGCGGCGTACAGGTGATCAACGGGGATGTCGAAGAAGCCCTGCAGCGCATGCGCGTGGAAGTCGATGCCGAGCAGTCGGTCGGCGCCGGCGCCGGTCAGCATGTTCGCCATGAGCTTGGCGCCGATGGCGACGCGCGGCTGGTCCTTGCGGTCCTGGCGGCCGTAGCCGTAGTACGGCACGACAACGGTGATGCGGGCGGCGGAGGCGCGCCGGGCGGCGTCAATAAGGAGCAGGAGCTCCATGATGTTCTCGGCCGGCGGGTTGGTCGGCTGCACGATGTAGACGTCCGCACCGCGCACGTTCTCGTCGATGCGTGCAAAGACCTCACCGTCGGCAAACCGTGAGGTTGTGCACTTGGTGAGGTCGCAGTCCAGGTGCTGCACGATGCTTTCCGCGAGCGCCCGGTTTGCCGTGCCAGTCAGGACCCGAAAGCCCTTCAGAGGAACCGCTAGGCCGTCCATAACTTCTAAAGATGGCAGAAACGGGGTCTAAATGGAAGTGAGTGAAGCAGATGGGAGATGGGAGACGGGAGGTGGGAGACGTCTGGCGGGCGAGTAGTATCTTCGCGGCCGTCTTCCGTCTTCCGTCTCCCATCTCCCGTCTTCCATCTGCTTCATTGCCCCCGGTGGATTCGAACCACCATTACCGGATCCAAAGACCGGGGTCCTAGCCATTGGACGAGGGGGCAGTTCGTCTGGGGACTGCCGAACTGGGCGTGCCGAAGAGGCACACCTTCTGATACAACTGGGCGCGCACGGGGTTGCTCACGCTCCGGTCACGAGCAAAATAGCGCGTGGGGGCCTTTCCGCCACCTGCGCCCACGTCTGCCGCTGCGCTTCTCCGCCCAGGGCAGCCAGTCTGGCCTCGTCTTGACGGCCATGTGACGCCTCGTGTGCAGACTTCATCTCATGTGGAAGCATCCATCGACATCGCCGGCCGATGAGCATGAGTCGTCCCGGCCGTCCGTCAGCGGCCAGCGAGTCTTTCGCGCAGCCCGCCGCGCGGTCGAGTCGACTGTCGTCTCGACGCTGGCGGACCAACCTCAAACACCTGTGAAGAGCGGACGAACCATGGTGGACGTACGTCAGTGCCGTCGTTGCGGTTTTTCCGTGGCGAAGATCGCGGCGATGTGCCCGAAGTGCAAACAGACCGCGCCCGGCTACACGGATCATGAACTCACCGTACGCCGATGGAAGCTGCTCGCAGGTTTCATCTTTCTACTCGCGCTCGCGGCGGCCTTCGCGTAGCCCGGAGGGCGTTCGCCGCGCGGAGCGAGAGTGTCTTTCGGTACGAGCGGTCCGTCAGTACAGGCCGATCGGTGCCGCCGGCGCGGTGCTGGTCATCAGAATCGCCCAGCCGGCCGGCAGGGTGAGGGGGCGGGGCTCCGCCGCATCCCGTTCTTGCACGGCGAACAGGGTAGAGCCGGAGCCGCTCATCAACGCCAGCACGGTGGTCGGCAGTGCGGCGAGCTGCGCGCGCAGTGTGGCGAGCGCTGGGTGCTGTTCGAAGACAACCGGTTCGAAGTCATTCACCGCATCCGCGGCGACCGCGCTCCAGCTGCCGATCGACCGCGGCGACCGCCAGGCGGCGCCCGCCTGCGGGTGGCCGGCGGCGCGGTGCGCCGCGAGGGCGGCGTAGGCCTGCCCCGTGTGCACGCCGAAGTCGGGAACGACGAGGAGCACGGGCGCGGCAGCGAGCGGCGGAAGGTCGAGCATGCGTTCGCCGCGCCCCCACGCGAGCGCGAGCTCAGAGGGGGACACGAGGAAGGCGACATCCGCGCCGATCCGGGCCGCGATATCCACGAGCGCCGCCGTGCCCAGGGAACGCGGCGCGAGCGCGTCGAGCGCGCGCAGCACCGCTGCGGCATCGGCGCTGCCGCCGCCGAGCCCGCCGCCCACGGGAATCCGTTTCTCGATCTCGATCGCCCATCCACGCGGCGATCCGGCGACGGCGGCGTAGGCGTCCGCCGCACGCCAGGCGAGGTTCTGCTCCACCGGCCCGAGGTCCACGGCGCGCGCACCTTCGGAGAAGCGTACGTCGAGGGATCGACTGCCGGCTTCGCGCACCGTCACCACATCGGCGAGGGCGAGCCGCTGGAAGACCGTTTCGATCTGGTGGAAGCCGCTCTCTTCGCGCGCGAGGATCCGCAGGGAGAGGTTCACCTTGGCCTGCGCCATGGCGCGGGCGGTGCTCACCGCACCACCTCGTGCTCGCCTGTGACTCGGCGCCTCTCCTCCGCCTTGGCCGCCTCGACGTCGCCGAGGTGCAGGCCCATGCGCAGGAAGTACCAGGCGCCGATCACGGTGATGGGAATGTAGGAGAGGAAGTGGAAGCCGATGGCCCAGGTCACGGCCTGCGCCTCGCTGACGCCGTAGACCGGCAGCGAGAGCTTGGCCAGCATCTCCCAGACGCCGAAGAAGCCGGGGGACGATGGAACGGATACGCCGATGGCGATGACCCCCTGCACAAAAAGCGCGGCGGTGAACGGAGCGGTGATGCCGAGTGCCCGGAACCCAAGCCAGAAGGCGAGGGCGTTCATCAGCCAGTGTGCCATCGCCCACAGGAATGTCGCGAGAAACCGCACGGGGTCGCGCACGACGGCGAGCCCGGCCGCCAGCGAGTGCACGAGCGCCCCGATCCGATCCTTGTGCTTGGGCAGCAGCACGCCGGTGACGCGGCCCACCAGCGCCTCTACCGTGTGTGGCCACCTCGCGAGGGCGAAGTACGCGACGAATAGCAGCGTGACCAGCGCCAGCATGACGACGGCGGAGTTGCGGACCGGCGTGCCGCCAATCGCGAAGTCCCTCGGGAAATCCGGCGCGAGAATGGCAGCGACGAGCAGCAGCAGGATGGAGAGCGCATCGAATGCGCGGTCGATGGCCAGCGACGCGAGGGCGCTGGACCACGGCACCTCGCGCCGTTCGCGCACGAGCACGTAGACGCGCACGATCTCGCCGGCGCGAGCCGGGAGCACGTTGTTGCACATCATGCCGATGGACGTGGCGCGCCAGAGCGTGCCGAACGGCAGCCGCGGCGCCACGGGGTCGAGAATGGTGCGCCACCGGCGGGCGCGCAGCGGGAAGATGAGCTGAGACGCAATGGTGCACAGCGCCCAGAGCACGAGGTTGCTGCCGCGCAGCGCCGACACCACCTGCCCGAGGGCGATGTCCCTGAATGCATACCAGAGCAGGAACGCGCTGACGGCGATGCCAAGCGCGCTCTTGGCGCCCAATTTCATGGGCTAGTCCGACGTGGCGGCGAGCTCGAGCAGGTCGAACAGCTCGGCGAGCATCGCAGGGTCCGGCGCGTCCGGCGCCTGCTTCAGCAGGACGCGGAGCTCAATGGCGCGGTCGAGCGCGTCGCGTCCGCGATAGACAAGGTCTTCGATGGGAACGACGACATCGCTGCCCACGGTCGCGGGCTCGGCGAGCGGCGTCTCCTCCAGTCCCCTCAGTCCGGCGAGGCCGCTGCTGAGCATCGCCGCGAGCGCGTCGCCCGAGGACCCGGCACCCGCTGGCGCCCTGGAGACGAGCGACGGCTCGCCGTCGGGAGCAAGCGACGCGATGTCCACCATCGCCGGCTCGGCATCGGGCGCAAGCGCTGCGGCCGCCACGATCGGCGGCTCCGCGTCCGGTGCGAGCGTCGCGATATCCACGAGCGGCCGCCCGATATCCACGGCGGGCGTGGCGATCACGACCCCGGCCTCCCGCCCGGGCGCGCGCAGCACCCGCACGATTTCGGCGGTCGTCTTGCCGTGCGGCGCCGACAGAAGCTGGCACGCGTGATCAAGTGCGTGGAGCGCCGCCCCGGCGAGCAGGCTGGCCTGGGCGCGCTGTTCCTCGAAGAACGCGGCGAGCGGCGTCTCGCCAAAGCTCGTGGAGAGGTGCGCGAGCGCGCGCGCGGCGCCGCCAAGTTCGCGCGCCAGCCGTTCGCGGGTGGCCGCGTCGACGGCCTGCGCCGCATCGCTCACGAGACGGCGCAGATGCTCGGCGTGGCTCACGACCTCGAGGCGGAACCGCTGCGCCGCCGACGTCGGCGGCGTTGGGGCGGCGCTGACGAGACCCGGCGCGCCATCGTCCGGGAAGAGCGCGCTGATGGGAACGATGTCGTCGGCCCCCACCGCGCCGCCGGCAACGGCCGCCGCGGCTGCGGCGAAGGCGGTGAGCGAGTCCGACGACGTCGCGGGGCGCGCGCCGCGCGTGAGGGCGATGCTGCCGTCGGCCAGGACGACGGCCGCCGTGGAGAAGAGCGACCGCAGGGCGGGCGTGACCGCGCCGCCCAACTCGAGCGTCTTCGCCATCTGATCGAGCGCGCCCACGACCTCAGGAAGCGGCGGCAGGTCCTTGAGCAGCGCGATGCCCCTCAGCGCACGCACGCGCTGCAGCGTGTCGGCCAACGCCGTCGGTTCCGTCGGGTTCTCGGCGAACGCCAGCAGCGCGCGGGCAATCTCGGAGGTCTCCGTGGCGAGGAAGCTGATGGCATAGGGGGCGGCCGTTGCCGCACTCGTCGCCGCTGGCGCGAACGAAGCCAGCTCCTGCGTTCGCGCCGCGGCACGGCCCGTTTCGGCCGCGCCCCAGCTGCGGACGCCGCGCAGGAGAATCTTGAGATCGTCGATGGCGGCGACAAACGCACCGCGCAGCGCATCGCTCCACGGGAGCGTGCCGGTCTGCAGGCCGTGCGCGGCCCGCTCAAGCGCCACGGCCACGTCGGCAATGCCGCCGACCTTGGCCATCGTGGCGCTGCCGCGCAGGGCGCGCGCATGTCGAACGAAAGCGTGGAGGTCGGGCGGGCCGCCGCGCGCCGTGGCGACGAGCCCGTCGAGGTGCTCGACGTACTCGGAGGCTTCGAGCGTGAAGAAGTCGAGAAGGCCGCTGCTCATCTGCGAGGCAAGCTACGGGTCTATGGGTGGAGGGGCAATGCGAGCATACCAAGAGACGCGTCAAAAAGGCAGGGTGTAACGGCGACTGAGGTCTCGCAAATCGACGCTCAGCTGCAATCGTCTCGGAGGGCGCTCCCCCTCTTTCGCGATGGCGTTCGGCTGCTCACCCCATTCCTCGCTGGGCCTCGGCTATCCGAGCCCGCCGCGACGAACGACGCCGCGACGAACGACTGGACACGCCTGCCTTCAGCTCCGTATTCTTGCCAAACTGCGACTTCCTCCATCTCGCCAGACGCCATGCCAATCCGACGAAACAAAGTCGATCGAAGACGGATGAACTCGAAGGCCAAGCTCCCATTCGAACTTCGCCTGCAAGACTTCGAGCTGGCCATGCAGGATGTCTACGACTTCTTCTTCGACGTGAACGTGGGACTCACGCAAAGGGGGCTCGAGCGACTCGACGACTTTCTCCGACCGGCCATCATGTCAGGCCTTCTGTCTGATATGCTGACGGCTAGCCTCGGAAGACACTCAAGAACTCTGACGGAGAATCGGTATTTCAATGGGCACCCCGATCTCGTCGTCAAGGGAGTGTACGCAGGCGACAGCGTGAAAGCCGGCGTTGAAGGCGTTGAGGTCAAGACAACCCGAAAGAGCGGTGGCGCAGTTGACACTCACGGCGCTCGAGATCACGTGGATGTGCGTGTTCGTTTACGAGGTTGACACGGAGACGGAGCCTGCACGTGACCGGCTGCCGATGAGGATTACCGAAGTCTACCTTGGGAAAGTCACCATCGCAGATTTTCGAAAGAACGCCCGCGGCGAGCTCGGAACGAGAACCGCAACACTCCACGCAGATGGTATCAAGAAGCTGCGCAGGCGTTGGATCTACAGGCTAAGCGAGTAGGGAGAACCGTTCTTGTACGCCGCGAGTTTGGGGATCGCGTTCTTCGCAAGCGCAAAGAAGTGCGGGTCTCTCTCGACTCCGATGCTCTGGTAGCCGACCGCCTCGGCAGCCGCTAACGTCGATCCGGAGCCCGCGAACGGATCGAGTACCACCCCTTCGCCGAGCGGAAGGACGCCGCGAACGAGTTGGCGCAGGAAGCCTTGGGGTTTTAGGCTCGGGTGCGGCGCCAGTGCGCGCTCGGACTTGTGAGTTGGCGAGGACGCGATCACGTCACCGAAAGGTCGGTCGGCTGACGGCCGTCGAAACCCCCCAGTCTTCCACGCGCGCAGATTGTCTTGTGCGCGGCCTTCCAGCGGTCGCCGGAACACCAGCCACGGCTCCCACATTGCTCGGGGCATGACACTCACGTCAGCGAATTCGTGATGGGCAGCCTTCGGTCGGTCACCACCCCGCATCGTCATGACAAGTCGAGCGATCTCTCCGCGGCGCTCCAGTCCAGCCCTCGCGAGCGCGCCCGACACGACGTAGGAGAGGAGGGGATTGCTGGCTACCACCACATTTGCACCTGGCACAAGCACGCGACCGAGCGTACTTGCCCACAGGAAGAAGAACTCATCGAGCGCGGCATGATCCCTAGCCGAGAGCACAGTAAAACGGGGCAGTGGTGCTCGCTGCGTTCCGTCAAAGGAAGGCGGGATTCGCCAAACACCGCCTTTGCCTGCTCGGAGCTTCTCCTGCTGCTCTGCCGAGTACTCAAACAATCCATAGGGCGGATCCGTCACGACAGCTTGGACGCTGCACTCGGGTTGTGCTCGCAGCCAGTCGATGCAGTCGTTCAGGTACAACACGGAGTTCCCATGTCTGAACTCGGAAACGGACTTTCGTGCGATCGGATAACCGCCCGCAATTGTCAGAGGGTTCTCCTTCAGAGCGTAGTGTCCTCGGGCACTCCGAGCGAAGACCGTCGGAGTATTGAGTCTGAGGTAGGAGCGAATTGACGAAGCTGCCGCCGCTGAGCCAATCCGAACCGCCACGCGACGTTCGATTTCCGGCAACTGCATTCCGTCCGATGCCGATGCAAGCACTGCCATGATCGCGTCCCTCACTTCACCCGGCTTTCGCTTTCCCATGAGACTCTCCCGTGAATCGAAGGAAGAGTAGACGTCTAGACGTCTTTTCGCAATAGCTCAAAATCCTAGCGTCTGGCGTGAATCGCGGTCCCGACGACGTCCTAACGCGCGGCGTCCATCGCCGCTCTCATCTCACGCACGGCCGCTTCGATCCCAACGAAGACGGCGCGAGACACGATGCTGTGCCCTATGTTCAGCTCCTCGACGTCGGCTAGGGCAGCCACCGGGCCGACATTGCGCACCGTCAGGCCGTGGCCGGCATGGACGGCGAGGCCGAGGCTCCGGCCTAGGCGGGCGCCAGTACGCAGGGCCGCCAGCGTAGCCGGGTCGGCGGGGGCTTGGGCATAGCGCCCCGTGTGCAGCTCGACAGCGGCGGCTCCCAGCCGCTTTGACTGCTCGATCATGACCACATCGGGGTCGATGAACAGCGAGGTGCGGATGCCGCCAGCGGCGAGCCGGGCCAGCGCGAGGCGAAGCACCTCCGGTTGGCGCGTTACGTCGAGCCCGCCCTCAGTCGTCACTTCTTGGCGGCGCTCCGGCACCAGGGTGACTTGGTGCGGACGCAGCCGTTCGGCGATGGCCAGCATCTCGTCGGTGACGGCCATCTCGAGGTTGAAGGGCGTGCGGATCACGCGGAGGACGGCCTCGAGATCCGCGTCCTGGAAGTGGCGGCGGTCCTCGCGCAGGTGCGCGGTGATGCCGTCGGCGCCGGCCGCCTCACAGACGACCGCCGCCGCTGCCGGATCGGGTTCGTCGGTGTGGCGCGCCTGACGGATCGTCGCGACGTGGTCGATGTTGATGCAAAGGCGGAGATGCCCAGGGCCGCCGGTTGATGCCATAGTTCACCCCATCCGTGATCGCGGACCATCTCCGCGGGAGTCATCCGTGAAACGAGTTGCCGTGCTGCTGCTTCCCTTCGCCGCCGCCTGCGCCAGCTTGTCCGGCGGAGGCGCCGGCACCGGCGCCGAGTCGCCGAACGCGGTCATTCAACAGTTTCTCACGGCCGCTCGCCGCAAGGACTTGACCGCCATGGCCATGGTGTGGGGCACCGACAAGGGTCCTGCCAGCCAAACCATGAGCCAACGGGAACTCGAGCGCCGCGAGTTGATAATGATCCAGTGTCTGCCGCACGAACAAGCCACCCTCGGGACGCCGACCCCGAGCGAGGCGGGCCGACTGCGGATTCCGGTGGAGCTGACCTTGTTGAACCTGAAGGCAAAGCCTGTCTTCACGGTGGTGCGCGGTCCAAGGGACCGCTGGTATGTGGAGAACCTCGAGATCGACCAACTTCGTGACCAGGGATTCTGTGGCGCCTCGACGGCGTCGCCGGCACCGCCGCCCGGAACACGATAATTGGGTGGCGCAAAGCGGCGGTGCAGGGATGCGCCGCCGCGTGGGGAAAGGGATGCACCGCCGCGTGGGGAAGGAGTGCATCACGGGGTGGCAGGCCGCCGTCGCAACGGGGCTTGCCGCCCCGATTAGTATTCAGACAACTCGATGAGGACGCCACCCGTCGACTTCGGGTGCAGGAAGGCGATGCGCTTGCCCTCGGCGCCGATGCGCGGCACTTCGTCAATGAGAGTAAGCCCGGCGGCCTTCGCCCTGGCGAGCGTGCCGTCGAGATCATCGACGCAGAAGCAGATGTGATGGATGCCCGGTCCTTTCCGGTCGACGAACTTCGCAATGGGCGAGTCGGCGGCGGCGGGTTCGAGCAGTTCCACCAGCGATTCGCCGGCGGCGAGGCCGGCAATGCGGGCGCCGTCGGCATCGTCCAGCGGCACGTCGGGAAGGCCGAGCACGTCGCGGTAGAGGGGCAGGACGTCGTCGAGATTGCGCACGGCAACGCCGAGGTGGGCGATGCGCGTGCCACGACGGACGGGAGAGGTCATGGCGGGGTGCTCCGGCAACAGGGTGAACGCCTAACATTATCAATCGCGGCGGTGCGCGGCACCGTCGCAGCGGAGGCGAGGCAATGGCGGGCAATTTGACGGCGGTCACGGACGCCGATTTCGAGCAGGAAGTCGAGAAGCACCAGGGCGTCGCGGTGGTGGACTTCTGGGCGACATGGTGCGGTCCGTGCCGCATGATCGCGCCCATTCTCGAGCAGCTGTCGGTGGACTACACCGGCAAGGTGAAGGTGGCCAAGCTCGACGTGGACAGCAACCAGAAAACGTCGATGCGGTTCAATGTGCGGTCCATCCCCACGCTGCTGTTCTTCAAGGACGGCAAGGTGGTGGACCAGGTCATCGGCGCGGTGCCGAAGGCAGCGCTCGAGGCCAAGTTCAAGCAGCACACGAGCTGACCGCCGGGGACATTTCTACTGAACGTTGACACGAGCTGACCGCCGGATTGCGGCTGGGGTGTACGCCCCCGCAGAATTAGCCCGGGCGCCGCGATGCGGCGGCCCGGGTTTTCGCTCGTATCCCCGCCTATGCCTGTCGCCGCCGGACATCTTCGCTATCCCAAAGTCAGGGCACTGCTGCCCCGGACGCGCCTAGCGTACGTCCATCTTCAGAACCTCCTGACGGACGCGAAGCGCGATCGCGCCGCCCGCGTATTCGGCTACGTCGCCATCTGGCTGCCCGACGAACTGCTGCTGCTCTACATGGAGGAGGGCGAGTTGGTGAATGCCACGGCAAGCGTCGACGGCCGGCGCTGGCGGGCGCTGCCCATCGGCGAGGCGGTGGCCGAGGTGCCCAACGCCGCCGAGTACGGCGAGATATGCTTTCACGAGGCGGCGGACGAACAGCTGGCCGCGATGTACGCGACGCAGGTGACGCCGGAGCTTGGCTGGCCGCCGGAGTTGCCGGTCACGAGTGCGCCCGCCGTGCTCGGCCATCTCATGGCGACGCTGTTTGACGGCCTGCTGGAAGTCTCGGCGGACGGTGAGGTGAACTACATCGTCTTCCAGCACGGCATGCCGCTGCGCGGGTACTTCGTGAATGACGAGGTGGCACCGGATCTCGCGGCGCGCGTGCGCGCGCTGCTCGAACGCGCCTTCCTCCACGACGGGATGGCACGCCGGTGGGATGTGCCGCCGGCGCTCGCCAACCAGGCGGCCCCCGCTCTCATCGCCGCGTACCGCGACCTCGTGGGCACGCTCATGCGGCGACTCCACGACCACGGGGCCGAGAGTGCATTCGCGGTGGCCGAGCACGCGCGGCAACACCTGATCGCGCAACACCCGGCACTCGAGAAGTTTTCGCTGAACATCCCGGACCAGCGCGACCCGGTGGTGGATGCGCCGGCGCTCTCGGCGGCGATCGCGGCGTGGCTCGGTGAAACGCTCTGGCACCTGCACCTGCCAGAAGGCGTGACGGCAGAGCAGCTGCTCGCCGAGGTGGCGCGGCCGCGCCGCCATCTGTTTCAGGCGGCGGGCCTCTTCGAAGCCCTGCCGTGGACGATTCCGTGGTAGGCGCCGCAGGCACACTCTATATCGTCAGCACCCCCATCGGGAACCTGGGAGACCTGAGTGCACGGGCGCTGGATACGCTGCGCGCTGCGGACGCGATTCTCGCCGAGGACACGCGGCACACGCGGGCGCTGCTGGCGCACTTCGACCTGCACACACCGCTGGAGTCGTACCACGAGCACAATGAGGCGGCGACGACGCCGGGGCTCGTGGGCCGCCTGCAACTCGGTGCGACACTCGCGCTGGTGAGCGACGCGGGGACGCCGCTGCTCAGCGATCCTGGCGCGCGGCTCGTGCGCGCGGCGGCGGCGGCGGGCATCGCGGTGGTGCCGGTGCCGGGGGCGTCGGCGCTGCTCGCCGCGCTGGTGGGGGCGGCGCTGCCGGCCGATCGGTTTACGTTCTTCGGCTTCGTGCCGCGCAAGGGGCCGGAGCGGCGGACGCTGCTGGCCGACGTAACCGCGCTGCGACATACCGCGGTGCTGTATGAGGCGCCGGGGCGCGTGGCGGAGATGCTGGGCGACCTCGCTGCGGCCGGCGCCGCGGAGCGCAAGGCGGTGGTGGCCCGCGAACTGACGAAACAGTTCGAGGAATTCCGCCGCGGCACGGTGCGCGACCTCGCCGTGCGGTGCACGGAAACGCCGCCGCGCGGCGAGGTGGTGATCGTGGTGGCGGGCGCGGAAGCGCCGACGCTGGACGAGGCGGCGTTGAAGGCGCGCGCCGCCGCCTTGCGCGCCGACGGGTTGAGCGCTCGGGACGTGGTGCGCGTTCTCATGGAGGACGAGGGAGCACCCCGCAACCTGGCCTATCGCCTCGCCCACGGCTGACGCATGCGCCTCCCGCACACCCTCCTGCTCGCGCTCCCGTTGCTGGCCGGTGCGGCCCGCTCGGCGCCGCTCCCGCCGCTGGCGCCGCTGGCGCTGCCGCCGGCGGTGCGCGCGGTGCCGCCCGTGCCGCGGCTTGCGGTGGCACGCCTGCAGTACGACGGCGGCGGTGACTGGTACGCCAATCCGTCGAGTCTCGCGAACCTGATCAACGCCATACGTCAGCGGACGACGCTCGACGTGGAAGCGCGCGAGGCGCGCGTGACGCTCACGGACGAACGCCTGTGGGACTACCCGTTCCTGCACCTGACCGGACACGGCAACATCCGGCTCACCGACGCCGAGGTGGCGCGCCTGCGCGAGTACCTGCTGCGCGGCGGGTTCCTGCACGCCGACGACAACTACGGTCTCGACGACTCGTTTCGCCGCGAACTCAGGCGGGTCTTCCCCGACCGCGACCTGATAGACGTGCCGCTGCGGCACCCTGTCTATCACGCGGTGTACGACTTTCCGCAGGGCTTGCCGAAAATCCACGAGCACGATGGCAAGCCGGCGCGCGGGCTCGGGATCTTCATCGGCGACCGGCTGGCGGTCTTCTACAGCTACGAGAGTGACCTCGGCAACGGGTGGGAAGACGTGGGGACGTACAAGGAAGACCCGCCGGAACTGCACGAACAGGCGCTCCGCATGGGCGTCAATCTGTTCGTGTATGCCGTCACCAGCCGGCCGGGCGCATGACCACCGTCGAACGGCTGCTGCACGAGCACCGGCTCGTGTCACGTGTTGCGCGGCTTACGCTGGCGATGCGGGTCACCGCCGCCGCCGTCGTGGTGCTCGGACTGGCCGCGTGGATGCTTGCCGGCGCGCGATGGCTGACCCTGCCTCGCGCGCTGCCGATCGTGGCGTGGCTCGCGGTCGCGGCGGTGGGCATCGTCGTCTGGCGGACGCAGCGTGGCCGCCTCCTGGGGCGCCGCACGCCAGAGGCGGTGGCGCACGCGATCGAGCGGGAGCGCGGGCTCCGCGACGGTGCGGCGCGGACGCTGCTCGAAGTGGCGCCCGAAGGCGGGCCGTTCGTCGCACGCGCCGACGCGCTCCTTGGCGCACGACTGGGTGACGGCGCGCTGGCGCCGCGGCTGCGCCAGCGCGCGCGACGCCAGATCGTCCTGAGCACGGGCGCGGTGTTGGGGGGCGTCGCGCTCGCGACGGCCACGGCCGGGCCCCTCGGCGACGGATGGCGCGCGCTGTTGCACCCGGCGTCGGCGTGGGCCGGCTCTCTGCTCCCCGTGATCACCTTCACTGATCCACCGGCGGGACTCCTGCGCGGCGACACGGCGGCGTTGCGCGTGCGCGCGCCGGGGCGCCGCGAGATCACGGTGCGTCAGCGCGCGACGGGCGGTGCGTGGCGCGACACGACGCTCGCCGTGCGCGGTGACGTCGCGGCGCTGCGCGTCGGGCCGCTCGATGCGGACCTTCTGCTGATCGCCACCGACGGGCGCGCCGAGAGTGACACGCTGCGCCTTCGGCTTGCCGAGCGCTCATTCGTGGGCGACGTGACGGTGGGCGCGCACTTTCCGGCCTACCTCGGACGCCCCGACGAGACGCTCCCCGCGGAGGGCGCGCTCCGCATTCCGCAGGGGACGACATTGACGATTTCGGGACGGGCCTCGGAACCGCTGCGCACCGTGTCGCTCGGAACGGACGCGGTGCGCGTGCCGCTGGCGATCAACGGCCGCGGCTTTACGGGGCGCTTCACACCGCGCGAGAGCGGCACGCTCGCGTGGCGCGCCGAGGGGTCGGGCGGCCCGATTGCCGACGTTCCGCCGCCGCTGCACCTGGAGGTGGTGCCTGACTCCGCGCCGCAGGTGGACTTCCTGGCCCCGGACGCCGACTCCTCGGTCGCGCCCACCGGCGTGGTGCGCGTGGCGGTGGCGGCGGTGGATGATCGCGTGCTGCGCGACGTGACGCTCGCCGTCTGGACGCAGCGCGGCGACGGACGCACGACGGCCCCGCAGGCGCGGCAGCTCTTCGACGGCGGCGCGCCGTCGTACCTCGGCGCGCTGGCGGTGGACCTCGGGGCGCTCGCGCTGGAGCCGGGGGACGTGGTGCACGTGCAGGCCAGCGCGCGCGACGACGCCCCGTGGGGGCAATCGGGCCGGAGCCGCGAACTGCTGCTGCGCGTGCCCGCCGTCGAGGACCAGCGGCGCGAAGCCCGCGCGGCAGCGGACTCGCTCGTGAGCCGCGCGGTGGCGGCGGCGCGCGCGCAGCAGCGGCTGGAGCAGCGGACGACCGAGGCGGCGCGCGCGCGCACGCAGTCCGACCCGGCGAAGGCCGGCGAACGCAAGGCGCCCGACGCGATGGCGTACGACGCGGCGGAGAAGGCGAAGGGGCTGGCGAAGGAGCAGGGGGAGATGGCGCAGCGCGCGCGCGAGGTGCAGGAGGCCACGCGTGAGCTGGAGGAGCGGCTGCGCGCTGCGGGCGGACTGGACAGCTCGCTGCAGGCGCAGTTGCGCGAGGCGCAGAAGCTGATGCGCGAGGCGCTCACCCCGGAGCTGCTGGCGGCGATGCGCAAGCTCGAGGGGGCGGCGCAGGACCTGTCGCAGGACCGGACGCGGCAGTCCATGGCCGATCTCGCCGAGCAGCAGAAGAAACTGCGTGAGGCCCTGGAGCGCAGCGCGGAGATGCTCAAGCGTGCCGCGCTCGAGGGGCAGATGAAGACGCTGCGCGAGGACGCGGCGTCCATGGCGCGCCGGCAGCAGCAGCTGGCGGATTCCGGGGCCGCGGACGCCGCGCGCGCGCGGTCGGTCGCGCAGCAGACGGCGGATCTCGCGAAGGAGATCCAACAGCTGCAGCAGCGGCTCGAGCGTGAGCGCGCCAACGCGGCAGCGCGGCCGGCCGACGCCGCGGCCAGCCAGGCCCAGGCGTCGCGCGAAGCGATGCAGCGTGCCGCGCAGTCGCCCGATCGCCAGGTGCGCGAGCAGGCGGCGCGGGAAGCCGCGCGGGCGATGCAACAGGCGGGCAACTCGCTCTCGGAAGCACGGGAACGGCAGGTGGCGGCGTGGAAGAACGACGTGACTGGCTCACTCGACAAGGCCGTGCAGGAGATGATGCAACTGGCCCGGCAGCAGGAGCAGCTTGCCGACCAGGTGCAGGGGAAGGGAGCAGGGGAGCAGCAGACCGACGCGCGCGGCCAGCAGTCGGCGCTGCAGCAGGGCGTGCAGCGGGCGAGCGAGCGGCTGGCCCAGCAGGCGAAGAAGAGCGCGATGGTGTCACCGGGGACGCAGCAGGCGGTGCGCGACGCGCAGCAGCGCGTGGACCAGGCGATGCGCGACGCGAACAACGCGCAGCAGGGGCCGGGCGGCCAGCAGCAGCAGGCGGGGTCCATGCGCGAGGCGGCACAGGCGCTGCGGCAAGCGGCCAGCGCGCTCGCGCGCGACCGTGAGCGCGTGGAGGGGGCGCAGTCGGGGAGCGGCGTGCCGGAGATGATCGCCGAACTGCAGAAGCTGGCGCAGCAGCAGGGCGAGGTGAACGCGCAGATGGCCAACCTGTTTCCATCGGCCGCACAGGGGCGCCAGAGCGCCGATGCGGCGGCGCTCGACAAGGCGCGCGTGCTCGCGCGGCAGCAGCGCGCGGTGGCGCGGGCGCTCGATGACGTGCAGGACCTCGACGCGACCGGCCGGACGCGCGAGCTCGCGCGCGAGGCGCGCACGCTCGCGCAGGCCCTCGAGGCGGGGGCGGCCGATCCGTCCACGCTTGATCGGCAGCAGCGCCTCTTCCGCAAGATGCTCGATGCCGGCCGCCTGCTGCAGCAGGCGGAGCGCGACGAGCAGGGGCCGCGCGAATCAAAGCCGGGCGACCAGGTGTCGCCCTTCGCCCCGCCCGACGCCGGCGTGCGCGGGCGCGATGCGCTGCGGTACCGCACACCGACGTGGAACGAGCTGCGCACGCTCGCGCCGGAAGAGCGGCGCGCGGTGCTGGAGTACTTTAGGCGACTCAACTCGGCGGGCGGGCAGACGGCAGACGGCGGACGGCCGACGGCAGAGCCGCCGAAGAAGCCTTAGCGTGCGACGCGCACACGGCTGGTGTTTCGCGGCCGCCGCCCTCGCGTGGCTGGCCCTGTGTGTGCCGGACATGTCGTTCGCGCAGGCGCAGCCTGGCGAAAGCGCACTGCGCCGCGCGCTCGACCTCGAGAACGCAGCGAAATACCGCGAGGCGGTGGCGGCGTATCGCGAGGCGATGGCGCAGGGAGCGCTCACGCAAGGCGTGCTCGGGCTCGAGCGCTCGTTCGCGTCGCTCGGACAGGAGGACTCACTGCTGCCGACACTCGACGCACTGCTCCGCGCCGCGCCACGTGATCCGACGCTGCGCGGTGTCCTGCTGCGCACCCAGCGCGCGTTGGGGCGCGACGCGGCTGCGCGGCGCGCGTTCGACGACTGGCGCGCACTCGACCCGCGCAGTCCCGCGCCGTACCGCGAGTACGTGCGGATCCTGCTCACCGACCGCCGCACGGCGCCGGCCGACTCGGTGCTGCAGCAGGCGGTGGAGTTGCTCGGCGGCGCACGTGAGTTTGCCACCGAGTTCGCGGATCTCTACGCGACCATGGGGCGGTGGGATGCCGCCGCGGTCGCGTGGCGCGATGCGCTCGCCGACGCGCCGTACCTCGACCAGTCGGCGGCGTACTCGTTGATGGCCGCACCGGCGGCGGCACGCGACGGCGTGCGCAAGGCGCTCGCTCCGCAGTTGACGACGCCGGGCGCCGTGGTCGTGGCACTGGCGCGTACCCGCGCCTGGCTCGAGTTGCGGTGGGGATCGCCCCGCGAGGGGTGGCGTGCGTTGCGAACGCTGCCGCCGTCCGACAGCACGGCCCAGCTCTGGATTGACTTCGCAGACGAAGCGGTGTTCCTCGGTGGCGTGCTCGCGGCGCGTGATGCGCTCGAGGCGGCGTATCAGGTGCGACGCGACCCCGTGCTCGCCCTGCGCGCGGCGACGGCGGCGCTGAGTGGCGGCGACGCGGCGAGTGCGTTGCGACTCGCCACGCTTGCCACGACGGCCACGCCGGCGCTCGACAGCGCGCGCGCGGCGGCCGAGGCGCTCCCCGTGCGCGTGCGTGCGCTGGCGGAGCAGGGGCAGCCGGGCGAAGCGGAGGCGCTGATCGGTCGCTACGGCGCGCGCGTGACCGACGCGCAGCGCCGGCTCTTCGCGCGGTCACTCGCGTGGGGATGGATTCGGGCCGGGGACATCACGCGCGCGCGACGCGCGGCGGCGCAGGGGGGCGGCGAGGATGAGGACGTGGTCTCGGGATGGCTGGCGCTCTTCGACGGCGATCTCGACGGCGCGCGACGGGGCCTGCGCACGGCGGAAGAGCAGGCGCCGGAGGTCGTGACGGCGCTGGCCTTCATCTCGCGGGCAAAGCAACCGCGCGTACCGGGCATCGGCGCCGCGTTCCTCGCACTGGCGCGCGGCGATTCGGCGCAGGCGTCGCTCGCGTTCGAGGCGGCGGCGGTGTCGGTGCCCGATGCGGCCGCATTCCTCATCGGCCTCGCGGCGCGCGTGTCGAGTGCGCAGGGCGACGAGCGTCGCGCGATGGCCCTATGGACGCGGCTCGTGGAGCGCTACCCGTCATCCCCTGAAGCGCCCGAAGCCGATCTCGAATGGGCGCGCGCCCTGCAGCGCCGCGGCGACCGGGCCGGCGCGACGGCGCGATACGAACACCTGATCCTCACCTGGCCTGACAGCGCGCTCGTGCCGCAGGCGCGGGAGGCGCTGGACCGGATGAGGGCGGCGCCGTGACGGGGAGCCGCAGCCGGCGCGCGCGCGAACGCACGCGACGGGCCATCTGACATCTCGTCTGGGGCAAATCCAGCGTTGTGTCCCAGAGCTTCCGGGTATGATCCGAGACCGCCAAGCGATGGGACCACGAGAAGATGGCGTGCGCGAGTAACGAAGAGGATTACCAGAACCCAACACGAGTCCGTCAGCACGATCGCGCTTGGAGGACCTCGAATACCGGTGTCCGAGTCACACTGTCAATCCCAGTGCGCACCATAAAGATCTTGCCGTTGTTCTCAGCGAGACCTCCATCTACTGTGACCGCAAGGCTACGGGGCAATCGGCGCGGGCGTACGCGCGTCCGTGACACTTCAAACACCGCATTCGTCGGATGGGCCCCGCCGCTACTGTCGGCCTCGAGCGCGCCCAGCAGTATGAAAGCGGGCCCACAGCGCGCCGCAACAACCTGGGCGAAGAGGATGTTCGGGCTGGTGAGGGGAGCTCTTCCAGATTGCCAGCTTTGCCCGCCATCGTGTGACCAAGCCAAAACTAGGCGCGCCGCTGACATGTCCACTCGCGTATCTGTTTGTTGAGAGACGAGCAGGAGATCGGGGCCAACCATCTGCAACAGTGGTCGCACGCTGTTGACGCTTGTCTCGATAGTCGATCCGAGTTCCTTCCAAGTCCCCCCGGCATCGTCCGAAATACGAAGTGCCACTCCTACTCCCTTCCTTGCCAACGGCACGGCGGCCGCGAGGACGATGGAGATCTTGCCGACACGCGCCAGTGTCGGACTGGATCCGGTCAACGACGTCGTGCTTGCCTGCCACTTTCCTCCGTCCCACCTAGCAGTCACGATCTGGGGCATAGCGTGTGAAGCAAGCAATGCAGACAAGGCGAGCACGGGATTGCCGGTGCTGTCGAAGACAACTGACAAACCTTCGCGTGGCCAGGAAATGCGTTCCGCCGCAAACACCACTTCCGGCATCGTCCATCCACCCTCCGCAGTTCTAACGGAGTGCATCACACGGCATGGGAGGGCACTCCAGGCGCGCGCATCGAAGCCCTTGATTGCACTTTCGGCCCAGAAGAGATGCACGCGACCTTGGGGGTCCAAGTTCACCTTCGGCAAGATTAGAACTTGGGAGTCGCGCGCCGGCAAGAGGGCGCGCTCATCCCCTCGAAAGAAGAGAGCTCCATTCGCGAAGTCATCGGTGCTCGAAGAGGCGAGTGGCACGTTCGCCACGACATAGACCACTCCGTCGCGTGCCGCGATGGACGGCCAACGCAACAAATGGCCGCTGCGAACACGCGTGATCGTCCGCCACTCGACGCGCGCCACTTCTGGTCCGGTACCGACCTGCGCCACAGAACGGTAGGTAACGCACGCAGAGAGGGACGTAGCAAGACCGACCACCCCCACGGCTCTCGTAAGGCAGCTCATCGACGTCCGCTCGTGGAAAATGACACACTACGCCGCACCTGGTCGACACCTACCGAGCTTTCGACCATGCGGCAATAGTCCCCGTTGCCAGTCATCGCTAACGGTCAGGGGAGACCATTTCGCCCATTCCCGCCGCCCCTCGTTCGATCCCTCATTGCCTTAGAAGGCAAGAAAACCTCAATGGTTCGGACCATTCCCATTCCGGGGACTTGACGACGCGGTGCAGTCGGGAGCCGCCGCATGATGTCCGCCGCATGTCGTCCATCCTCGCTGTCAATGGGTGTGAGCGAGGAAGCCCGCGTACGGAGTGCAGCGCCCGTCGATGCAGTGTCTCCCTGGCTCTCACGGTGCCGGTCAAGCGCCCTCAAGCCCGCTAGCAAAGCGCCGCCAGAGGCGTCCTTGCGCACTCGGACCAGGTCAGTGCCGTGTGCATGCGACCGCCTTTGCACCAGGACGGGCTCGCCCGTTGGCAGCGACTCATCCAGCACAATCCACGTGGCGATTCGTCGTCCGCGTTCCTCTCGCTGCCTATCGTCCGCATCGTCCGCAACTCCCGCACACTCCCGTCCGCCTCGGCGACCGCCGCAGCAATCGTTTCGGCATGGACATCGAGACCGACATGACGCATAGTATTTGGCATAAGCGACCGGCTCCGTCGTGTGGTGGCTCTGGGCAATCGGCTCATTCCGATTGGCTAACCCACGGTACCACGACCGCGAGCCGGTCGCTTCATTCTGACTAGGGTGGACACGCATTGCGTCCAAACGCACTTCCGACCGTGGTTACGCTGCTGCGATCACGCGAAATCGCGATGGTCACAAGAGGTCCTGGTGCTGTACGAGCGTCTGGCGGCAATCGTTGCTCGTTGCGCAGGCGAGCAAGCCGAACTACCACCAACGCCGCGTCCCATGTAGCGACGCGTCCTGCGGAGGAACTCGAATCCCCCATGCATAATGTCGGAGGACCAAGCTTCGTCCTGATCGCGTCGTAAGCAGCGACAAACAGCGAGTCCGCGACGCGAAGCGTGTCAACCTCTGTGCCGATCGTCACCTCCTCAACCACAGCTCGGCTCTTCGGCATGGCGTTTCCCCTGTCATCGACCGGCGCGGGGTCGGTGCGGTAGATGACCCAACCACCGTTCATCTCCTCAAAGGCGCCCGTGTATGGCATCCCCCGAGTTGCAGGACGTAACTTCACGACGTCGTCAATGCGCAGGCCAACTCCGACTGCTGCGAGTCCCTTCGGTATGAGCTCGGGCGGCAGGGACTCTCCGAGAGTCGGGTGCTGCGCCTTCTGACAAGCAGCCATGGACAGAAGGCCGCACGTTGCTGCAACAGCGCCGAATCGCACGATTGCTTTCTTTGGTCGATGCGCAGGTAGTGCCCGGCACACGAGAGCCTCGAGCGTGTGGATTGTGGATTACCGCGGGACGATCGCGAGCACGCGCATCTGCGGATCGAGAAGCACCGCTCTGGATAGCCGTCGACGGCCGGTGGTAGATACAGATGTGTCGGCGGCCGCGATGATGTAACCTAGCGGCGATCGATAGTACGCGAGTGCATTATAACGACCCCGAAACGATTCCGGCACAGATGTCGTATTCCTGGCCGAATTCGTCGTACTGTAAACACGTTGTCGAGGCTGCGCCGACGCGCACGAAAGGAACTGCATCTTCCGTGATCATTCGGCGCGGTGACACCGGGTCTCCAGGAGCGCAAGCTGACGCGGCGAGCGCCACGGATGCGGCGAACGCAAACAGTGCTTCGCGCGAGAGATAAGGAACCTGCAATTCGCGCCTCCTGAGAAGGGGAATTCGTGACAACGGAGCGGGGCAGGCGACGATCGGCGAAGCGGGTAGTCGGGCCGTGATGGGCCGTGCGCTCACACGCTGTACGAAGTAGGTGCCAACAGAAGACACACTGAAAGCTGGCAATAGACTATCACTCCATGTAACTGGTATCAACGCCGAGGTGAATACGTCTCTGCCAGCGACACGTGCGGGACACTTGCGAGCGCTACATCGCCTTCGACCCCCTCCCCGGGGACCGGTATTGCAAAGACATACCTGTTGACATCCGACGATATCGAGGTTCACCCTATGCGATCAGTCGTGACGGAACCGTGAGACCACGCGGCCGGTTGTCCACGGAGCCGCGCCGAGGGCTCCAGCGTGCTGGCAACGTCCTGCGGTCCGCTGTCCCGTCCGGTGCCTGCTCGCAGCGATTAGCTTTCGCATCCATGGTGGGGACCGCTCATTGCCTCGCGCGCGCTTTGAAGCCTGCGGGTTCCTTGCGCTCATTGGCTTCATCGATGAGGCCAGGACGCACTGACCGAAGGATGATGCCCCAAGCACTCCGCTGGTTCGCCGTGTTCGCCTGCCTGCTCGCCTCCCGCGCGCAGGCACAGCACGTGCTCGTCCCCATGGACGACGCGCAGGCGAACCACCTGAAGGCGTACGGCGTCGCGTTCAACGCCCTCACCGAAGGCGTGCGCGCGGAGTGGCTCATCAACTACCGCGGCGGCGCGTTCCTTCTGCCCGACGTGCCGTTCGTGCGCCGCCGGGCCGCGCTCGACGGGGTGACGTTCGAGGCGCTCGCCGACGCCGCGGTCAACGCCATACGCAGCGAGATCGCCGACGGCAACGCCGACGCGGTGCCGTTGGAGAAGGCACCGCGCATCGCCGTCTATTCGCCGCCGAACTCGCCGCCGTGGGACGACGCCGTCACGCTCGCGCTGCGCTACGCCGGCATTCCGTACACACGCGTCTGGGACGACGAGGTGCTGGGGCAGGACATGGCGCAGTACGACTGGATCCACCTGTTCCACGAGGACTTCACGGGACAGCTGAACAAGCTGTACCTGAGCTACCGCGACGCACCATGGTTCATTGACCAGCGTGAGCGCGACCTCGCGACCGCGCGCCGACACGGCTATGCCTCGATCCCGGCGCTCAAGAAAGCGGTGGCGGCGAAGATTCGCGCGTTCGTGGACCGCGGGGGTTTCCTGTTCGCGATGTGCGGCGCCACCGAAACGCTGGAACTCGCGCTGGCCTCGCAGGGCGTGGACATTGCGGCGCCGTACTCGGATGGCACGCCGATTGATCCCGACGCCGACGGCAAGATGGACTGGGCGAACGCCATGGCCGTCTCGAAGGCGCACATCGAGATGTCGGCGGGCGTGAACGCGATGAGCGACATCGACGGCCACCAGGTGAACGTGCCGGCGCGCCGCCAGCCGCTGGGCAATTTCCAGCTCTTCGCCTTCTCCGCCAAGCTCGACCCCGTCGCCACGATGCTCGTCCAGGGGCACCGCAGCGTGATCCCCGATTACTATGGCGTCACGACCTCGTTCAGCCGCGCGGTCCTGCGCCCCTCGGTGACGGTGCTCGCGTACGAGGACGGCGCACCCTGGGTGAAGTACATCCACGGCGATCTCGGCAAGGGGGCATGGACCTACCTCGGCGGGCACGATCCGGAAGACCCGCAGCACAACATCGGAGCGCCGCCCACCGACCTCGCGCTGCATCCCAACTCGCCGGGATATCGCCTCATCCTGAACAACGTGCTGTTCCCGGCGGCGAAGAAGAAGCCGCACAAGACGTGACGGCGGGCGAGCCTCGCCTTGGCGCGCGCGCGGCCGGCGCGATCCGCTCGGCCATCCACATGGCCGGCGGCCGTGAGGTCTGCTTCGTTGGCGCGATGGACGCAGCGGGGATGCTCCAGTCGGCGCGCGCGGTGGCGCGCGGCGATTCACGCAGCGTGCTCGCACTTCCGGGCTTCGCGCGGCGTGGCGAGGTGCTCGTGCACAACCACCCGTCGGGCGTGCTCGATCCGTCCGACGCGGACCTCGAGGTCGCGGCGCGGCTGCACGACGACGGCATCGGCTTCGCGATCGTCGACAACGACGCGACGCGCCTCTATGTGGTGGTCGAGGTGCCGCGCCAGGAACCGGAGCATCCCCTCGATGCCGACGCCGTGGCCGACCTGCTCGACGCCGACGGCCCGGTAGCCGCGCACCTGGGCCGGTTCGAGGACCGCCCCGCGCAGCGCGACATGGCCTCGGCGATTGCCGCGCTCTACACCAAGGGCGGCATCGGCCTGCTCGAGGCGGGGACCGGCGTCGGCAAGTCGCTGGCGTACCTCGTGCCGGCGCTGCGCTGGGCCGCCGCCAACGGCGAGCGCACGGTCGTCTCGACCAACACCATCACGCTGCAGGAGCAACTGGTCGGCAAGGACCTGCCGATTCTCGCGGAGGCGCTCGCCGACCAGAAGGTGCGCTTCGCGCTGCTGAAGGGCTGGCACAACTACGTCTGCCTGCAGCGCCTCGGAACGGCCCGGGCCGAGGGCGCGTCGCTCTTCGACGAAGGCATGGTCGACAACCTCGACATGATCGCGTCGTGGGCCGCGACGACGAAGGACGGCTCGCTCTCGGACCTCGCGACGCCGCCGCGCGGTGAGGTGTGGGACGAGGTGGCGGCCGAGGGCGACCTGTGCACGCGGATGCAGTGCCCGCACTTCGATGCCTGCTTCGTCTTCGCCGCGCGCCGCCGCGCCGCCGAGGCCGACGTCGTGGTCGTGAATCACCACCTGCTGATGGCCGACATCGCGGTGCGGCGTGCGAGCGGCAACTGGGGCGAGGCGGCGGTGCTCCCGCCGTTCACGCGGCTGGTGGTGGACGAGGGGCATCACCTCGAGGATGCAGCGGCGGCCCATCTCGGGCACACGGTGTCGCGGCGCGGGCTCCAGCGCCTCTTCGCGCGGCTCGAGCGCAAGGGCAAGGGGCTGCTCCCCGCGCTGGAGCGCAAGCTGTCGCGCGCCACCGACCTGCTGAGCGTGGCGTCGCTCGACCTCGTGCGCGTGCGCCTCGTGGACGGCACGCGGGCGGCGCGCGACAAGTCGCAGGTGGTCTGCGACCTGCTCGACGCCTGGCTCGCGGTGCGCCGCGAGCCGCAGGTGCGCCTGACCGACGCGTTCGACGACGATCCGATCTGGCACCAGGGCCTCGGCGCGGCGCTCGACGACCTGCTGCGCGAGATCGCGCTGCTGGACGACGGCCTGCGCACCGTGGGGAACCGCCTCGAGACGGAGCCGACGCGGGCGGAGGAACTCGCGCCGCTGCTGGGCGAGATCCGCGGCGTCTCGCGACGGCTGCAGCATGCCGCCGATGCGCTCCGCGGTGCGCTGCGTTCCGGGCGCGACGCCGGCCAACTGGTGCGGTGGCTGGAGCGCCGGCCGGGCGACGGCAACGTGGGCGCCGCCTCGGTGCCGCTCGACCTCGCGCCCATCCTGCGCGAGGACCTTTTCGTGCGACTCGAGACGGCGGTGGTGACGAGCGCCACGCTTGCCACGGCCGACGGGTTCACGTTCATTGCGCGCCGGCTCGGCCTCGACAACGAACGCACCGAACCCGTGACGCGCCAATTCGCGTCGCCGTTCGACTACCCGTCGCAGGCCATCCTCGCGGTGCCGAGCGACTTCGTGGCTCCCAACGCCGACGGGCGGGCGCACTTCGGGCAGGTGGTGGCGGCGGCCCACGACCTCATCGAGGTGGCGGACGGTGGTGTCTTTGTGCTCTTCACCAGCCACCGCGACGTGCGCGAGGCGGCCGCGGCGCTGCGCGCGCTCGATGTCGAGTCGCGCTGGCCGCTGCTCGTGCATGGCGAGTCGCCGCGCGACCAGTTGCTGCGCCGCTTTCGCGACCACGGCAACGCCGTGCTCGCAGGAACGTCGTCGTTCTGGGAAGGCGTGGACGTGCCGGGGCGCGCGCTGCACGCGCTGCTGCTCGCGCGGATTCCGTTTCGCGTACCCTCGGAGCCGGTCACCGCCGCGCAGTGCGAGGCCATTGAAAAGGGCGGGGGTGACAGCTTCATGGAATACATGGTCCCGCACGCCGCGCTTCGGCTCAAGCAAGGCTTCGGGCGGCTGATCCGGTCAACGGCCGATCGTGGCGCCGTCGTCCTGTGCGATCCGCGCGTCCTGCGCAAAGGGTACGGTGTGCATCTGCTCGACGCGCTGCCCCCGGCCCGCCGCACCGTGGCGCCGTGGGCCGTGCTGCGCGAGACCCTGCGCGACTTCTACGCGAACGGCCGCGCCGCGAGCGCTGGGGAATAGCTCGCCTGCACCTTTTCTCCCTCGGTGGGGTAGATTGCTCGTCATGAACCGGCCCGGAAAAATCGTCTGCGTGGGGCGGAACTACCGCGACCACGCCAAGGAACTCGGCAACGATGTTCCGGCCGCTCCGTTGCTGTTCCTCAAGCCACCCTCCGCCGTAATCGCGCCGGGGGCCCCCATCGTCATGCCCAAGGCGTCGCAGCGCGTCGATTTTGAGGGCGAGGTGGGCGTCGTCATCGGCACGACGCTGCGACACGCCACGCCGGCCGAGTGCACGGCGGGCATTCGCGGCGTCGTCGCCCTCAACGACGTGACGGCGCGCGACCTGCAGAAGAGCGACGGGCAGTGGACCCGCGGCAAGGGCTTCGACACCTTCTGCCCGATCGGCCCCCTCTCGGCCGGTGTGCCGCCGCTCGACGCGATCACCGTGGTGACGCGGGTGAACGGCGAGGAGAAGCAGCGGGCGAGCTCGGCCGAAATGGTGTTCTCCATTCCCGAGCTGCTCTCGTACATCTCGCACATCATGACGCTCGAACCCGGTGACGTCGTCGCCACGGGCACGCCGGCGGGAATCGCGCCGCTGCAACCCGGCGACGTGGTCGAGGTCGAACTCGTCGGGCTCAGCAGCGTCCGCAGCCCGGTGGAGGCCGAGGCGTGATTCCGCGCCAGCCGCGCGGCACCTCGGCGTTCGCCGTTTCGGTCATCCTGCACGTGGTGATCGGCGTGGTGCTGCTGCGCGTCCTGACGATCCCGAATGCGCTGAACGCACTGTTCAGCAACTGGGGGCAGCCGGCGCCTGTGGAGCAAATCGGGTTTCTCGCGCTGCCGCGCTCGACGGTGCCCACCGCGGCGCCACGCGCCGGCGGCGACAACCGCCCGGACCGCGGCCAGCCCGTCACCGAGCCGGCCCCGGTGATGACCGCGCCGGCGGTCATTCCCGAGGCCGTGCCATCCGCGCCGCCGGCGGCTGCGGTGGCGAAACCCGAGGGGGGCACCGGGGAACTGATTGGCGGCGGCGGACCGACGCGCGGCATTCGCCCCAGCTACAATGACCCGCGCCTTTGGCTTCCGTCGGGCCCCGTGGTGTCGGCGCCGGTGCAGCCGATGACGCGCGCCGAGTCGCTGCAGACGCTGCTGGCCGACAAGATCCGCATGTTCAACGACTCGGTCGCGATCGCCAATCCGCCACAGCGCGCGCCCGGCGATTGGACCTTCACCGACAAGAAGGGACGGAAGTACGGCGTTGACCAGCAGTACATCCGCCTCGGCAAGTTCTCCATCCCCACGGCGGTGCTGGGCATGCTGCCGCTCAACGCACAGGCGAATCCCATGCAGATGGAGCGCCAGCGCACCATGAACGAGATGACGCGCCAGATTCAGGAGCAGGCGGCGCGCGCATCGCGCGACGACGCGTTCAAGGCGGCGGTGAGGGCGCTGCGCGAGCGGAAGGACCGTGAGCGCCGCGAGGCACAGGCGAAGGCGGAGACACCGCCGGCCGCCGCGCCGATCAAGCCGTAGCGGCTACACGCCGCTGTCGGCGTCGGCCACCGGCGTCGCCGACGTCGCCAGCGGCCGAATCACTCCGGCAAGGACGCCGAGCACCGCGTAGTCGTCCTGCGGACCGAGCTCCAGTGGATCCGCACCGTCGCCGGCACGAAGCACCACGGCTTGGCCGCGTCGTGTCATGGTGCGCACCATTGCCCGGTTTCCGACGCGCACCACCACGGCCGCGCCCTCACGCGACCGCGCGACCGGATGCACGAGCGCGAGATCACCCGCCTGGGCGCCAAGCGCGCGCGCGTCATCGTCGGTGACGGGGATGAGATAGCACTCGGCGCTCGGCACCAGCGTGCGGTCGAGCGACAGGTATGACGCGGTCACGGGAACCGACTGGCCGGCGACCACCCGTACCACGGGGACGGGCATGACACCGGCGAGGCCCGCATATCCAATCAGCTTCACGCCGCGCGAGCGCCCCGCCTCGCGCGCGATGTAGCCCTTCGCCTCGAGCGACGCGAGCACGTCGGTGACGCTCTTGGTGGAGGCAATGCGGCAGTGACGGCCGATGTCGCGCACGCTCGGCTGGAACGTATGCTCCGCGAGGTGGTCGAGGAGGAAATGGTAGACGCTTTCCTCGATCGCGGTGAGCGGCTGGCGGGTCATGCAGACGATCCGGCGACGTAGGCGTGGGCGGCCTCGAGCCGCGCGAGCGCCTCGTCCCGCCCGAGGACGCCGAGCACGATGCTGATGCCGGGGCTGCTGGCGCTTCCCGTGAGCGCCATGCGCACCGGGCCCAACACCTTGCCCACGCCGAGGCCGCGCTGCTCGGCCATGCGGCGCAATGCCTGTTCGATGGCGTCCGGCTCCCACGCGGGGGCGGCCTGCATCGCGTCGCGCGCAAGATCAATGATGGCGAGCGCGCCGGCGGCGTCGGGCCAAACTTTCGCCGCGGCCGCGGGGTCGATGCGGTATTTCAGAAAGACCGGCACTTGCGAGGCGAGGTCCGTGATGGTGCGCGAGCGCCCACGCAGGGCACCAAGGGCGGCGCGATACTGCATGCCGCGCGCCTGCAGCACCTCGCGCGTGACCGTGCCTTCCCTGAGAAGCTGCGTCGTGACGAGCGGCTCGAGCTGCTCCACCGAGGTGCGCGCCAGGTGCTGGCCGTTCATCCACTCCAGCTTCTTCGTATCGAAGACCGACGCCTTCTTGAGCAGGCCGTCGGCGTCGAACTTCGCGACCAGTTCGTCCATCGTCATCACTTCGTCGAACTCGCCGCCCGGCGACCAGCCGAGCAGCGCGAGAAAGTTGACCATCGCCTGCGGCAGGATGCCCTCGTGCTGCCAGTCGGCCACGGCGGTGGCGCCGTGGCGCTTGGAGAGCTTCTTGCCGTCGGTGCCGTGGATCATGGGGAGGTGCGCGAACTGCGGCAGCTCCTCGCCGAGCGCCCGGTAGAGCATGATCTGCTTGGGCGTGTTCGAGATGTGGTCGTCGCCGCGCATCACCAGCGTGATGCGCATGGCGATGTCGTCGCTGGTGACGGCCATGTTGTAGATGGGGGTCCCGTCGGAGCGCAGGACGACGAAGTCCTCGATGTCCTTGTTGGGGAAGGAGATCTCCCCGTGCACAAGATCGTTCCACCCTGTACTCTGCACCTCCGGGACGCGAAAGCGCACGACGCTCGGCTCGCCGGCCGCCACGCGGCGCGCCACCTCGGCGCGGTCGAGCTGGTCGCAGCGCCGGTCGTACTTGAACGCGCCCTCGGACACCTCCGCCTGCTTGCGACGCGCATCGAGCTCGAAGGCCGAGCAGAAGCAGCGGTAGGCATGCCCGGAGGCCACCATGCGCTCGGCATCGGCGCGGTGGCGCGCCAGGTTGGCGCCCTGGTACACGACTGGCTCGTCCCAGTCGAGCCCGAGCCACTGGAGCCCCTCGAAGATGGCGCGCGTGGATTCGTCGGTGCTGCGCGCCCTGTCGGTGTCCTCGACGCGCAGCAGGAACTGGCCGCCGTGCCGCCGCGCATAGAGCCAGTTGAAGAGCGCGGTGCGCGCCCCGCCGACATGGAGGTAGCCGGTCGGAGATGGAGCGAAGCGGAGTCTTGGAGAGGACACGGGCAGATGGCCGATGGCGGATGGCAGAACCGAACGTCGAATCAACGGTGGATACGGTCTCTTCTTGACGTCGGCCATCCGGCGTCTGCCATCACTTCAGCAGCGGAACGAGCGTCGCAAGGCAAAGCGGGTCCACCGGGGCGTGCCCAGCAGACCCGTTGCACGGAGCCGGAGCGATTCGAACCGCCGCAGCAGGGTTGCGCCAGGATAACGGTCTTGCAACCCGTCGACGACAGCCCCTCGGCCGGATCTCCTGACGGCACGCGCGCAATCAGAGAAAGGAAGATGGACACCGCACGGCGGTGTGTACAGTCCCGTCGCGCACTCCCTCGTCGGTGCGCCAAGTCGTGTCGGAGCACCCAGCGGAGGAACGCCTGCCAGATGGCGCCAGGTGCTGTCACACTGTGCCGCCTGACAGCACACCGAGGCCGGCATTCCCCGTCCATTTCCTCAGCCCGCCGATCGCGGCGCGTGATTCAACCTCGTGGGGCATCGCGGTTTGCGACCTCCAGTGATCAGGGGAACTCCCCCAGCGGGCCATGGCCCGAATCGTGCACCCTCATGTTGTCGACTATCTGGAGGGTCGGCAAGACCGATGGAACGACGAGGCTTCTTGCGGACGGGGCTGGCAGCGGCGGGTGGCGTCGCTGTCGGCGTGAGCGCGTCGAGCGGTAAGGGCCCGACGCCGACCGACGCCGGGTCGCGCGTGGCAACGCTGACGCTGACCGACGACGGCAGTCTGGTTGTAGCGCCCGGACGAACCGGCGCCGCGGCAACATCGACCACAGCCGACGCCCGGCGCGGTGTGCCCGGGCGCCGATGGGTGATGGTCATCGACCTGGCGAAATGCGACGGCTGCGGCCGGTGCACCATGGCATGCGAGAAGAGCCATTTCATTCCAGGCGACCGGGAATTCCTCCGTCTGTTCAACATGCAGGAGTCGGCCGACACGGCCCCCTACTGGTTTCCGCGTCCCTGTTTTCACTGCGACAATCCTCCTTGCACGCGCGTTTGCCCGGTCGGAGCGACGTTCAAGCGCGACGACGGCATCGTTCTCATTGACAACGAGCGGTGCATCGGATGCCGTTTCTGCATGGCGGCGTGTCCCTTTTCGGCACGCAGCTTCAACTGGAGCCCGCCAGCCGATCCGGCCCCGGCCGTTGCCCGCGGGTATTCGCCCGAGTGGGGATACCCGCGGCGGATCGGGACGGTCGAGAAGTGCGACTTCTGCGCCGACATGGCGCGCAACGGCATGCTGCCGGCCTGCGTGGGCGGTTGCCCAATGACCGCGATGTGGTTCGGTGACGAGAATGAGGACGCCGTGACGAACTCCAAGGGCGACACGGTCCGGCTCTCGAAGCTCCTGCGCGACCGGGCTGGCTTCCGGTACATGGAGGAACTCGGCACCAAGCCGCGCGTGTACTACCTCCCGGCTGCGGATCGCCGTTCCGCGGCGCCGGGCGAGTCGGGTGCCAATGTCCATAACCCGCACCGCCGGGGAGAGCAGCGATGACGGCCACCACCATCGAGCGCGACTTGCTGGCGACGCTCGAGCCCATGACGACGCGCGGCCGCCTCTGGGTCGGAAGCCTGCTCACCGTCTGTGCGCTGGCGTTCGTCGCGTGGACGGCCCAACTGCGGTACGGCCTGCGCGTGACGGACATGCGGAACTACGTCTCGTGGGGCATGTACATGACGAACTTCGTCTTCTTCATCGGCATCAGCCACGCGGGCACGCTGATCTCGGCGATCCTGCGCGTGACGGATGCCGGATGGCGTCGGCCGATTACGCGAATGGCCGAAGCGATCACCGTCATTGCCCTGCTGATCGGCGCGAGCATGGTGATCATCGACATGGGTCGCCCCGACCGCCTGTTGAACCTGGTTCTCCACGGTCGGCTTCAGTCGCCCATCCTGTGGGACGTGGTGTCGGTCACGACGTACCTCTCGGGCAGCTTCCTCTATCTGTACGTGGCGATGATTCCCGACATGCCGGTGCTCGCCGCGTTCGCGCGGGAGCGTGGGCGCTCGCCGCGGCTCGTCCGGTTCTACGAAATCCTCTCGCTCGGCTACCGTGAATCCCCCGCGCATCGCCGCCTGCTGGCGCGCGCGCTTGGGGCGATGGCCGTCATCATCATTCCGGTCGCCGTCTCCGTGCACACGGTCGTGTCGTGGGTGTTCGGCATGACGCTCCGTCCGGGGTGGCACAGCACCATCTTCGGCCCCTACTTCGTGATCGGCGCAATCTTCTCCGGGACGGCGGCGATCATCACCGCGATGGTGCTGTTCCGCCGTGCGTACCACCTCGAGCGCTATCTGCTCCTGGAGCATTTCCACAAGCTTGGCAAGATCCTGCTCGCGCTGGCGCTGCTCTACGCGTACTTCACGTTGAGCGAATACCTGACCGCATGGTACGGCGGGGTTGGCACCGACTCGCGTTTGCTCGAACTGCTGGCGGGTGCCGGGCCGGTCGGCGCGGCGTTCTGGCTCTGGGCGGTGTTCGGGTTGTTCGTGCCCATCGGGCTGCTGCTCTTTCCGAGCCACCGGTCGCTGGGGGCGATCATGACCGCATCGGTGCTGATCAATGTCGGCATGTGGGTGAAGCGCTACCTGATCATCGTCCCCACGCTGCAGACGACGTTCATCCCGGCGCAGGCGGCGGGGATCAACCCGCACTACTTCCCGAGCCTGGTCGAGATCGCCATCACGCTTGGCGCCATCGCCGCATTCCTCCTGTTCTTTACGCTCTTCTCACGCCTCTTTCCGATTCTCTCGATCTGGGAAACTGTCGAGGATGCGGGGGACAGCGAGCGCATTGCGGTACCAGCACCAGTGGTGCCGAGCGCACGCCGGCGCGTACTGACGGCGCCCGTTGCGACTGTGGCCTTGCTCCTTGCGGGCGGCATGTGGACTCTCGCCCCCTGGACAGTGGCGCGTGCGCAGCATGCCACGCATGCGGCGGCGCCGGCGTCGGCAGCGCCAGCAGCGCCAGCAGCGCCAGCAGCGCCGGCAGCGCCGGCGGCGGTTCAACTCGAGCTGACGCGCGTGACCGAGGATGGGCAGGAGATGCTGCTGGCCAGGGTCACTCAGAACGGACAGCCGGTGGAGGGAGCGACCGTGGCGTTTGCCGTTGCGCGCACCTTTGGGACCATGGCGCTTGGCGAAGACCAGACGCTCGCGGACGGCACGGTCGCCGTGGAGTATCCGCACGGCCTGCCGGGCGACGCCCGCGGCAATCTCACGGTCAGTGCCGCGATCCGCTCGCCACTCTCGCTGGCCGGTGCGCCAGTACGCGTCACGATCGCCGGGGTCGCTCACGCGCCCGTCCTTCCGGTCGAGGTGCCGCGTGCACTCTGGTCGTCTCGGGCGCCCCTTGCCGTGGTTGGCACGATCGGGTTCTTGCTGCTGTGCGTCTGGACGACGTACGGATTCGTCGTCGTGCAGCTCACCGCGCTGTTCCACCTCTCAAAGGAGAACTGAACGATGGTCATTGATCGCCGAGCCGGACTCGCGGTGGGGCGCACCGGGGCGCTGCCACTTCTGCTTGCGCTGGTCATGTCGGCGGCGGCCGTTCCGGCAGCCGCCCAGGGATCGTCGGTCAAAGCGTGGGTCGCGCCGGAGCGCGCCGCCCGCCGGCCAAACCCGCTTGCGAAGACACCGGAGGTGGTGAAGCGCGGTGAAAGCTTGTTCCGTCGCGATTGCGCTCAATGCCACGGGCCATCTGGACATGGCGATGGTCCGCAAGCAGCCACGCTGCAGCCAGCGCCCGCCGACCTCTCGTCTGCCCGGGTCCAGTCCCAGACAGATGGGGCGCTCTTCTGGAAGATGTCACAGGGTCGCGGCATGATGCCGGCGGCCGCCCTGAGCGATGGCGACAAGTGGGCGGTGGTGCATTTCCTGCGTTCGCTGCCGACGCCGCGATAAGGCGTCGAAGCGCCTGCAGGGCCAGCGGCGCGCCCATGCTTGGGGGGGCGGGCTCGTGGGCCGGGGGACGCGCCGTTCGGGACGGCAGGGGGGATCCAGCCACCCTCCGGCGCTTGCTCGCGGTCGCACCGTCCTACACGTTTCCCGTGACGACCGACGTGGATGCGAGAAGCAGCTCCCGGGTTGCGTCGGGGTGGACCGACTGAACCGGAGCCACACGGGAGGACTGGCCGTTGATCAACGTCAACAAGCTCTTCCCTCGACTGAGCATTCGCTCCAAGCTCGTGATCGCCTTCGCGATCGTGGCGCTCGGTCCACTGGCCGTGATTTCGGCGATCGGCGCGCGCGAGACGGTGCTGCAGATACAGGCACGGGCGCGCGGGACGCTGGAGCACGATCTCGACAGGGCCGAGCAGCAGACGGCGCAGGCGCTCCAGTCGGCGGAGACCCATCTCGCGCTCATCGCACGCGTGGTCGGGGAGCCGCTGCTCGGAGGCCGCGATGACGCCTCGCGACGCCGCGCCGAGGCTGAGCGGACCGTCCAATCGCTGCTCGCCACCGAGAAGGCGTTGTATCAGGTGAAGATCATTGATGCAGCGGGCCGGTATCATCTGCTGATGCGCGCCACCGGTTCGGTGCGCAGCGGGCTGGACGTCGAGGGGGGCGAGTACTACGCGTGGCGCGCCAGCGCGTTGACGCAAGGCGCGCAGCAGCTGATCGCCGTCGAAGTGGCGGGCCCGGAGGAGAACGGATCCGGCCATCCGGTGCCTGCGGTGGCGATTTTGCGGCCCATCCACGGGGCACGCGGAGACTATCTCGGCGTTGTGGTCGGTGAAGCGTACGCGTCGGCGCTCTTCACGTTTCTGGAGGGCGCGTCGCCGGGCTTCGCCGGGGTCACCGCGCTGGTGGACGAAGACGGACGCTTCCTCTACCACTCCGTCCGCAAACGTGACTGGACAACGCTGCTCGCCACCCATGACCGCGTCAGCGTGAACAGTGATTTTCCCGACCAGGTCGCCCGCGCCATTGCCTCGGGACAGCGCGGATCGAGCGTGACGCCTGAAGGAACGCTGGTGAGCTATCGTCCGATTTCGCTCGCCACGGCGAACATGCAACAGCTCGCGCTGTACCGAGTCGTGCCGCTTGCGGCGCTCGCGACCGAGGCGCGCTCGTTTCTCGCGTCGGTGTTCCTGGCCACGGTGCTGGTGGCGATCATCGTGCTGGGGTTGGCGATTGTCGCGTCGGATCAGTTCACGAAACCGATCTTCCGGATTCGCGACGCGGCGTGGCAGCTGGCCCGCAGCGAACCGGTCGCGCCGCTTGACGTGTCGACCAACGATGAGCTCGAAGACCTGGCGCATGACTTTTCGGCCGTGGCGGCGCAGGTCGCGGTCGGTCGGGCCCAGCAGGAGGCGCTCATCGCCGAGCGTTCGCGCGTGCTCGAGCAAACGCATGCGGAGCTGACCGACATCCTCGACCACTCCGCGGACGGCATCCTGGTGCTCGATCCCGGGCGTATCGTTCGGATCTGGAACCACGGCGCCGAACGCCTGTTCGGTTACGGCAGCGCGGAGGCCGTCGGCCAGCATGTGGACCGTCTCCTGCGCCCGGCGAGCGCGAAAGCGGCCCGCGAGCACGACACGCTGGCCCGCGAGCTGCGCCGCGACGGCGCCGTGGTGAATTTCCTGTCGGAGGTGCTCGACCGCGACGGCACCGCGGTCCGAATCAGCCTCACGGAGACACTGATCACGGCACCCGACGGCCGGCCGCTCGGATCGAGTTTGATCATCCGTGACAACCGCATCCAGTCCCGGCTCGAGGACCAGATGCGTCGTTCCGAACGCCTGGCGGCCATCAGCGTGATGGCGGCTGGTCTCGCGCACGAGATCAACAATCCATTGGCGATCATCGGCAATCGCATCGAGTGCATGCAGCGCGACCTGCATGACCGCCCGGGCGGCGGCGTGTTCGCCGCCGACGTGGACGTGCTGCAGCAGCACGTCGGCCGGCTGCGGGAACTGACGACGAGCCTCCTGCGGTTCGCCCGCGACGACGACCGGGTGGATGCAACGCCGGTCGCCCTCGGCGTGGTGGCGGAGCGCACGGTGGCGCTCCTGCGCCGGTCGTTGGCCACGCGCGAGGTGCAGCTCATGCTGGTGGTCGCGCCCGGGCTTCCGGAGGTGCGCGGCCACGAACAGGCGATCGAAACCGTCATCATCAATCTCCTGCTGAACGCCGCGGACGCGACGCCGGCGGGCGGCACCGTCACCTTGACGCTGAGAAGCAGCGCCAACCGTGACGCCGCCGAAATCGAGGTGCGCGATACGGGGCCCGGCATTCCGCCCGCGTTGCGCGAGCGCATCTTCGAACCGTTCTTCACGACCAAGGACGCGGGCCAGGGCACCGGCCTCGGCCTGACGGTCTGTCGGAGCATCGTCGACCGGCACCGGGGCTCGATCCGGGTGGATGGGCCGAGCGACGGTGGATGCCGGTTCCTCGTGACCATTCCCGCCCAACCCACAGGAGCGACATGGCCAGCCCTCGCATACTCGTGATCGATGACGAGCCGGCGATGCTCGAGAATTGCGCGCGCCTCCTGGTACGCGAAGGCTACGCGTGCACGACGCTCGCGGAGCCAGCGCGCTTCCGTGAGGTGGCCGCGGCACTCGAGCCGGACGTGATTATCACCGACCTGCGCATGCCGGGGGTCGACGGCATGACGATCCTCGCTGCGGGGACCGCCGACGAGCCGGCGCGGCCGGTGATCGTGATGACCGCGTTTGCGACGGTGGCCTCGGCGGTGGCGGCCGTCCGTGAAGGGGCCTTCGACTACCTCACCAAACCGTTTACCGCGGACCAGCTGATTGTGGCCGTGGAGCGCGCCGTGCGGTATCGCGGCCTGTCGGTGGAAAACCGGTCGCTGCGACAGCAGGTGGCGCGGACGGTCGGCGGCGACGGCATCATCGGCTCGAGTCCGGTGCTCACCCGGCTGCTGGATCAGGCGATGCAGGTCGCACCCACCGACGCCAACGTGCTCATCACGGGCGAGAGCGGAACGGGGAAGGAACTGGTTGCCCGCCTGATTCACGCGCATTCACGGCGGGGCGACCATCCGTTCATCACGGTGGACTGTGCGGCGATGCCCGAGGGTCTTCTCGAGTCGGAGTTGTTCGGACATGAGCGTGGCGCGTTCACGGGTGCCGTGCAGCGCTACGAGGGCCTGCTCGCGAAGGCCAACGGCGGCACCGTGTTTCTCGATGAAATCGGCGAACTGAGCACCACGCTCCAGGCGAAGCTGCTGCGCGTGCTCGAGCAGCGCCAGATGCGACGTGTCGGCGACTCGCGGCTCATCGATCTGGATCTTCGCGTGGTGACCGCGACGAATCGCGATCTCGAGGCGGCCGTGGCGGCGGGACGATTCCGCCAGGACCTCTTCTACCGCCTGAAAGTCGTGCATTTCGTTCTGCCGCCCCTGCGCGCGCGCCAGGGGGACGTTCCGCTGCTGATGAATGCGTTCCTCGGCGAGTTCGCGGCGGCCCTGCGACGCCGACCACCCGAGGTGATGCCAGAGGCCTGGGCAATTCTTGAGCGCCACTCGTGGCCCGGCAATGTTCGCGAACTGCGAAACACCGCGCAGCAGCTCGTGGTGCTCGACAGCGACGGGCGCATCACGCGCGAGGATCTGGGCGACGCGTTCACGCGCGACCTCGAGACGCAGCGTCCGGAACCCGCGCCACTGCCCCTGACGTACGCACAGGCGCAATTGCAGGCGCTGCGTGCGTTTCGTTCCACGTACGTGAAACGCCTGCTCGAACTCCATGGAGGAAATGTCACCCGGGCCGCGACCTCGGCTGGCGTCAGTCGCCGAACGTTGCACCGATGGCTCTCGGAGTTGAACACGGACACGCCGCGCGAGAGGGCGCCGTGACGTGGCGCGGTGTGCACGCGGCACTGGCGCTGGCCACGCTGGTGTTGCCGCCGATCGCCGCCCGTGCGCAAGTCGGTTCGATTCACGGCACGATCGCCGTGCCGGCGGCGCGAATCGCGGGCGTCGTTGTCTACCTGCTTCCGGAGGTGGCGTCTGGCGTGCCGTCCGTCAAGGCGGAGACCGCCACGATTGACCAGCGCAATCTCCACTTCATTCCGGGTGTCGTCACGGTCACCCCCGGCTCCACCGTCGTGTTCTTGAACAGCGACCGGGTCATGCACAACGTCTTCCATCCGTGGCGGCGGGGCACAGGTTTCGACCTTGGCCTCTGGGCGCCGGGTGAGTCTCGCCAGTTCGTATTTCGCTCCGAGGGCGCATTCGTGATTCTCTGCGAGGTACATCCGGAGATGACTGGATACGTGGTCGTCCTTGGGTCGCCGTATCGTGTCGTGTCCGACGAGTCCGGGCACTTCGTTCTCGACGGCGTGGCGCCCGGCAGGTATCGCCTCCGGACCTGGCATCATCGACTGGCGGCGCACGAGGAGCGCGTGATGGTCGCCGATGGCGGCGTGGTACAGGTCGCGTTGCGACTGAAGGTCGGCAAGGCGGCCGCACCCACGGCGCTCCGCTGACTGTCAGCCCGAGGCGTTGGCGGGCGAGGCCGCATCCGGGGCCGATGCGGGTCTCAGAACCCCGCGGAAAGCATCAGGGTATTCAGCATGTTGCCCGTGCCGCCAGCCTTCATCGGCCCCTGACCAGCTGCATAGGCACTGCCGCTGAACCTGTTGAGAATCCAGAAAAAGCCGATGTTCTGCCGGAACATCCAGTTGACGCCGAAGGTCAGCGCATTGTCGCCGCTGTTCGCTGCGGTACCACCATTGTCGGCGACCCGATAGCCACCAAGCAGGGTGACATGCGGTGCGTCGTAGACTCCTAACTCAGCCGTGATCGTTGTCGCGGAGCGCTCCCTTCCCTCGGCATTGAACAGGTTCTTCGGCGCCCCCGCACGGCTCGCGGCTGACCTGCCGTGTGTGACGTAGACGCCCAGCGGACGGCTGCCGATCTTGCCTTGCGCCTGCGCGTCGACCGCGAAGGCCTTCGATTCGACCATGTCGATTCCGGTGCCGGCATCGTTTGCCGTGCCTGCGGACCCCGTCCAGGACTGCAAGCCGAAGCCCATATCCCAGTCGGCCACGGTCGGCATGAACACGGCGCGCACGTAGGTGGCCGATGGTGCGCCGTTGGCCACGCCCTCGGCCGAGGCGAAGTGATTTGGCGACCACTTGGTCAGGTTCACGTACCACTTCGGGTTGGAGAGCACGAAGGCGACTCCCTCCGCCGCGGTCGCGGTCCCGACGTACTGTTGCGCCGAGATGGTGTTGCGATTCTCGTTGATGCGCAGATGGCGGATGGCGCCGGTATTCAGCAACTCGAAGCCGAAGGCGGCACCCATCCCATCGGTCGTGAACGGCACGATGTTGGTTCGCGTGCTCCCGCGTACGGCGAAGCTGAAGGGGATCGCGAACCCAGCCACCAGGGGCATCGAACGATCGGCCAACTGTCCTTCGAGCACGAAGCCGACGTTCTCGCTCACGCGCCCGCCGAAAAACAGGGAGAACTCGTCCGGAAACTGGACCTCGCCAGCGTTGGTCGTGCGCTCATCGGCGTTGTCCGTACCGTTTGACTTCTGGTACCGGAGCTTGATGAAGAAGCTGCCGTTCAGAATGGAGGCCAACGACAACCGGTCGCCCTTCAGGGTCGCCTGCCCGGTCGTGGTGTAGCCGGCCGCCTTGAACGCGCGTCCTGTCGCCGTGAGCGCGGGGTACTTCTGGAAGTGGCAGGAGGCGCACGCCATGCCTGTCTGACGCGCGAAGGAGGGAAGTGCGTGCGCCGCGATGGGCACGAACGTGGTCAGGGTGCACGCGCCGGCAAGGAGCAAAGTGGTCAGTTTCATGCGAGGGACTCCCGTGCTTTGTAAGGGGGAGATGTCCTGCGTGGGGAAGACGGCGGTTGCGGTGCGGCCCGCGGGGGACGACGCTGGAGCCACCGTCACGGCCATGCTGACGTGGGCCGCGCACATCGAGCGGCACTACCCATCCAAGAAGCGGGAATCGATCATGACATCGAAGGCCTGGTCTGGGGTGAGGAAGACCGTCCCCCCTGTGTCGCGCCGGTCCCCTCGTTCGGCGGTTTGTTCGTACACCCCGCGTCGCGCGGTATCGTCGACCTCTGGACGCAATGCACCGAACGAGAGACGTCTCGTCTTCAGCACCACCCGACCTGCGGCGGTGCGGCGATGGCTGCTAGCGTGTTGGTCGGCCTACTTGTTGGTGTAGCCGCACCAGGTTAAGGCAGGAAACGTGCCGTCTTCGGAGCATACCAAGACGATCTGTAGCACGTTGACAGCAAGTGAGTTGTGATGCTGACGACGCTTTCGTGATCGCGCACCTGAGTGAGTCGTACGGCGTCTCACTGGGACATTGGGAGCGCCGGTCGAGGCGTCTCCGACACCGCCTGGCGATTCCCCGGGAGAACTCACAGTGCGCGTTCTCCCAGCGCAGTGACCGTGTGCCACACTGGACACGACGACGGTTTTCGGGGGGCGCACCGTGACGAGCGGCGAGGCGGAGGTCAGTCGTGGTCGCGCAGGTCCTGTTGCGGGCGCCACCGAAAAGGAACACGGGTTCGCCGTGTGTGCCGGCGAACCCGCGTTACGGAGACGGAGGGATTCGAACCCTCGATACAGGTTTAAGCCCGTATAACGGTTTAGCAAACCGTCGCCTTCAGCCTCTCGGCCACGTCTCCTCGCGCGCTCCGCGCGCAGAATATGAAAGATGGGTTGTCGCGGGGGGGATGTAAAGGGAGAATGCGGCAGAGAACGGCAGAGAACGGCAGTCGCCCGCGAGCGTGGCGTGGCTGTGACCGCCTTTCTCCGCCGTTCTCCGCCGTGTTCTTGACGAATGGGAACATGTTTGCCCCAGTCGCCGTGCACGCCGCCGTGCACCCGATCATGGCGGCGTAGATGCTGTCGGTGCGCTGCTTGGCGAGTTTCTGCGCGGCGTAATTCGCGGGCGGCAGATCCCTGGGATCGTTGCTCACGTACAGCTGGCGGTCGTGGCGGCGCCCGGGGCCGCCTCGGGTTTCTGGCGCGATAAGCTGGCGCAGCCAGCGATGAAGACGACGGCGGCCGTGAGCGAGCGGCGCGTGACGCGTGGCGAGAATTGCATGCGGGAGTCCCTCTGGACTCGGGTGGTGGGGCCGACGCATCGAAAAAAACGCGGTCTCGGCGGCCGACGTTGAACGTCGGCGGTGCGGCCACGGTGGTTGAACCACGGGCGCGGGTCGGGGCCGGCACGAACCGGCGGAAAAACGAGACGGGCAGGGAGGGATTCGAACCCCCGGTTCCCTTGCAGGAACGCCGGTTTTCAAGACCGGAGCATTAAACCACTCTGCCACCTGCCCCAAGGCCGCCCGAGGCGATCCCGGGATTCAACTATCGCCGTAAACTCGCTATAGCGCACGGGTTGCGCTACCTCAGCCTCCTGTCAGAAATTCTCCTAATGGGAATCAGGCAATCCCCTGCGGGTTTCGGCGCTGCATGCGAGTAGTACTATACTGTTCCTCGGAATACGCGTTGCCCTTGGACGCCGCACGGAAACCGCTGCGGCGGCCATTGCACGGCCGAGGCAGGAACTGTCCTAAACCTGAGGAGCACCCCAAATGAAGCGGACCGGAGTTTTTGCTTTGTTCGCCTTCCTCTTCGCGAGCGAACCGGCGCTCGCGCAGACTCGCATTGCCGGTGCCGTACGCGCGAGCGACGGTTCGGGTCCCATTGTCGGGGCCGAGGTGACGATCACCGGGACGAAGCGCGGTGCCATCACGCGCGATGACGGTCGCTTCACGATCGCCGTGGATGCTGGTACGTTCACCGTGGTCGCCAAGCGCATCGGCTACGCCCCCGACTCGCAGACGGTGACGGTCGCGACGGGCCGCACGGTGACCGCCGACTTCACGCTGCGCGTGACGGCAGCGCAGCTGGGCGGCATCGTCATCACCGGCTATGGCCAGAAAGACGTGCGCGACCGCACCGGCGTGGCCGAGACGGTCCGGGAGAAGACCTTTATCGTCGGGAAAATCACCAGCCCGGAGCAACTGATCCAGGGCAAGGTGGCCGGCGTGCAGGTGGTGACGAGCAATGAGCCGGGGGCGGGGATCGCGATGCGCATCCGCGGCGGCACGTCCATCAACGCCAGCAACGAGCCGCTCTTCGTGGTGGACGGCGTGCCGCTGCCGGTAGGCGGCGGCGTCGCGGCGGGGCGCAACCCGTTGAACTTCCTCAACCCCAACGAGATCCAGAGCATCACGGTGCTCAAGGACGCCTCGGCGGCCGCGATCTACGGGTCGCGCGGCGCGAACGGCGTCATCCTGATCACGACGAAGTCCGGCGTGCAGGGCGCGTCGACGGTCTTCTTCGGCAGCAGCTACTCGACGTCGTCTATCGTGAAGAAGCCGGACATGCTGAACGCCACGCAGTTCAAGGCAGCCGTGGCGCAGTTCGCGCCGGAGAACACGGCGCGGCTCGGCAACGCCAACACCGACTGGATCGACGCGATCACGCGCAATGGCGCGGGCGCCGAGAACAATCTGTCGATGGCCGGCGCCAAGGACGATATGCGCTACCGCCTGTCAATTGGCAGCATGTCGCAGGACGGCATCGTGACCGGCACGAGCACGCGCCGCGAGTCGATGGGCCTGACCTACAGCGACCTGCTGCTGAACGACAAGCTCGAGTTCCGCGCGAACCTGAAGGGGAGCCGGGCGCTCGACACGTACGCGGCGGGCGGCATCGGCGCGGCGACGTCCATGGCGCCGACGCAGCCGGTTCGCAACCCGGACGGCACGTACTACCAGTGGACCGACTGGCTGGGACCCAACAACCCGGTGGCCGATCAGGCGATGATCAGCGACCAGGGCTCGACGTTCCGCACGATTGGCAACCTCGAGGCGAAGTACTCGCTGCCGTGGATCGAAGGGCTCGCCGCGACGCTGCGCACGGGCTACGACTTCACGCAGGCGTCGCGCGTCACGTTCTCGCCGACGACGGCGCAGTATGACATCGAAGTGGGACGCGGTGGCCGGTTCGACAAGAACAACCCGCGGCAGGTCAATACGCTGCTCGAGGCGTTCGCCACCTACACGCGCAAGATGGAAGACCTCGCGAGCTCGTTCGACGTGACGGGTGGCTACACCTACGAAGGGTCGCGCGGCGACTATCCGTGGTACTACGCCGAGAAACTCTCCACGAACCTGCTGGGCAGCAACGGCGTGCCCGGCGCGCAGGTGCAGCAGAACTACCTGACGATCGAGGAGAGCAAGCTGATCTCGTTCTTCGGACGCGTGAACTACACGTTCCGCGACCGGTACCTGCTGACCGGCTCGATCCGCCGCGACGGCTCGTCGCGCTTCGGCCCGGGCAACCAGTGGGGCGTCTTCCCGGCCTTCGCCGCGGCCTGGCGCATGATTGAAGAGCCGTTCTTCCAGAAGATGCCGCAGTTGTCGGACCTCAAGCTGCGCTTCTCGTGGGGCGTCAACGGCAACCAGTCGTTCGGCAACTACCTGTTCCTCTCGACCTACACGAGCGGTGACAGCAAGGCGATGTACCAGTTCGGGAACAACTACGTGAGCACGATCCGCCCCAGCGCGGTCGACCCGAACATCAAGTGGGAGCAGACGACGTCGACGAACTTTGGCCTCGACTTCGGCCTCTATAACAACCGCATCACCGGCACCCTCGACGTCTACAGCAAGAAGACGGACGACCTCATCTTCACGGTCCCGGTACCGGCCGGCACGAACCTGTCGAACTACGTCACGACGAACATCGGCAGCATGAAGAACAGCGGCGTGGAGCTTGGCCTGAGCGCCGTGATCCTCGAGGGCCGGAACTCGCCGTGGCGCTGGGACGGCACCCTCACCGCCGGCATGAACACCAACAAGATCGTGTCGGTGAGCGCGTCGGGCGCCGACAAGATTCTCGTCGGCGGCATCGCGGGCGGCGTGGGCAACACCATCCAGGTGCTCCAGCCGGGCCAGCCGCGCTACGCCTTCCTCGTCTTCAAATCCAAGAGGGGCGCCGACGGCAAGCCCGTGACGGGCGACAAGCCCGACAAGGAGTTGTACCAGGACATCAACGGCGACGGCGCCATCACGCAGGACGACAAGGTCCCGTACAAGAGTCCCGATCCGAAGTGGATCATCGGTCTGTCGTCGAACGCGTCGTACAAGAACTGGGACGCCTCGCTGTCGGCGCGCCTGAACCTGGGCAACTACGTGTACAACAACGTGGCGTCGACGCTCGGCACCTATCGTGCCCTCAAGGGCACGCAGGCGCCGAACAACCTGCACGCCTCGGTGCTCAAGTACGGATTCACCTCCACGCAGTACTTCTCCGACCTGTATGTCGAGAAGGCGAGCTTCCTGCGCCTCGACAACGTCAGCGTCGGCTACACCTTCAGGAACGTGTCGCAACTGAAGTCGCTGCGCGTGTACGGTGCCATCCAGAATGTCTTCACGAGCACCAAGTACACGGGCGTTGACCCGATGGCCGGCGTGAACGGCATCGACAATGCCCTGTACCCACTGTCACGCACGTTCACCACCGGCCTCAACATCGGCTTCTGAGCGGAGACGAAACCATGAAAAATACCATTCGCTCCATGCTCGTCGCCGCCAGCGCGCTGCTGGTGGCGGCCGCGTGCACCGATCCGACGGTGGCGCCGAAGAGCAGCGTCAGCAGCGCCAACATCTTCTCCGAGGAAACGTCGTACAAGTCCTTCCTCGCCAAGATCTATGCGGGCCTCGCGGTCAGCGGCCAGCAGGGTCCGGCGGGCAACGGCGACATCTCGGGGCTCGACGAGGGCTTCTCGCAGTACATGCGCCTGTGGTGGCAGATGGAGGAGCTGCCCACCGACGAGGCGGCCGTTTCGTGGAATGACGGCCCCATCCAGGAGTTGAACACCCAGATCTGGTCGTCGTCGAACTCGTTCCTGGGCTCGATGTACTACCGCATCTACTTCCAGGTCTCCATGGCCAACGAGTTCCTGCGCGAGACGACGCCGGAGAAGCTGGGGTCGCGCAACGTGTCGGCGGCCACGAAGACCGAAGTGGCCAAGTACCGCGCCGAGGCGCGCTTCCTGCGCGCGCTCAGCTACTGGCACGGGATGGACCTGTTCGGCAACATCCCGCTCGTGAAGGAAACGGACGCGCTCGGCAAGGAGCCGCCGGCACAGGCGACGCGCGCCGAGGTGTACAACTACGTCGTCAGCGAGCTGACCGCGATCCGCAACGAGCTGCCCGGCGTCGGCGCGGCCGAATACGGCCGCGTGGACCAAGGCGCGGTGGCCATGCTGCTCGCGAAGGTCTACCTGAATGCGCAGGTGTACGCCGGCACGGCGAAGTACGCCGAGGCGCTGGCCGAGGCGCAGCGGGTGATCGCCGGCCCGTACCGCCTGGACGCGAACTTCCGCCGCATGTTCTCGGCGGACAACAACAGTTCGCCCGAGATCATCTTCGCCATCCAGCAGGATGGCGACAAGATCCAGACGTGGGGCGGCATGACGTTCCTGATTCATGCCTCGCTGGGCGCGAGCCTGAAAGCCAGCGACTTCGGCATTGACGGCGAGTGGTGGGGCATTCGCACCAAGCCGTCGCTTGCCGCGCTCTACCCGAACGGTGGCGGCCCGACCAGCCCCGACAAGCGCTCGGCGTTCTTCACGCGCGACGGCTTCTCTGGCAGCATGACGAACCTAACCGACTACACGACGGGCATCGGCTCGCCGAAGTTCACCAACAAGACTTCAACCGGCGCCTCGGGCAAGAACTCGACCTTCGTGGACACCGACTTCCCGGTCTTCCGCCTGGCCGACGCCTACCTGATCTACGCCGAGGCCGTGGTACGTGGCGCCGGCGGTTCGCGCGCCACGGCGCTGGGCTACATCAACGCACTGCGTGACCGCGCCTATGGCAACACCACGGGCCAGATCACCGACGCGCAGATGACACAGGCGTTCATCCTCGACGAACGAGCCCGCGAGCTCTTCTGGGAAGGGACGCGGCGCACCGACCTGATTCGCTATGGCCAGTTCAGCACGGCCGGTGTCTGGCAGTGGAAGGGTGGTACGGTGAACGGCGCGGTGACCGCGGCGTTCCGCGACCTGTACCCGCTGCCGGCGAGCGAGCTGGTGGCGAACCCGAAGCTGAAGCAGAACACGGGGTACTGATTTCGATGGGTACCACGCGTCCGGTCCGAGGCCATGCCTTGGGCCGGGCGTTTGGCATCTGGTACACGACGCGCCGCGCGCTCATGCGCGCGGCGCGGTCGCGTGTGGCGCCGTGCGCCGTGGTTCTCGCGGCGTGCAGTGGTGGCGGCGACTCGCCGTCCGGCCCGCCAGGCCCCGGCGGCGCGACGAACCCCACTGAGCGGCCCAGCCTGCCGCCGACGTACCGAGCCACGGGGCGCGCCGCGGCCGGCGATGTCTTCGTGCAGCTCTTCTCCTGGTACTGGACGGATGTGGGCGCCGAATGTGGCCGCGCGCTTGGCCCGGCGGGGTACCGCGCGGCGCTCGTCTCGCCGCCGCAGGAGCACAACATCGCCGACGGGCGCCCGTGGTTCGAGGTGTACGGCCCGGTCAGCTACTCGATAGATCGCGGCCGGTTCGGCACGCGCGCCGAGTTCGTGGACATGGTGCAGCGGTGCAGGGAATCCGGTGTGGACATCTACGTGGACGCGGTGATCAACCACATGGCGCCTGGGAGTGGCGTGGGGAGCAGCGGGACCACGTTCACGCGCTACAACTACCAGCCGCTGTACGGACCGTCGGACTTCCATCCGGCCTGCACGCTGAACAACTACCAGAGCGCGGCGAACGTGCAGGACTGCGAGCTGCTCGGCCTTCCCGATCTCAACACCGGCTCGGCGAGCGTGCGGCAGAAGATCGCCGACTACCTCATCGAGCTGACGCGACTGGGCGTGGCGGGGTTCCGCATCGACGCGGCCAAGCACATCCAGCCGGTGGAGCTCGACAGCATTGTCCGGCTCGTGAACCTCGCCGCCACGGCCGAAGGGCGTACGCCGCCGTACGTCTTCCTCGAAGTCATTGATCCCGGCACGGAGGCAGTGAAGGCGGTCGACTACTTCGGGCTCGGCTATGCGAGCGGCGGTGCGGCGGACATCACCGAGTTCAACTTCCGCACGGTGGGCGAGCGCTTCCGCGCCGGCAGCGGCAAGCGCGCCGGCGAGCTGTCGTCCTTCTCGGCGCGCACCTGGGGGCTGATGGCGGGCGACAAGGCGGTGGTCTTCCTGCAGAATCACGACACGCAGCGATTTGACGGCGTGGATTACCGCGACGGCACGGCGTATCGCCTGGCGAATGTGTGGATGCTGGGGCAGGGGTACGGGTATCCGGTGGTGATGTCCGGGTACGCATTCGACAAGGCGACGCAGGCCGGACGCGACGCGGGGCCGCCGACGCGCGAGGCGAGCCTGCGATGCGCCGAGCGCATGGAATTGGCCGTACGCGGCGAGTGGGCCTGCGAGCACCGCGACCCGTGGATCGTGGCGATGCTCGCCTTTCGTCGCGCGGTGGCAGGCACCGATGCGGCGCGGCTTTGGGACAATGGTGCCGACGCCGTGGCCTTCTCCCGCGGCGCGAGCGGGTTCGTCGCCCTCAATGCCGGCGCGGTCGGCGTGACCGCCTCGATCCCGACCGCGCTGGCCCCGGGGGCCTACTGCGACCTGCTGACCGGCGGACGCGGCGCGGCGGGTTGCATCGGGCGCACCGTGACGGTCGACGCCGATCAGACCATCTTCATTACCATCAACGCGACGTCGGCCGTCGCGCTGCTCTCCGGAGTACGACCATGATACCCCGACGCTTGCCGGCGCTCGCCGCCCTGCTGGTCGCGCTGTTCATTCCTGCGCCGATTCGGTCCCAGTCGCTCGCGGTCCGGTCGCCCGACGGACGTACCACGCTCGTGCTCGCGCTGTCCAACACGCGACTCACGTGGGCCGTGACGCGGGACGGCGCGCCGGTGGTGATGCCGTCGCGATTCGGGTTTGCGTTTCGCGGCGCGCCGCCGTTCGAGACGGGGCTGCGGCTGGCCGATAGCGCCCGGGCATCCGTCGACGCCATGTTCTCGCTCCCGCTCGGCGAAGTCGCGCGGGTGCGCGACCGGCACAATGAGCTGCGCGTGCGGGTCGCGGAGACGGCGGCGCCGCACCGCGAGCTGTGGGTGGTCGCGCGCGCGTTCGATGACGGCATCGGCTTCCGCTACGAGTTCCCCGACCAGCCAAACCTCAAGGACTTCGAGATCATGGACGAACTCACGGAGTTCTCCATGGCCGAGGACATGAAGGCGTGGTGGATCCCGGCTGACATTGCGACACCGGACCGTCAGGAGATGCTCTGGTCGTCGGGGCCGATCAGCAAACTCGATCTCGTGCAGACGCCGCTCACGCTGGTGGGGACGGGCGGCCTGCACGCTGTCATTCACGAAGCGAACCTCGTGGATTACGCCGGCATGGCGCTGCAGGGGCGCAGCGAAAGCCGGACGCTGCGGACGAGCCTCGCGCGGTGGAAGGACGGGAGCGCGGTGAAGGGGCGTACGCCATTCGTGACGCCGTGGCGAACGCTGCAACTGGCTGAACGACCGGAGGACCTGGCGCCGTCGGTGCTGGGCCTCAAGCTGAACCCGCCCAGCCGCATTGCCGACACGCGGTGGATCCGGCCGATGAAGTACAACGGCATCTGGTGGGGCATGCACGTCAACACGATGACGTGGAGCAGCGGTCCGCTGCACGGCGCCACGACGGCCAACGCGCGCCGCTACATCGATTTTGCCGCCGCCAACGGGCTGGGCGGCACGCTGGTGGAGGGATGGAACCTCGGGTGGGACAAGAACTGGATGCTGCACGGCGACGAGTTCTCGTTCACGCGGGCGTATCCTGACTACGACCTCCCGGGGGTTGCCGCGTACGCCAGGCAAAAGGGCGTGTCACTGATCGTACACAACGAGACCGGGACGTTTGTGGAGAACTATGAGCGGCAACTGGACAGCGCCTTCGCGCTCTACCAGCGCCTCGGCGTCACGGCGATCAAGACCGGCTACGTGGGTGACACCGTGAATCCGGGCGGGCACGCGCACCAGGGCCAGTACATGGTACGGCACCATCGGCGCGTCATCGAGGCCGCGGCGAGCCGCGGGATCGGCGTCGTGATGCACGAACCCATCAAGGACACGGGCGAGCGACGCACCTGGCCCAACATGCTGTCGCGCGAGGGCGCACGCGGGCAGGAGTACAACGCCTGGGGCGGGGAGGGCGGCAATCCACCCGAGCACGAGACGATCCTCTTCTTCACGCGCCTTTTGTCGGGCCCGGTGGATTTCACACCCGGCATCTTCAATCTGCTGATCAGCCGCAGCGGCACCAACGTGCCGCGCGCGCCGACGGAGGCGCGCCCACGTACCACACTCGCCAAGCAACTGGCGCTCTATGTGGTGCTGTATTCGCCAGTGCAGATGGCGGCGGATCTGATCGAGAACTACGAGGGGCAGCCCGGCTTCCAGTTCATTCGCGACGTGGCCGTGGACTGGGACACCACCCGCGTGCTGCACGGCCGCATCGGCGACGACGTGGTTGTGGCGCGCAAGACGAAGGGAAGGGACGAGTGGTTCGTGGGTGCGATCACCGACGAGGAGGCACGTACCATCGAGGTTGCACTCGACTTCCTGCCGAAAGGACGTGCGTACGTCGCCGAGGTGTACGCCGACGGCACGGGGGCGAACTGGCGAGACAACCCGCTGGCGCTGGCCATCAGCCGCCAGCCGGTGAACGCCGCGACTCGCCTGCGCATTGCGATGGCGGCGGGCGGCGGCCAGGCCATCCGCATCCGTCCGGCGCGCTGAGCGGCGGACGCTGATGTGGGAACGGGAGTCCTGATGTCTTGCGGCCGGTGGGTCTTCAGGTTCGCGCTCGCCGTTCGTGCGCGGATCGCGCGCGCGATCGCCGCACGCGCGATCGCCGCACGCGCGATCGCCGCACGCGCGGTCGCCGCACTCGCGGTCGCCGCACTGGTGGTAGGGCCGCGCTGTGGCGGCGCCCAGGCGGTGCTCTACCGCTCGCCGGCGTTCGAGGTCACCGCACGCAGCGTGCGGCAAGGACCGTTCGAAGCGGTCGCGCGTACACGCGACACGATTACGTCGAACTATCCGCGCGCCGCGCGCGAGGTGCATTTCAAGTTCGTGCTCAACGGCGCGGACAACGAGTTCCCGCCGGGGATCGAACACACGATCAACCTGCGCCCGGTAGGCGGCGTCGTGGTAACGCCAACGTACGCGTTCGGCGTGCCGCCGCAGCCGTTCCTTCCGCGCGCCGAGGACGCCGTCGAGGGCGAGGACGGCGTGGCGCGCGTCACCATCCGGCTCGACCTGCGCGCGGTGCGGCGCGCCATCGCCGAGCACGGCTACTACGATCCACCGCTCGGCGCTCGTGTGCAGCGCCTCGAAAGCGTCTTCGTCATCGGCGATACCGACCCGCTGGTGTGGGACGCACGGTTGCTGAAGCCGGGCATGCCACAGCAGTTGACCGATGCGGATGGCGACGGCGTGTACGAAGTCACTCTTCCATTCCGCACGGAGTACCTGCGGCCGCTTGCGACCGACGGCCGGGCGCTCTGGGCGCGTCGCCTCGATGTGGCGGGCTATCCGGAAGTCACCTCGCCGCAACTGCTGCTCGACGCGCTCCATCGCCTGTCGCTCGAAGAGCTGCACGAACTGCGGCGGAGCGACGGCGCCCTGTCGGCGGGGGCCAAGTGGCCGGGGGTCTGGACGCGTGATGTCGCGCTCAGCACCATACTCGCCCTGGCCTTCGTGGCCCCCGATGCCGCACGCACGAGCCTGATGATGAAAGTCGATTCGGCCGGGCGCATCATCCAGGACACGGGGACGGGCGGCTCATGGCCCGTCTCCACCGACCGCATGACCTGGGCACTCGCCGCGTGGGAGGTGTACGCCATGACCGGCGACCGCGGATGGCTGCGACAGGCGTACGACATCATCCGGCGCTCGGCCGAAGCCGACCGCCACGCGGCGTACGATGCGCAGACGGGGATGATGCGCGGCGAGTCGTCGTTCCTCGACTGGCGCGAGCAAAGCTACCCGCGCTGGATGCAGCCCGCCGACATCTACCAGTCGCAGGCGCTCGGCACCAACGCCGTGCACTTCGGCGCCTTCCGCGTGCTGGCGGCGATGGCGCGAGCGCTGGGCGAGCCGTCGCGGGTGTGGGACGCGCGAGCCGACGCCGTGCGCAACGGGATGGCGGCGACGCTATGGCAGCCGGAGCTTGGCTGGCATGCGCAGTTCCGATATGGTCGAGTGACCCTGGCGCGATCGCCGAGCGCGGAGGCGCTGGGTGAGGCGCTGGCGCTTGTCACGGGGGCCACGCCGGCTGCGCGGCGCGCGCGCGTGCTGAGCGCCTCGCCGCTGATGCCGTTCGGCACGCCGACCTTCTGGCCGTTCATTGCCGACGTGCCGTTCTACCACAACGCGACCATCTGGCCGTTCGTGACGGCCTACTGGACGTGGGCGGCGGCGGAGGCGCGGGCGACGACGGCGGTGGAGCACGGTCTCGCGACGATGACGCGCGGCACGGCCCTCTTTCTGACCAACAAGGAGAACATGGTCGCCGCGACCGGCCATTTCGAAGGGACCGCGCTCAACTCGGACCGCCAGTTGTGGAGCATCGCGGGCACGCTGGCGATGAACTACCGCGTGCTTTTCGGCATGCGGGCGGAAGCGCAGCGTCTCGCCTTTCGGCCGATGGTGCCGCCGGCGTACAGCGGCGAGCGGACGTTGCGCGGCGTGCGCTACCGGAGCGCCGAGTTGACGGTGACGGTGCGCGGATTCGGGTCGGGCGTCGCCCGCGCCTGGCTCGACGGGCGCGCGGTGTCGCGGGCCGAGGTCCCGGCGTCGCTGACTGGCGCGCACACGCTCGTCATTGAACTCGACGGCCGGTGGCCTGCGACGGCGATCACGCTGGTGGACGCGCGCGTAGCGCCGGCGACGCCGGCGGCCGTGCTGCGCGCCACGGAGTCCCGCTTGGAGTGGCCCGCGGTGCCTGGCGCCGCGCGCTACGTGGTGCATCGCGACGGGCGCGCGGTTGATACGGTCTGCACTACGACCGTGTCGGTTATCGCGCGCGCGGTGCTGTCGGAGTACCAGGTGCAGGCGCTCGACAGCGCGGGCCTCGCGTCGTTCCTCAGCGAGCCGGCGCGTGTTATCGCCGCTGGCGCAGAACAACTGCTGCGTCCGGCGGGCTCCGCGGAAGGGGCGTTGCGTCTCGAGCGCGAAAAGCCGGCGCGTGTCGTGTTCGAAGTTACGGTGCGGCGGGGCGGGCGGTTCGCTGTTGACGCACGCTATGCCAACGGCAGCGGCCCGATCAACACCGAGGACAAGGCGGCAGTCCGCACGTTGCGCGTGAACGGCCGCGCGGCCGGCGTGCTCGTGATGCCGCAGCGCGGCGCCGGACGGTGGGACGACTGGGGCTACACGAACCCGCTGGTCGTCTCGCTGCGTCCCGGCCGGCACGTACTGTCGCTCGAGTGGACGCCGCTGGACGAGAACATGAACCGGCACGTGAGCACGGCGCTGCTGGCGCACCTGCGGGTGACGCCGGTGCCGTAGTCGGGCGCGCCCCGCTCCTGATTTGCGCACTACTGCGGGTGGTTCTTCGGCGCATCGAGCTCGATCAGTTCCGCGCCGCCGTCGTGCACATCGGCCCACGACCGGACATCGAGGCGAACCGCCGCGACGCCGCAAGTCGGCAGCTTCTCGAGGTTCGCGTCGGTGAGGAGATTGACCATGTCGGTGATGCCCGGATGGTGGCCAACGAGCATCACGCGTGCATGGCGGTCGTCGAGCGAGCGGATGACATCGAGGAGGTCCGCCGTGGTCGCGTCGTAGACGCGCTCGTCCACGACGAGCAACTCCGCTTCAAGGCCCAGGGCGGCGGCCATCGCCTCGGCGGTCCGGTGCGCCCGCAAGGCGGGGCTTGTGACGATGAGTTCCGGCCGATTGGGGCGATGCGCGACGCGCCGCGCCATCGCGGCGGCGTCGCGTGTGCCACGCTTGTTCAGTGGCCGGGCCTGGTCGGCGACGCCGGGGTCGTCCCAGCTCGACTTCGCGTGGCGAACAAGAAGGAGCGTCTTGGACGTTGCGCCCTCCGCACGAAGGAGCACGGGGCATTGCCAACCTCCGAAACGCGGATCGCGAACGGCAGGATGGGCGAGCGTGCTACAGTCCCGGCTGAGCGGGTGTGCTGCAAGATTCTGCTGGAACTGGAGGCTCTTGTCCATCGTGACGAGCACCTGAAACTGTCCGGCCGCTGTACGAAGGAGCGCGCCGTTCTTCAGGCCGGCTCAGCCAAGTCCGATGACGGTCTGGGGGTCGAGTTCTCGCAGGTCGTGCGCGAAGTCGACGGGAATCGACTCGTCAAGAAGGACGCGCACCGGCCATTACTTGGTCACGGGCGTATTCCAGCGCGGCGACGGCCTGTTCGCGCCGCACCGACGGGAACTGATGCAGAAACTCCTCCAGACTATCGCCGGCTTCGAGATAGTCGAACAGCGACTGAACGGGAACGCGCGTGCCAACGAACACGAGCGTGCCGCCCAGCCGGTCTGGGTCGCTATGAATCACGTCTTCGGGAAACCGCAGTGAAGTCGCCATACCTTGCAATGTACCCTCATTGGGCTGGAGTGCATAACGCGCCGGAGCTAAGGCATTGCCAAACAATAACCTTTACAAGATCGGAAGAGC
>PNKL01000002.1 GCA_013822425.1 Gemmatimonas sp.
AAGCGGTTCATCTTGTTGGCGATCGCCTGGTGGCACGAGGCGCAGAGCTTGCCCTGCGTCGCCTCCTTGAGGCCCTTGTCGCCCTTGGTGTTGTGCACGCTGTGGCACGAGACGCAGCCCACGTTGCGGGCTTCATGCTTGCTGTTCGCCCAGAACGCATGCTCGCTCGTGCTGTGGCACGACGTGCAGGTCGCCGAGGCCTCCACCGCGCTCACCTTGCCGAACTGCATCGGCTTCACCTTCTCCGGGTCATCGGCGTGCTTGCTGCCGGGGCCGTGACAGGACTCGCAGCCCTTGGCGCCCGCGGGTGTCCGGAGGTCGGCCTTGATGCCGTGCAGGCCGGTGGTCTTCACGCTCTCGTGGCAACCGACGCAGGTCTCCTGACCAACGTAGGTCGCGCCGCCGACCGCCGCGTCTGCCTTCTGCGACCTGGTGGCCTGGCCGTTGACCGCGAGTGGCACGAACGCCACCGCTGCCACGAGCGCACCGCTCACGAGCCAGGACATCGGCCGCATGGAGCGAATGCCACTACCTCGTACATAGGGAAATGTCATGGCACCCTCCTGAGGTGCTCACACTAAATGGAGTTGCTGGAGCTGCCCGCCTGATGAAATGGAGCGCTGCCGAATGGCAGTGGGGCAGGAAGTAATCTGAGAGTGAGAGCGCATCTCATCTGTCGGGCAGCGTACGCAACCTGTTGGGGTACATACTTATACAGCCATTCAGGTCTTTCCCTACGTAACTCTACCATTCGCGGCGCCCTCGACGCCGCGGCTACGTCTGTGGGGTCTTCTCCGACGCAGAAGCAGGGACTTCGCCCCACCACCATCGCCTGATCCCTCCGTTACTATGCCTCTGTCGGCGGCCGAATGACCGCCGCGTCATTACGGAACGGGAAGGCACATGATTGTCGCCCCTGCAGTTCCAGCGCGCGCTGCGGACACGCCGCAGGCCGGCACCGGCGTCCCCTGCCAGGTCGCACAGTGCGACGGCGTGCCATGCGCCGAGGTACAGGTGGATTGCGAGTACTGTGATCGGTCGACAAACAGGCTGTGCGACGAGCACCGTGACGCGACCGGCGACGCCGCGCGCGAGCCCACCCCGCGACTGAAACCAGCCCATGCGTGAACTGCGATTGCACGGCCGCGGCGGACAGGGCACCGTCATCGCCTCCAAGCTGCTGGCCGTGGCGCTCTTTCTCGAAGGACGCGAAGTGCAGTCCTTCCCCATGTTCGGCGTCGAGCGCCGCGGCTCGCCGGTCACGGCGTTCCTGCGCGTCGACGATGCGCCGATCAAGCTCCGCTGCGAGATCCAGGAGCCGGACAACCTGATCGTGCTCGATCCGACCCTGATCGGCGCAACCGACATCACCGCCGGCCTCAAGCCGGGCGGACGGATTCTCATCAACACCGACCAGGCGCCCGAGGACTTCCCGCGGCTGCTCGAGCGCTTCCACGTCAGCACCATCGACGCCACCGGCATCGCCATTCGCCACGGGCTCGGCGGCAAGAGCCAGCCCATCGTGAACACCGCCATCCTCGGCGCCTTCGCCGCCGACTCGGGGACGATCACGATGGCGAGCGTGCGCGACGCCATCCGCGAGGAAGTGCCGATGCAGATCGACGCCAACATCGCCGCGGCGGCGGAGGCGGTCACCGCCGTGCGCCACGCCGCGATGCGTGACGCGCACCTGACGGAGGTGGCCCGTGCCTGAGACGATCACGACGACGGACGGCGCGCGCGCCATCCCCGAAGTGGCGATGAGCACGACGTCCACGCTCGTCACGCGCACGGGCTCGTGGAAGTACACGCGTCCCGCCTACCACGACCGCGTGGCGCCGTGCAACGCCGGGTGCCCGGTGGGCATCGATATCGAGGGGTACCTCAACCTGCTCCGCGAAGGGCGCGTGGATGAGGCGCGCGACCTGCTGCTCGCCGAGAACCCGCTCCCCGCCGTCACGGGGCGCGTCTGCCACCATCCCTGCGAGAATACGTGCAACCGGCGCACCTTCGACGGCGCGGTGGCGATCCACGCGGTGGAGCGCGCGATGGGCGACCTCGCACGCCAGCGGCCGGCGCCGGTGCTGAAGGGCAAGCGGCGTACGGAGCGCGTGGCGGTGGTGGGCTCGGGACCGGCGGGCCTGGCCTGCGCCTACCACCTGGCGCGATTCGGCTACGGCGTGACGATCTACGAGTCGGCACAGGAGGCGGGCGGGATGCTCCGCCTCGGCATCCCGGAGTATCGCCTGCCGCGCGAGGCGCTCGACGGCGACATCGCACGCGTCGTCGCGCACGGGGTGGAGATCAAGTGCGGCGTGCGCATCGGCGAGCACGTGACGTGGAAGGAACTGACCGAGCTGTTCAGCGCGGTGTGCATCGCCACGGGAGCGCATACGAGCCGCGCGCTCGGCGTGCCGGGCGAGCAGCTCCCCGGCGTGCAGCCGGGGCTGGTCTTCCTGCGCGACGTCAACAGCGGCAAGCGCCCCGACCTCGGCCGGCACGTGGTGGTGGTGGGCGGCGGCAACACCGCGATGGACTGCGCCCGCTCCGCGATGCGGCTGGGCGCGAAGGTGACGGTGGCGTACCGGCGCACACGCGAGCAGATGCCCGCGATCAAGGAAGAAGTGGATGACGCGATGCGCGAGGGGGCTGAGTTCGTGTTCCTCGCCAATCCCGTGGAATTCCAGGAGGCGAATGGTCGCGTCTGCGCACTCGTCGCCGAGCGCATGGCGCTGGGCGAGCCCGATGCGAGCGGCCGGCGGCGGCCGGTGCCGACGGGCGAGCATTTCACCATCGAGGCCGACACCGTGCTCACCGCCATCGGCGAGTCGTCGGCGCTGGAGGGGTTCTTCGGCGACGTCGAGGGGAGCGACTCGGGCCTGCAGGTGGACGCGCTGGGCGGCACGAATCGCGACATGCTGTACGCCGGCGGCGACGTCACCGACCTGGCGCGCACCGTGGCCGATGCGCTGGGCGCCGGCAAGCGCGCCGCCATCGGCATCGACCGGCACCTGCGCCGCCATCACGGCGACACGGCCGAGCTGAACGCGCTGCGCTTTGCCGACGGAAACCTGAGCGCGGTACGGTGGATGGGGCGCGACCCGATCCGCCGCGTGAATCCCGTCAACGCCGTGGTTGGCGTGGACGACCTGAACTTCGCGCAGTACCAGCGCGTCCCGCGTCACGCCGATCCGCACCTGGACAGCGACCGCGCGCGCGGCGGCTTCGACGAAGTGAACGCAGGGCTCTCGACGGCGGAAGCGATGGACGAGGCGAAGCGCTGCCTCAACTGCGGCGTCTGCACCCAGTGCGACGTCTGCCTGATCTTCTGCCCCGATGCCGCCATCACGCGCGCGGCCGACGGCTCGTACACGATTGCGCTCGACTACTGCAAGGGGTGCGGCCTCTGCGCCGCCGAGTGCCCGCGGGGTGCGATTACCATGACGCAGGACCGGCCATGAAGAAGGTGATGGTGGGAAACCACGCGGTAGCGTGGGGGGTGCGGCTGGCGCGTGTCGAGGTGATCTCGGCGTACCCGATCACGCCGCAGACGCAGGTGGTGGAGAAACTGTCGGAGATGTGCGCCGACGGCACGCTCGCTGCGCGCTTCATCAAGGTGGAGTCGGAGCACTCGGCGATGGCGGCGGTCATCGGCGCGTCGGCCACCGGGGTGCGCGCGTTCACGGCGTCGTCATCGCATGGCCTGCTCTACATGCACGAGATGCTGCACTGGGCGGGCGGGGGACGCCTGCCGATCGTCATGGCGGACATCAACCGCGCGGTGGGCCCGGGCTGGAACATCTGGACCGACCAGAACGACAGCCTGTCGCAGCGCGACACGGGGTGGGTGCAGCTCTACTGCGAGACCAACCAGGAAGTGGTGGACACCACGATCATGGCGTTCAAGCTGGCCGAGCAGCTCAACGTGCCGGTGATGCTGATGCTCGACGGCTTCTACCTGTCGCACACGGCCGAGCCGGTGGACGTGCCCGACCAGGAACTGGTGGACCGGTTCCTGCCCAGGCGCGTGGCGCCCTACAAGCTCGACGTGGACAGCCCGCACGCCTTCGGCGCGCTGGTGCGGCCCGACGCCTACATGGAAATGCGCTTCCTGCAGCAGGACGCACTCAACAAGGTGCCACAGGCGCTCGAGGTCATCGAGAAGGACTGGCTGCGGATGTTCGGCCGCTCGTACGGCGCGGTGGAGTCGTATCGGGCCGAGGACGCCGAGCTGCTGCTGGTGACGTCGGGGACGGTGACGAGCACGGCGCGCGCCGTGGTGGATGCGCGGCGCGGGGCGGGTGAGGCAGTGGGCCTGCTGAAGATGAAGATGTTCCGTCCGTTCCCCACCGCGCTGCTGCGCGATGCCCTGCGCGGCGTTCCGCGCGTGGCGGTGCTGGACCGCAACGTCTCGCCGGGGCACGGTGGCATCTTCGCGGAGGAACTGCGGTCGGCGCTCTATGACCTGCCGGACGCGGAGCGCCCCGAGCTCTTCGGGTTCGTGCTCGGGCTCGGCGGGCGCGACATCACCCCCGCGGTGATTGACGAGGTGATCGAGAAAGCGCGAACGGGGACGGTGCCCGGTCGCGAGGACCTTTGGGTGGGAGTGAATCCGTGAGCCAGCTTCGCATCGCAGACTGCGTGCCCGAGGGCGACCTGCTCACGTCGGGGCATCTCGCGTGCCCCGGCTGCGCGGCGCCGCTCGCCATGAAGCTCGCGCTCAAGGCGCTCGGCCCCAACACGATCGTCGTGATGCCGGCCTGCTGCTTCACGATCATCGCCGGACCATGGCCGCAGAGTTCGCTGCAGGTGCCCGTGTTCCACACCGCCTTCGCGACGGGACCGGCGGTGGCGTCCGGCATCCGGGCCGCGCTCGATACGCAGGGGAAGTTCGACACCACGGTGCTGGTGTGGGTGGGCGACGGCGGCACGTTCGACATCGGCCTGCAGGCGCTGTCGGGGGCCGCCGAACGCAACGAGAACATCCTGTATGTCTGCTACGACAACGAGGCGTACATGAACACGGGGATCCAGCGCTCCTCGGCCACACCGTGGGGGGCGTGGACCACCACGACGCCGGCGCAGTACCCAGAGGCGACGAACAAGAAGGACATCCTCGCCATCATGGCCGCACACAACATCCCGTACGCGGCAACGGCGACGGTGGCGTATCCGGTGGATCTCATCGACAAGGTGACGAAAGCCAAGGCGATGCGCGGGACGCGGTTCATCCACCTGTTGTCCCCGTGCCCGCCCGGGTGGAAGTGCGGCGATGATGAAGGCGTCGAACTGGCGCGCATGGCGGTGCAGAGCCGCGTCTTCCCGATGCTCGAGGTCGAAGACGGCCGGCGCTGGCGCTTCACGATGGAGCATGCCGGTGACCCGGTGGAGCCGTACCTGCGCCGGCAGGGGCGGTTCCGGCACCTGAGCGCGGAGCAGGTCTCGCACATTCAGGCCGAGATTGACGCGCACTGGCAGCAGTTGGTGCAGCGGACCGCGCAGGATGCGCTGGTGCCGGCGTAGCTTTTCGGTGGTGCGCTGGACTTTTTCACCACGGAGCACACGGAGAACGACCTGAGGGCCTCACCCATCAGCGCTTCTCTTCGTGTGCTCCGTGGTGAAAAAGCCCGCTCCGCGGTAAAAGAGCTCCCTCGCCACACCGCACTGATCAGACGGCCGTGGTATTGCCCGCGTGCGCCCGACTTTACCTTATACCGGGATGGCAACTTCCCTGTCGCCGTCCGGCTGATCACCGCGATACTCTCATAGGCAGCAGCTGTCACACGCTCGTCACCACGGTGCTCTTCGGAGCTCTGCATACCCAGGAAGCGGACCACATGACCGCCATACCCTCGCGCGACGCGCGCACCCATAGCCAACTCAAGAACTTGACCGGCAAGGCCTATGTGGCCGCCGTGATGGAGAAGGTCGTCGCGCAAAACCCGGCCGAGCCCGAGTTCCACCAGGCCGTGCACGAAGTCGTCGACTCGCTGAGCCTCGTGCTCGACCAGCATCCGGAGTACAAGGCCGCGCACATCATGGAGCGGATGATCGAGCCGGAGCGGGTGATCCTGTTCCGCGTGCCGTGGGTGGACGATCACGGCGAAATCCAGATCAACCGCGGCTTCCGCATCGAGATGAACAGCGCCATCGGCCCGTACAAGGGCGGCCTGCGGTTCCACCCGTCGGTGAACCTCGGCATCCTGAAGTTCCTGGCCTTCGAACAGGTCTTCAAGAACTCGCTCACGACGCTGCCCATGGGCGGCGGCAAGGGCGGCAGCGACTTCGATCCGAAGGGGAAGAGCGACACGGAAGTGATGCATTTCTGCCAGAGCTTCATGACGGAGCTGTTCCGGCATATCGGCGCCAACACCGACGTCCCCGCCGGCGACATCGGCGTAGGCGGGCGCGAGATCGGTTTCCTGTTTGGTCAGTACAAGCGCCTGAGAAACGAGTTCACGGGCGTGCTGACGGGGAAGGGGCTCAACTGGGGCGGGTCGCTCATTCGTCCCGAGGCCACCGGGTTCGGCACGGTCTACTTCGCGCAGGAGATGCTGGCGTCGAAGGGGACCGACTTTCAGGGCAAGGTCGTGTCGGTGTCGGGCTTCGGCAACGTGGCGTGGGGTGCCGTGAAGAAGGTGGCCGACCTGGGCGGCAAGGTCGTGACACTCTCGGGCCCTGACGGATTTGTGCACGATCCGGACGGCGTGACCGGCGAGAAGTGGGAGTTCATGCTCAAGCTGCGCTCGTCGGGCCAGGATGTGGTGGCGCCGTACGCGGAGAAGTTCAAGGGCACGACGTTCCACGCCGGCAAGCGGCCGTGGGGCGTGAAGGTGGACGTGGCGCTTCCGTGCGCCACGCAGAACGAGCTGGACGGCAGCGACGCCGCCGAGCTGGTGAAGAACGGCTGCATGTGCGTGGCAGAGGGCGCCAACATGCCGAGCATGCCAGAGGCGGTGGAGACGTTCCAGAAGCACGGCGTGATGTTCGCGCCGGGCAAGGCGGCCAACGCCGGCGGCGTGGCGGTCTCGGGGCTGGAGATGTCCCAGAACAGCATGCGCTACAACTGGTCGCGCGACGAGGTGGATGCCAAGCTGCACACGATCATGAAGAGCATCTACAAGGCGTCGAGCGAGGCGGCCGCGACGTATGGCACGCCGGGCAACCTGGTGAACGGCGCGAACATCGCCGGCTTCCTGAAGGTGGCCAATGCGATGATGGACCAGGGAGCGGTGTGAGCGGTCCCGTTCCGTAGCAGTCAAGAAGCGCGGGGTGGGCGGTTGCCACTCCGCGCTCTTACATTGACGGCAGACGGCAGACGGCAGACGGCAGACGGCAGACGGCAGACGGCAGACAGCGGACGGCGGACGCGAGGGGGAGAGTTGGCGTGAGCGAACGAGAGCCGGTGACGAAGCTGGACGAGGCCCTGCCGAGCGAGCTGTTCCAGGACCTGATGCCGTATCGCGTGCAGGACATCCTGCTCGTGTCGAGCCTGTACGACGCGTTCACGTTGCAGGAAGACGGCCGGCTGAACGAGCTCGTGATGCGCGAATTCGTCGATCTCGACACGCATCACACCCCGCACATCACGCATGTGGCGAGCGGCGCCGAGGCGATCGCGAAGGCCAAGGCCCAGCGCCAGTTCAACCTGGTGATCACCACGATCAACCCGGGCGACATGGACGCCACGCAGCTCGCGCAGCGGCTGGCCGACGCCGGGCTCGACGTGCCCGTGCTGGTGCTGGCGTACGACCACCGCGAGTTCAAGGACTTCGAGTCACGCGTCGACCTGTCGCGCATTGACCGCTGCTTCATGTGGCAGGGCGATGCCCGCATCCTGCTGGCGATGGTCAACTACGTGGAAGACCAGCGGAACGTGGCGCACGACACGTCCACTACGGGCGTGCGCGTGGTGCTGCTGGTGGAAGACAGCATGCGCTTCTACTCATCGCTGCTGCCGGTCGTCTACACCGAGATCATCCGCCAGTCGGCCAACGCGCTGGGTGAGGGGAGCAACATCTCGCACAAGCTGGTGCGCCTGCGCGCGCGTCCCAAGATCCTGCTCTGCACGTCGTACGAGGAAGCCTGGCGGCAGTGGTCGCGGTACCGGGAGCACGTGCTGGGCGTGATCACCGACGTGGAGTTTCCACGGGACGGAGTGGTGGCGCGCGACGCGGGCTTTGCGCTGGCCCGCGCCATCCGGGACGAGGCGCCGGACGTGCCGGTGCTCATGCAGTCGGGGCGCGCCGAGTACTTCGCGCGCGCGGCGGCGGCGGGACTGCCGTTCGTGCTGAAGGGGTCGCCGACGATGCTGCACGAGCTCCACGGCTTCATCGTCGAGCACTTCGCCTTCGGCGATTTCGTCTTCCGCCTGCCCGACGGCCGCGAGGTGGGGCGCGCCGAGGACCTGCGCAGCCTCGAGGAGAAGGTCGCGACGGTCCCGGCGGAGAGCCTCGTCTATCACGGCGAACGGCACCACTTCTCCACCTGGCTTGCGGCGCGCGCCGAGTTCGGCGTGGCCCAGCGCCTGCGGTCGCAGCACGTGTCGGACTACCGGTCGCCGGAGGAGCTCCGCACCAAGCTGATCGCCGCGATTGCGGAATACCGGAACGACCAGGCGCAGCTGCAGGTGGGCGATTTCGACCGTGACGTGTTCGACGCATCGGTGCCGTTCTTCGCGCGCATCGGTGGCGGGTCGATCGGCGGCAAGGCGCGCGGCCTGGCCTTCGTGCGACGCCTCGTCGGCCTGTACGGGGTGAACCGCCGCTTCGAGGGCGTCCACGTGAGCGTGCCTCCCGCGGTGGTGATCGGCACCGACGTCTTTGACCGGTTCCTCGCCGAGAACGATTTGCTCGAGATCGCGTTTCACGGGACGGACGACGCGGAGCTGCTGCGGCGCTTCCACGCGGCGCGGCTGCCGGACGACGTGCTGGCCGACCTCGACACGTTCCTGCGCCAGGTGCGATGGCCGCTCGCCGTGCGCTCGTCGAGCCTGCTCGAGGATTCGCAGTACCAGCCGTTCACGGGCGTGTACGACACGTTCATGCTGCCGAACCGGCACCCCGACCACGATGAACGCCTCGCGCGGCTCGTCGAGGCGGTCAAGCGCGTGTACGCCTCCACCTTCACGCACAACGCCAAGTCGTACCTTCGGGCGACGCCGTACCGCCTGGAGGAAGAGAAGATGGCGGTCATCATCCAGAAGATCGTGGGTGCCGAGCACGGCCAACGCTTCTACCCGGATCTGTCGGGCGTCGCGCGATCGTACAACTTCTATCCAGCGGCGCCGCTGAGCGCCGAGGATGGAGTGGCGGCGGTCGCGCTCGGCCTGGGGCGCGCGGTAGTGGAAGGCGGGCGGGTGCTGACGTTTTGCCCGCGCGCGCCGCGCAACATCATCCAGTTCTCCTCGGTCAGCGACATCCTCGCGAATTCGCAGCGGAACTTCTGGGCCGTGGATTTCGGCGACGCGGAGGGCCCGGGGGAGGTGGCGGAGCAGGGCATGCGGGAGCGGAGCTTCGATCTCGACACCGCGGAAGCAGACGGCACGCTGCGCGCCCTGGGTTCCACGTACGACGTGGAGAACGACGTCATCTACGACGGCCTCTCGCGTCCCGGCGTGCGACTCGTGAGCTTCGCGCCCATCCTCAAGCACAATCTTTTCCCGCTGGCCCCGCTCATCTCGGACCTCCTCGAGATTGGCGTCGGGGGCATGAATCGCCCGTGCGAGATCGAGTTCGGCGTGCGCCTCGCGCAGCAGCCCGGCGAACCGCATGAGTTCGGCTTCCTGCAGCTGCGGCCGCTGGTGCTGTCGCGGGAGATGCACGACCTCGAACTCTCGACGGTGGAGCCGGCGAGCGTCCTCTGCCGCAGTCCGCGGGTGCTGGGCGACGGCATCATTGACCACCTGAAGCACGCCGTCGTGGTGGACTTCCATCGCTTCGACCGGTCGGCCACGCGCGAGGCCGCGCGCAGCATCGCGGGGTTCAACGCCACCCTGCTGGAGCGCGGCCTGCCGTACATGCTGATCGGCGTCGGTCGCTGGGGCTCGGCGGACCCGTGGCTGGGCATTCCGGTGCGGTGGGACGAGATCTCCGGAGCGCGCGTGATCGTCGAGGCGGGGTTCCGCGACTTCCGCGTCACGCCGTCGCAGGGGAGCCACTTCTTCCAGAACCTGGTCTCGTTCCAGGTCGGCTATTTCACGACGAACCCGGAGTTCGGTGACGGGTTCGTGGATTGGGAGTGGCTCGCGGCCCAGCCCTCCATTGCCGAGGACGGGCACGTGCGCCTGCTCGAGTTCAACCGCCCGCTGGTGGTGCGCATGAACGGACGGCGCAGCGAGGGCGTAATCCTCAAGCCGGAGCAGGGTGATACGCTGTCGACCGCGGCCGCGGCCGCGGGTGCATAGGGCGTCGCGTGAGGTGACGGTGCCGGATTTTGATTTTCCAGCGGGTTGGCCGTACCATTTGACCGCGTGCCCTTTCGCCTTCTGCCTGCATGCGAATCGCTTACCGCGTCCCTGATGGAGGAGCAGATCGATGACCGATGAACTGACCAGGCGCGACTTCGTCAAGCTGGGCCTCGCCAGCGCTGCCGGCCTCGCCGCGGCTCCTGTCGTCGCCGGGGGCACCGGCCCCGCGAGCGTGCCGCCCCTGGCGCTTCCGACGCGCCCGCTCGGCCGCACCGGGCATCATCCGTTCATCTTCAGCCTCGGCGGGCAGGCGTCGCTCGAGCAGGCGGACAAGCACGACGTGTCAATCGCGATCGTCAATCGCGCCCTTGACCTCGGCGTGAACTACATCGACACGGCGGCGGCGTACGGACGCCCGCGCGACGCGAGCAAGCCGCGCTGGGAGCTGAACGGCATCTCGCAGACGTTCATCGGCGAGGTCATGGCGACGCGCCGCAAGGAGGTGTACCTCGCGAGCAAGGCCGACGACCGGACGCGCGACGGCGCGCTGCGCCAGCTCGACCAGAGCCTGCGCCTGCTGCGCACGGATCACCTGGATCTCTGGCAAGTCCACAATGTCCAGTCGGAGGCGCAGCTCGAGCAGATCTTCGGCCCGGGCGGCGTGATGGAGGCGATGGTCAGCGCCCGCGACCAGAAGATGGTGCGGCACATCGGCATCACGGGGCACTTCGATCCCGCGGTGCTCATCAAGGCCATTGACCGCTTTCCGTTCGACGCCATCCTGATGGCGCTCAACGCCGCCGACGCACACCACCTCCCGTTCAAGCAGGAACTGCTGCCACTGGCGAACAAGAAGAACATGGGCGTGATCGGCATGAAGATTCCGGCGCGCGACCGCCTGTTCAAAGAAGGCGCGGTCACCACCATGAAGGACGCGATGGACTACGTCCTGACGCTCCCGGTGAGCACCGTCATCGTCGGATGCAAGACGGTGGAGCAGCTGGAGGAGAACGTCGCGCTCGCCAAAGCATTCAAGCCGCTGCCGGCGGCCGAGCTGGCACGCATCGAGGGACTGGCGGCCAACAACCTGCCCGCCGGCCACTGGTTCAAGCGGCCGCCCACGGCCACGGGCGCCGCGGAAGACGACCAGAACATGGAGTAGAACTACGGGCACAGGCACGGGCACAGGCACAGGCACAGTGGAGGCACGGGATTCGGATGGGGGCGCAGGCCAATTGGCCTGCGCCCCCTTCGCCGATTGGCGTCATCGTGTCGCGCCCCTGTGACGCGGCGCACAGCCAGGAGGTAGTTTAGTACAGTAGTATCTCAGTATTGAGGTAATATCTCAGCCCCCCGGAGGACCCATGTCAGTGATGGTTCGGAAGTGTGCAGCAGTTGCCGTGCTGGCCCTGCTCTCGGCCTGCGGCGACGGCAGCTACGGCTCGCCGACAGCCCCAAGCAACAATACGCCGGGCACGCCGTCGACGCCCGCGGCCAACGAGGTCATTGCGACCACGTCGAACACCTTCACCCCGTCGACCCTCACCGTGGCCAGGGGGACGACCGTGACCTTCACGTTCCAGGCCACGATCCACAACGTGATCTTTGCCAACGTGGCCGGCGCACCGGCCAACATCCCCAACACCGCGAACAGCGGCGTGCAGCGCCTCTTCGCCACCGCGGGAACGTTCGGTTATGACTGCAGTCTGCACGCCGGCATGACGGGCACGGTGATCGTGAACTGACGCGGCGGCGCTACGGCGCTTCCCACCCCTTGGCGCGAGCAAGCGCCTTCTTCCAGCCAGCGGCGAGCGTCTTCCGCGCCGCCGGCTTCATGTTGGGTGTGAAGCGGCGGTCCGCCTGCCACTGCCGGGCGATTTCGGCCTGGCTCGTCCAGAAGCCCACCGCAAGCCCGGCGAGATAGGCGGCGCCGAGCGCAGTGGTCTCCGCGACCTTGGGCCGCACTACCGGCACGTTGAGCAGGTCGGCCTGCAACTGCATGAGCAGGTTGTTGGCGGAGGCGCCGCCATCCACGCGCAGTTCCTTCAGGCGGATCCCCGCGTCCGCTTCCATCGCCTTCAGCACATTCATGACCTGCAGGGCGATGCCCTCGAGCGCGGCGCGCGCCACGTGCGCGCGGGTGGTGCCGCGCGTGAGCCCCACGAGCGCGCCACGCGCATACTGGTCCCAGTGCGGCGCACCAAGCCCGGCAAAGGCCGGCACCAGATAGACGCCGTGCGTGTCGGGGACCGACGCCGCCAGCGACTCGATCTCCGCCGCGGAGCGAATGATGCCGAGTCCATCGCGCAGCCATTGCACGACGGCACCGGCGATGAAAATGCTCCCCTCCAGCGCATACTCGGTGCGATGCCCGATACGCCATGCCACCGTGGTCAGCAGGCTGTTCTTCGATGCGATGGGCTTGGCGCCGGTGTTCATCAGCATGAAGCAGCCGGTGCCGTAGGTGTTCTTCACCATGCCAGGCCTGGTGCACACCTGCCCAAAGAGTGCCGCCTGCTGGTCTCCCGCGATGCCGGCGATGGGGATGGATCCGCCGAGCAGGGAGGTGTGCCCGTACACCTCGCTCGACGATCGCACCGCCGGCAGCATCGCGCGCGGCACGCCGAAGATGTCGAGCAGGGCGTCGTCCCAGTCACCCGTGCGGATGTCGTAGAGCATCGTGCGCGACGCATTGCTCGCGTCGGTGACGTGGACCCTGCCGCCGGTGAGGTTCCAGACCAGCCAGGAATCGACGGTACCGAAGGCGAGCCGTCCGGCCTTTGCCCGGGCGCGCGCGCCCTTCACGTGCTGGAGAATCCATTGCACCTTGGTCGCCGAGAAGTAGGCGTCCACGACGAGGCCGGTCTTGCGGCGCACCACGCGGTCGAGCTTGCGCTTCCGTAGCGCGTCGCAGAGCGACGCCGTGCGCCGGTCCTGCCAGACGATCGCGTTGCAGACCGGCTGGCCGGTCTCGCGGTCCCAGACGATCGTGGTTTCGCGCTGGTTGGTGATGCCGATGGCGGCGACGTCAGCTGCCGACCGATTGGCCTTCTGCAGCACCTCGGCGGCCACGCCGAGCTGCGTGGACCAGAGATCCACGGGGTCGTGCTCGACCCACCCGGGCTTCGGGAAGTGCTGCGGGAACTCCTTCTGCGCGACCGCGACGACGCCACCGGCGTGATCGAAGAGGATGGCGCGGGAGGAGGTGGTGCCTTGGTCCAGGGCGAGAATGGAGCGCATAGAGTCAGAGGACGGCAGAGGACGGCAGAGAACGGCAGAGAACGGCAGAGAACGGCAGAGTACGGCAGTGACGGGAGGGGAGAGGACTCAGCGGGGCTTCGGCCGGGGTGGCTTGGCGGTTGGCTTCGGCTCCGGCGGGCCTTGCGCCGCGCGTTCTTCGCGCTCCTCGCGCTCGTCGTCGGCCAGGTGAATGCTCAACGGAAAGAAGACGGCGCGGTTCACGCCGGGGTATTTCACGTTCCAGCCGCGGGCGTCGTGCCAGAGAATGACATTCAGCCGGTCGGACGGCGCGGCGTCGGGATCGGCGAAGTTCATGCGCGGTGGGCCACCGAGGGCGAGCGTGATGAGCATGCGGGAGAATTGAGGGGCGCCGGCGAGGTTCGGGAAGTGCCACGCACGGTGCGGTGGAGTCCAAGGACAAGGCGCGCGCGCCGCGTGTTGCCGCTCGTGGGTACAGCGGCGAGAATTATCAGATGCCTTCTGCCACGCGCCGCTGGTTGCTCGCGCTGCTGCCGATTGCGGCGGCGTGCGGCCGCGGCTCGGCGCCCGAGATGGCCACGGCGCGCGCCGCCGACACGCTGCTCCTGCCGGCGCCGGCGGCGTCGTGGCTGGGCAACGACCCCGTGTCACGCTCGATCAAACGCGGCCTTGCCCTGGTGAGCGCCACCCGCGACTCGCTGCCGTCGCACGTTGGCGCCGACATGCGGTGCGTCTCGTGCCATCTCGACAGCGGGCGGCGTGCCTTCGCCATGCCGTGGGTTGGCGCGTACGGCCGGTTTCCGCAGTACCGGTCGCGCTCGGGTCGGGTCATTCGCCTCGAGGAGCGCATCAATGACTGCATTCGACGCAGCCTCAATGGCACGCCCCTCGCAGTGGAGGGCGACGACATGCGCGACATCGTGTCGTACATCTCGTGGCTTTCCCGCGGTACGGTGTCGGGGGCGCGCATGCGAGGCACGGGCATCGACTCGCTCGTGCCGCTCGCGTCCGACACCGTCCGGGGCCGCGTGGCGTACGGGCAGCACTGCGCCCGCTGCCATGGGCCCGATGGCGAGGGGATGCTCCGGCGTGGGCTCGTCAATGCGGGGCCGCCCCTGTGGGGGGCGGGTTCGTTCAACATCGGGTCCGGCATGGCGCGCGTCCGCGTGATGGCCGCCTTCGTGCACCGGAATATGCCCATCGATATGCCCGGCACCGTATCGGCGCAGACCGCCTTCGATGTGGCGGCATACATCGGATCGCGTCCGCGTCCGGACTTTCCGGGCAAGGAGCTGGATTGGCCGAACGGCGACGCGCCGGTGGATGGGGCGTATCTGACGCGGGGCAGGGTACCGTGAGGTAGCAGGGTGACGGTAGACGGTGGATGGTAGACGGTGGATGGTAGACGGTGGATGGTAGACGGTAGACGCGGTCTGGTATCGGCGTGAGCGATTTGTCAGATTGCACCTTCACGATTTCTCGTCCCGGGGATCAGGTCGATGATTCAGCAAGCGATTCAAGCAGGACTCGTGCGACACCTTTGGCGCGCACGGCGTGGTATGTCGCTGGTCTGCTCGCTCGCGCTGGCGACGGCGTGCGGCGGTGGCGGTTCGGGAGAGCCGGCCGCGGAGACGGCGGTAGCGCCCGACACGCTCCTCCCGGCGCCCGCGGAGTCGTTGCTGACGCAGGACTCGGCGTCGCGCTCCATCCAGCGCGGCCTGGCGCTCCTGGTGTTCACGCGGGACTCGCTGCCGTCGCACGTGGGCAATGCACTCCACTGTACGTCGTGCCACCTGGACAAGGGGCGGAAGCCGTTCGCGAATCCGCTCGTCGGCGTGACGAACCGCTATCCGGCGTACTGGGCGCGCACGGGTACCGAGGTCACGGTGGAAGACCGGGTCAATGACTGCTTCCGCCGCAGCCTGAACGGCAGGCCGCTGCGGGCAGGCGGCGCCGACATGCGTGACATCGTCGCCTACCTGACCTGGCTCTCCAGCGAGATGCCGAAGGGCCCGCATGCGGGCCTGGGCGTTGACTCGATCCCGCCGCTGCAGCCTGACACGGTGCGCGGAAAGACGCAGTTTGCCATGTACTGCTCGCGCTGCCACGGGGCTGATGGACAGAGCGGAAGCAGGCTCGGCATCGAAAGGTACGGCCCGCCGCTGTGGGGCCCGCAGTCGTTCAGCATCGGTTCGGGGATGTCGCGCCTGCGCATCGTGGCGGCGTTCGTGCACCACCACATGCCGTTCGATGCCCCCGGCTTCGTGGCCGATTCGATCTCCTATGACGTGGCAGGCTTCGTGTTGTCGCGGCCGCGCCCCGATTTCCCCGGCAAGGAGCTCGACTGGCCCAAGGGCGGAGCGCCGGAGGATCTAGCGTATAAGACGAAGGCGAAGCGATAGAGAGAAACAACAGAGAAACAACAGAGAAACAACAGAGAAACAACAGAGAGACAACAGACGAAACGGGGCCCGGGAAACGCGGTTCGAGCCCTGTTGTCTCTCTGTTGCCTCTCTGTTGTTTCTCTGTTGTCTCTCTGTTCACGCGCCTATGTTTATTGAATGACTTCTAAGCCTCCGTCGGGCCCACGCCGCCGCGCCCGCGGCGGGAAAGGAGGGGGCGCGTACGCCCCCACGCCCAAGGTCACGCTGACCTCCGTACCGACGGGACGCGCCGCGTATACCGACACACGCGAGTGGCTGCTGCACGAGCATGGACCCATCTGTGCGTACTGCGAGAGCGTCATCCCGGTACGCTCGGTGACGCTCGATCACGTCACACCGCGTCGCGGCCAGACCGCCTACGACCGGCGCGACAACCTCGTGCTCTGCTGCAAGGCGTGCAACGCGGCCAAGAAGGACAAACCGCTCCTCGCGTTCCTGCTCGGCAACAAGAAGCGCGTCGTCGCGCTCTACAAGTATGGGCAGCACCTGAGCCATCAACTGGTCGAGATGGTCAAGGACCTCCTGCCGCCGGACGAGCGGCCGCCGCTGCCGACGCTTCCACATGCCAAGCGCGTGCGCCGGAAGTCGGCGGCCGAGATATTCGGCCATCGCGGCCACGAAGCGTCTCCGTACCTGGACGACCCGCCGGCGCCGCCTTCGCGCCATGCCCCGCATGCACGTCGGGCCGTCCCCTCAGCACCCGTCGTCGCGGCGCCGTTGCCGGTCGCGTCGGCCCCAGCCGCCAAAAAGAAGCGCCGCCGCGGCGGACGCGGCCGGCGGCCGAAGCCGTAGGCCGACCGCGCCCCCGCTCATGTTTCGGCGACGCGCATGTGCTGCCGGCGGGGCGAAGGTTCTGGCGCGTCGTGCAGGTAGTCGCGACCATAGGTGATCAGATCCGCGAGCCGAACCACGCCATCACATCCGGAGCCTCTCATGCGCCGCGCCGCGCTGCTGCTTGCCCTTGCGTTCACGTCAGTTCCGCTCGTGGCCCAGGTCGCCCCGCTAACCGTCGCCCCGCTAACCGTCGGCCCGGTAACGGCACGGGCCGGGGAGAGGGCATCGGGCTATCTCGATGTGCCGGCCGGCCGCGACGCAGGCACGCGCATTCCCATCACCGTGGTGCGTGGCGCGCAGCCGGGTCCGACGCTCGCGCTGATCGGCGGCACGCACGGCGTGGAAGTGGCGCCCATCCTTGCGCTGCAGCAACTGCGCGAACGCGTGGTTCCCGCCGAGCTCAAAGGCACCCTGCTCATCGTCCACATCGCCAACCTGCCGTCGTATCTCGGGCGCACCATCTATTACAGCCCCGTGGACGGCAAGAACCTGAATCGCGTCTATCCCGGCGACGCCAACGGCACCGTGTCGCAGCGCATCGCGCACATCATCACCACGCAGATCATCGACCGCTGTGACTACCTGGTGGACATGCACGCCGGCGACGGCAACGAGTCGCTCCGTCCGTATCTCTACTGGAACAAGCTTGGCGTCGATCCCGCGGTGGACGAACGTGCGCGGCAACTGGCGCTGGCCTGGGGGGCGGATCACATCATCATCGACACCACGCGTACCAGGGACGTCGGCAACTCCATCTACACGCAGAACACCGCGCATCTGCGCGGCAAGCCGGCCATCACCACGGAGACGGGTGCCATGGGCCTCGCCGAACCCGAGATGGTGCAGCGCAACGTGGATGGTGCGCTCCGCGTCATGCGCCATCTCGGCATGCTCGACGGCGCGGTGACGCTAACGCCGGCCCCCGTCTGGCTGGGGAAGTACGCGGTGCTCACCAGCCCGGAGACCGGCGCATGGCACCCGGTGGTCGAGCGGGCGCATACGGTCTCGAAGGGCGCCGTGATCGGGCGCATCACGGACCTCTTTGGCACGGTCATCGCCGAGGTCAAGGCGCCGTTCGATGGCGAGGTCATGTACGTGATCGGCACGCCGGCCATGAGCAAGGGCGAGCCGGTGGCGATGATCGCCACGCGCTGATCGCCACGCGCTGATTGGCAGGCACCGCCTCGCGCCGGGGGCCCTTGACTCGTAGTTTGCCCCCATGCAACGACGCGACTTTGCCCGCACCATCGCCGCGACCGCCGCAGCGGCCGCCCTCCCTGTCTCGCGACTCGCCGCGTCGCCGGCGCGCCGCGCAGCGGGCGTCAACGGCGAACGCCTCAATGGCTGGCTGACCGCGATCGGCGAGTTCGGCAAGACCCCCGCCGGCGGCGTGCACCGGCTGGCGTACAGCGAGGCCGACATTGCCGCGCGCGCCTACACCATGCAGCTGATGCGCGAAGCCAGGCTCGACGTGTCCGTGGATGCGGCGGGCAACATCTTCGGCAAGCGCGCGGGACGCGATGCCGCGGCGAAGCCCATCATCTTCGGGTCGCACGTGGACTCGGTGCCCGACGGCGGCAACTACGACGGCAACGTCGGGACGCTGGCCGCCATCGAAGTGACGCGCACGCTGGGTGAACGGGGCACGCTGACCCGGCACCCGCTGTGGGTGGCGTGTTGGCAGAACGAGGAAGGCGGTACCTGGGGCAGTCACCTCGTGACGGCCGAGACAACAACGGCCGAGCGGGCCACCGTGGCGCGCAGCGGCAAGAGCATCGACGAGGGAATCCGCCTGCTCGGCGGCGACCCGGCGCGGCTCTCGTCAGCCCGCCTGCGCAAGGGCGACGTGCATGGCTACCTCGAACTGCACATCGAGCAGGGTGGCAACCTGGACCGTCAGAAACTCGACATCGGCGTCGTCGAGGGCATCGTCGGCCTGCGCCAGTGGGAAGTGACCATCGAGGGCTTCGCCAATCACGCCGGCACCACGCCGATGAACGAGCGCCGTGACGCGATGCTCTCCGCGGCGCGGTTCACCGAGATGGTGCATCGCGTCGTCACGTCGGAGCCCGGGCGCCAGGTCGGCACGGTCGGGCGCATGCAGGCCTTCCCTGGCGCGCCCAACGTCGTGCCCGGCAGGGTGGCCTGCACCCTTGAGCTGCGCGACCTCGACGACCGCAATATCCAGCGCCTCTACGACACCATCGTGGTCGAGGCCAAAGCGATTGGCGAACGCAACGGGACCACTTTTGCGTACCACGAGTTCGTGACGCACGAGTCGGCACGGTGCGACGACCGCGTGCGCGCCCTTGTGGCGGATTCGGCGAAGGCGCTGGGCTTCTCGACGCTGAGCCTGCCCAGCGGCGCTGGGCACGACGCGCAGAATCTGGCGCGGGTCTGCCCCATGGGCATGATCTTCATTCCGTCGGTGGGCGGCATCAGTCACTCGCCGCGCGAGTTCTCTCGAGCCGCCGACATCACCAACGGGGCCAACGTGTTCCTGAGCGCGCTGCTCGCAATGGACGCGACCGCGTTCGGATGACCGCCGCCAGCTTCGACTACGACTGGATCATCGTCGGCTCCGGCTTCGGCGGCAGCGTCTCTGCGCTCCGCCTGAGCGAGAAGGGCTACCGCGTCGCGGTGCTCGAAGCCGGTCGGCGCTACGAAGACCACGAGTATGCCGAGAGCACGTGGCAGCTGCGCCGGTGGCTCTGGGCGCCGTCGCTCGGCTTGCGCGGCATTTTCCGGCTGACGCCGTTCAAGGACATCTTTATCGCGAGCGGCACCGCGGTGGGCGGCGGCAGCGCCGTCTATGCCAACACACTCTATCGCGCCAAGCCCGCGTTCTTCGAGAACCCACAGTGGAAGGGACTGGCCGACTGGGCCGCCGAACTGGCACCGCACTACGACACGGCCGAGCGCATGCTTGGCGTGCAGCGGGTGCCGTTTGCGTCGGACGCGCAGGACCTGTTGAAGGCGACGGCCGCGCATTTCGGCGTCGAGCACACGTTCACGCGCACGCCGGTCGGCGTCTTCTTCGGAAAGGCCGGAGAGGAAGTGCCGGACCCGTATTTTGGCGGGGAAGGCCCGCCGCGCACGGGATGCACCCGCTGCGGTAGTTGCATGGTTGGGTGCCGCGACGGCGCCAAGAACACCCTGCTCAAGAACTACCTCTGGTTTGCGGAGAAGAAGGGAGCCAGGGTCCTCGCTGAGCACGGCGTGGTGGACGTGCGTCCTCTCGGTGCAGCTGACGGCGGTGATGGCTATCAGGTGACGACGGAGCGTCCCGGCGCCTGGCTTGCCAAGGGCCGCCGCACCTTCACGGCGCGCGGCGTCGTCTTCGCCGCGGGCGCGCTGGGCACCGCCGAGCTGCTGGCCTCGCTCAAGCACGGCGGGTCGCTGCCTCGCATCAGCAACCGGCTTGGCGAACTCGTACGGAGCAACAGCGAGTCCATCCTCGCTCTCACGCTGCCGGACGACGCCAGGAAGCCGTGGGCGGACGTCGCCATCAGCGCCAGCATTCACCCCGACGCCGACACCCACATCGAGCTCTGCACCTACGGCAAGTACGGCGACGCCATTGCGCTGCTGCAGGCTCCGATGACGGGCAACGGCTCGCGGCTCACGCGCCCGCTGATGCTGCTCTGGCAGTTCGTCCGCCATCCCGTGCGCTCCATCGGAACACTGTGGCCGGTCGGGTGGAGCAAACGGTCGCTGATCATCCTCGTGATGCAGTCAAGCGACAATGCGATGGCGTTCCGGGCCAGGCGACGCTGGTTCGGCCGCGGCGTGACGATCGGAACGGAGCAGGACGCCGAGAAGCCGAACCCGACGTTCATCCCGATGGCCAACGCCGCGGCCGAGTTCCTGGCGCGTCACACCGGTGGCGTGGCGCAGAGCAGCGTACTGGAAGCGGCGGCGAACATTCCGACGACTGCGCACATCCTGGGCGGCGCCGTCATCGGCGCCGACGCGACGCGCGGCGTGATTGACCGCGACCATCGCGTTTTCGGCTACCAGAACATGCTGATTTGCGACGGCGCTGCGATGCCGGCGAACCCGGGCGTGAATCCGTCGTTGACCATCACTGCGCTTGCCGAGCGGGCGATGGGGCAGGTGCCACCGCGCGCGTAGGGCGGTCCGCGCGTGCTCAGCCGATACGCGTCTCCGCGAAGACCGGTGCCATCAGGCCGGCGAGCGACCGGTGATGGGGATCCTGCCTGGCGCGGATCTCGTTGACCATCTCGAGCGCGGTCTTGACGGGAGGCGCAAATTCGTCATCGAGCACGCCGAGGGGTGTCACGCGCTCGCCCCACTTCACCACGAGGGAGCAGAAGGTGAGGCCGGCGCCGAAGGCGGGCATCAGGAGCGTCGCCCCGGGGCGGATGCGCCCCTCCTCCAGTGCCTCGACGAGCGCCACGGGAACCGTGGCCGCGCTCATGTTGCCGTAGCGCTGCACGGTAAGCATCACCTTCTCCATCGGGACGCCGGCGTACTTGGCGACGCCCTCGATGATGCGGAGGTTGGCCTGGTGCGGAACGCAGAGGTCCACCTGCTCCGAGGTGACGCCGCACTTGGCCATCACCTTCGCGGAGGCCTCACTCATCCCGCGCACGGCGCGCTTGAAGATCTGCGGGCCGTCAAAGTCCCACAGCGTGTCGCCATAGGTAACGCCCTGGTTGGCGTAGCCACAGCCAAACCCGCGAATGCGCAGCGTCGCGCGCCCCTCGGCGTCGCAGCCGAGGACGCTTCCCACCACGCCCTCCTCGCGATCGGTGGCCTGCAGCACAACGGCGGCGGCGCCGTCCCCGAACAGCACGGCCACATTGCGGTTGCTCCAGTCCATGTACCGGCTCACGAGCTCCACGCCGATCACCACGGCATTGCGCACCATGCCGGTGCGGATCATCGCCGTGGCCGACGAGAGGCCGTACAGGAAGCTCGTGCACGCGGTGTTCACGTCCATCGCGGCCGCCTGCTTCGCACCGAGCAGCACCTGGACGCCCGACGCGCTGTTGGGCGCCTGTTCCTCATAGCTGGTGCTGCCGTAGACGATGAGGTCCACGTCGCCGGCGTCGACGCCCGCGCAGGCGAGCGCGCGCCGGGCGGCGGCCGTCGCCATGTCCATGGCCGACACGTGCGAGACACGGCGCTCCTTCATGCCCGTGCGCGTGGTGATCCACTCGTCGTTCGTGTCCAGGAACGTCGAGAGATCCTCATTCGTCAGGACGGCCGGCGGCATCCACTTGCCCCAGCCGGTGATGGCTGCGTAGGTCGAAGTCATCAGAATTCGGTGCGTGAAGTGGGAACGGCCGGAGCGTCGGCCGCGGGAACTGACGGAGGAAGATGGCGCGCGGCGGCGAATCCACAATGGCCCGCGGGGGCAGGCCGGCACGGAATAGACCCTGCGTCGCGCAGGACGCCGGAGGGGCGCCCGACGGCCGCGCCGCAGCCTACTGGTACTGGATGTAGAGCGGACGCGGATTGAGCCGCAGGATCTCCGCGATCGTGGTGCGCGGATTGTCGTTGCGCGGCTTGTAGAACTGCTTCCACCCCACGAACTGCACGGGCTCCGCCTTGATCCACGACCGGAACGTGGCGCGCTTGAGCCGCGGCGACCCAAAGCCGTCCATGTGCATGACCACCTGCACGCGTGCGTCGAGCGTGATGTTCGGCGTGTTCGTCACGCCCTTGCGCGTGAAGCGGTGCACCACGAGCACCTTGGGCGGGAGCTTGTAGCGCGTCACCAGCTCCTGCAGGAAGCGCGACGCGTAGTTGATGTCCTCCGCATCGTAGGTGCCGATGCGCTTCCCCGGAATGCCGCCGTTCTTCATCGAGAACTCGGGGTCGATGCCGAGGTGGAAGTTCGGCCGCGAGAGGAACTTCTCGAGGCGCGGCAGCTCCTGCGCGAGCGTGCTCTTGCCCACCTGGATGTCGAGGAAGACGAGCGCGTTGCGGCGTGCCGCCCACGACGCCACGCGCTCGATGAGCGTGTCCGGCATCCGCGCGCGGTACATGCCGTCGGAGCCGGGACCCGCCTGCGCGACCACCGCGATGAGGTGGAGCGCGGGCTGCACCGGCGTCGAGGGATCGGCAAGCGTCCACGCCTTCACTTCGGCGTCGAGCATCGAGAGCATGTGGTCGGGTTCGTACTCGCCGAGCACGCCCATGCGCCTCGACAGCGGGTTGCCGTAGTACGCGATGATGCGCTTGGCCGGGAGAATGGAGCCGGGGAGCGGTTCCGGGCCCTTCACGGGCCAGCGCAGGTTGTAGATGGAGTCGAGCCTGGCTTCGCTGTCCACCGCAACGGCGGGCGCCTTGGTACCCTTGCCGGCACTCGTCTGGCGGGCGGTCGTGGTCTTCTTTGCCGCCGCCGGCTTGACGGCCGCCGGCTTGACGGCCGCGGGCTTCGCGGCAACGGCCTTGGGAACGGTATCGACGGCCGTGGCCGGTGCGGTGCTCTGCGCAAGCACCGGCAGCGCGACAGCGCCGAGCGCAGCGACGAAGGCGAGGGAGCGAGTTAAGATCATGAATTGGCTTGGGGGGCGACGTGCGTGGCAAGAGTGGCAGCAACGAAAGCTAACGGCGGCGCAGCCCAAACCGGCCGTCGACCGTCCGCCGTCCGCCGGCGAACCTCAGCCCCCTTTTCCCTTCTTCACCACGGAGCGCGCCGTCACTTCTCGATGATCTCAATCCGGTGATCGGCGCGCAGCGGATACTGGCCCGCCACCTCGATCTCGAGCTGCACGATGTAGGCGCCCTTCTTGAGCGTGCCAATGTCGAGCTGCACGGCGCGGGGTGACGTGGTGCGTCCGCGCGCGGTCATGTCGTTCACCGACACGCTCACCGGAGTGGCCTGTCGCACCAGCCGAAGGTTCTGGTTCTTGCGTCGGAGGAAGCCGCCCTCCTCCACCTCGCGCACGACGGTCACCGTGAGCTTGATCTGCTCGCCGTCGGGGTTGGTACCGTACGTCTCCCAGTAGACGCCGAGCGGGGCGGACGAGCGTACCCGTTCGGTGGGCAGCGCGAGCGCAAGCGCCTCCTCCACCGACCCCGGCGGCGTACCGGATGGCCGGTAGAAGAGGAGGTCCGACACGGTGACGCGCGTGTCCACCGCGTACGGCGGATGCACGCCGTACCGCGCGCGGGCGACGATGCCCGAATCCGGTGCCCACACCTCGCCGCTGAACAGCAGCGCCCCCCACGGCCCCGTCACCGACATCGTGTCGCGGGGGCTGGCGGGTTCGCGGGTGGTCATCCGCGGCCGGGGTTGGTCGCCCTGCGTAACCACCATCGCCGCGCGCCGGTGCCCGGCGCCGACGAGGCCGGGCACGGTGGATACGTCATAGGCCATCACGAGCAGCGCCGAGTCGCCGCGGCGGAACATCGCCTGCTGGTGCTCGAGTGCCACGAGGACGCGCGCGTAAGGCGGTGCGTAGCGGCCGATGACCGGAGGACGGTGCAGCCGCCAGTGCGCCGAATCGGAGAGCGCCGGATTGCTCAGCACGTTGCCCGCGGGGATGTATCGGTAGGCGGGCGACGCCTCGTCGCTCTGGATGCTGAAGCCGCCGGCGCGCGGATCGCCGGGGCCCTTGGCCCAGTAGCGCGGCCAGCCGAAGCGCAGCAACAGTTCGCGCTCGTCGTCGTCAAAGCCGAACTGGTACGCGCCCGGGGCGTCCTGATACAGGCGCACCATCAACTGGCGTGCATTCCACTCGCTGCGCGAGTCGTTGCCACGCAACCCGTAGAGCGTGCGCGAGTACCACCAGACGCGATCCTCAAAGGCGTCGCGCTCGGCGCCGCACGTCATGCGGCGATATGGCTGGCGCGTGTCGTCGTCAATGAGTAGCGAGATGTCGCGCCACTGACACCGCTCGCGTTCGCTCATCTGCGCTTGCACGGCGATGAACCCGCTGTCGGCGGCCGCGTAGTTGCCGCGCAGGTGCTGGCTGAACGCCACGAGCGCGTCGCACCACCATCCACCAGCGCGACACTGCTGGGCCGCGGCCAGCGCCGCGTCGTAGCGCTGCGATTCCGCGAGGTAGCGCACGCGCTGACCGGCAATCCACTGGTTGACGGGGACCAGCTGGGCGAGCGAGTCGAGTACGCGGATCAGCGAGTCGCGTCCCTGCGCCACGATTGGCAGCTCGAGCGACTTGGGCGCCTTTTCGTCGTACCAGTAGCACCAGCGGCCCACCTGCTCGTCGCAGTTGCTGGGCCGACTGTTTTGCGCGTTGGGGAGATTGCCGCGGCGCAGCAGCTCGAACCGCCGCTGGGCGGCGCGCGCCGCTCCCTCGGGGGTCGTGGTATCGACGTTGATGGCGGGGATCGGGGCCGGCTCGACGCGCTGGCCCTGCGGTGGTCTGCCGGCCGGCATGCCGCCGCCGGGGTGCAGGGGGCGCTGCGCCGCGAGCGCCAGAGGCGCGCAGAGTGACGCGAGCAGCGTGACGCGGCGGAGGAACGGGAGTCGAGGTCTCATCACGGAGGGCACGCGGAGCCCGGCGGGGGGAAGGGACGCGAACAGCACCCTCTTAATATGCCCTGACGTCGCCACAGTTCCCCAGGGTGGCGGCGGATCCCGTCAACTGACCTCTTGCGACTGCTGGCTCCAGCGCCGTGGCTATACCGAGCCGACCATCGCCTCAAAGCGGGGGTGGCCGCGGAGCGACGCCACGTCCGGATCGCGGGCAATCCACTCGATGTTGCCGAAGCCGAACCGGATGCACTCCTCCAGGCAGTCCAGCGCCTCCTCGGCGCGGCCCTCGAGGGCGTACAGGCAGGCGACGTTGTACCGCACGCCGGCGTCCTCCGGGTCGATCTCGAGCGCGCGCCGCGCCCACTGCAGCCCTTCCTCCGGCCGGCCAAGCCGGCAGAGGGCCACCGCCCGCATCGTGGCTGCGCGCGGGTCGTCCGGATGGAGCATCTGATGTCTCTCCGTGACGGAGAGCGCCTTGCGATACGCCTCCATCGCCTCGGCGTGCAGCCCGTCGGCCTCGTACGCCTGGGCCGCGAAGAACCGTGCTTCCGGGCTCTCGCGCACCCGCGCGGCCTCCTCGAACCAGCGCGCCGCCTCCGTCAGCTGGCCCCGCTGGAAGCACTGCCGTGCACAGAAATACCGCGCCTCGAATTGGGTCGGGTCGAGGCGGATGGCGGTCTGGAACTCGGCGGCCGCCTCGTCATGGCGCTTCATCTGGAAGAGGGCGAACCCGCGCGAGGCGTGCGCCTCGGCGAGGTCCGGGTCGAGTTCGAGCGCGCGCCGGCTCGAAACGTCCGCCTGCTCCAATTCCGGGGCGGCCGACGGGTAATACATGTGAAGCACGGAGCTGCAGTCGGCGATACCGGCGTGCGCCAGGGCGAAGCCGGGGTCGGCTTCGATGGCTCGCGTGAACAGTTCGCGCGCGAAGAGCAGGCTCTTCTTGCGCGCCTGGTGGAAGAACTGCCGGCCGCGCAGGTAGAACTCGTAGGCCGTCGGATCGGACGTCGGCGCACGCCCGAGCGCGCTGAGCTCGGCTTCCGTCAGGATCACCTTCAGCGCCTGCACGACGCTGCGGGCGATCTCGTCCTGAATGGCGAAGACGTCGGTCATCGGCCGCTCGAACGTCGCCGACCAGCGCAGGCACCCGTCGCTCACGTCGATCAGCTGCACGGCCACGCGCAACTGGTCCTCCAATAGCCGGACCGTGCCCTCGAGGATGGTGTCCACGCCGAGTTCGCGTCCGATGCGGCGGATGTCGCCGTAGTGGTCCTTGAGCGCAAAGGCCGACGTCCGCGACGCCACGCGGAGCGAGCGCACGCGTCCGAGTGCGCTGGTGATCTCCTCGGCGAGTCCTTCGCCGAGCAGCGTGTCGGCGGCGTTGCCTGACAGCGACACGAGCGGGAGGACGGCAATGGCATGATGGCCGTTGTGCCGGGCCACGGGCTCGACCTCGCGCAGCGCCGCCGCAAACTCGCCGGCGTTGTCGAACCGGTCCTCCGGGAAGACGGCCAGTGACCGGGCGATAATCGCTTCGAGCGAGCGGGGCGCCGCGTCGAGGCGCTTTCGGGCAGTGGCACTCACTCCCGCGACCTTGCCTCCCCGGGCGGCCTCGCGGTCGAGCAGCGTCCTGGGGCGCGCGCCGACGACCATCTCGTAGATGACGCAGCCCAGGCTGAAGATGTCGGCGCGCGGATCCACCTCGAGGATGCCGCTCGCCTGTTCGGGGCTCATATAGCCCGGCGTGCCGAGCACCAGACCCGGACCCGTGTCGTTGCCGGGGATGGAGTGGATGGCGCGGGCGATGCCGAAGTCGGTGACCATCGCCTCGTCGCCGGCAATCATGATGTTCTCGGGCTTGATGTCCCGATGGATCACGCCGCGACTGTGTGCGTAGCTCAGCGCCGAGGCGACGTCGCCGGCGATACCCACGATCTCGTCCACCGCGAGGGGCGGGTCGGCACGCAGCCGTGCGCGCAGCGTGACCCCCTCGACGTACGGCATCACGTAGTAGAGCAGGCCGTCCTGCTCGCCGGAGTCGAACATCGGCACGATGTGCGGATGGCTCAGGGCGGCCGCGATGCGAATCTCGCTCACGAAGCGATCGGGGCCCAGCGCGCTGGCGACTTCGGGGCGGAGGATCTTGAGGGCAACGCGGCGATCGGCATGCTTGTGGTCGCGGGCCAGAAAGACCGTCGCCATCCCCCCTTCGCCCAGCGATCCTTCCAGGCTGTACCGGTCGGAGAACACCTGCTGCAGGTGCTCCGGAACGCCGAGGACGGGAGTCTCGATCAGGTGCATAACGCCCCTCTCAGATTCTACGCGGACCCGGCCGCGGCGGAAAGACCGTGGAGGCGCTGAGGGGGCTGTCGACGGCGAGGCGGGTGAAGGGTGAACCCGGTGCGCGTGGTCAGGCAGACAGATCGTCGCACGCGTGGCCAGGCAGACGGATCGTCGCGCGCGTGGTACATTCCGCCCGTCAGTTTCTTTGACATTCTTTCGGCCTTCATCGTTTACTGCCCGCCCGTGACGTCCATCATCTTCGAGCCGCTGCACCCCGATGTCGCGCCGCCATCGCGCGCCACGGAGCACAGCGCGGGTTACGACCTTGCTGCGTACCTTACGGGGCGCACGGTGCGGGTGTTTCTCGGCGGCGTCGCTTCCGAGCGTCCCGTCGAGCAGCGCGACGGCGCGACGGTGCTCGTGCTCCACGCGGGCGAGCGCGCCCTCGTGCCGCTCGGCTTCCGCGCGCGGCTCCCCGTGGGCCTCGAGGCGCAGGTACGCCCGCGCTCCGGCACGAGCCTCAAGACCGACATCGTGATTGCCAATGCGCCCGGCACGATAGATGCCGATTATCCCGACGAATGGTGCGTGCCGGTGCGCCACGGCGGCACGCGGGACCTCGTCATCACGCATGGCGAACGCATCGCGCAGATGGTGCTGGCGCGGCATGAAGTCCTTGAGTTCGCGATTGGGACGGTGACGGTGACGACGGATCGGAATGGAGGGTTTGGGTCGACGGGGCGGTAAAGGCGAGATTGAGGATATGGACCGAGGATTGCGATTGCAGGATTGCATTGCAGGATTGCGATTGCAGGATTGCGATTGCAGGATTGCGATTCAGGATGACGATTGGCGATGGTGATGTCGAAGCGGGGAATCTTCTGAGACTCCCCGCTGTGGCGTTCATCGCAAGTCGCAATCCGAATTCGCGGTCCTGAATCGCAATCCTGAGTCCAAATCCTCAATCAGCTTTCAGGAGCTTGGCCACTTCCGCGTGTCCAGCCAGCATCCGTTCCACCTCGGCGGAAATGTCAGCCGCCAGACCGATATGCGTGGTAAGCCCGGCCACCGTCAGGGCGCCTGCGTGCAGGCGGAGCAGGTTCAGCCGGATGGTCTCCAGCGCGGCCACCGTCTCGCCGAGCTTGGCCTGGATGACGTCGCGATCGCGGCGCACGGGTTCATACGGCTCGGTGGACGCCGACTCGCCCGCGTCATTGAGCACTTCCTGCAGGGTGTCGAGGTGGCGGCGCAGCGCCTGTGCGTCGTCCTGCAGGCGGTGCAGCACCGACGGCAGGTGTCGCCCAGCGCATCATGCGTGACGCGCGGCAGGCCGTGGCGCCGAGCGAGTACAAATCGCTGCGCGCGTCCAGCTCGTGGCCGAGCGCCTGCTCCGGACTCATGAACTCGGGCGTGCCGCTCACGCCGTCGCCGAGGTCGTCGCCGAGGGCAGCGGCAATGCCGAAGTCCGCCACCGGGAGCCGCTTGATGGCGACCGGGCGGTCGAGATGCACTTCGCGCGCCAGGTAGACCGCACCCATGCCGCCGCGCCCGAGTTCACGGTCGATCGAATACCGCCCCGCCACCGCGGTCTGGAAGGCGACGAAGAGATCGTCGAGGGGGGCTGCCATGTCTTGCTCAGCCCGCCCGCGGCGGCCCGGGCGGTGTCGGCGGCGTGGAGGGTTCCGTCGCGGCGGGCTCTGCAGGCAGCCCCAGCGCGCGCCGCAGCGCGGCGTCGAGCGCTTCTACGTCCACCGGCTTGTGCAGGTACTCGGCGGCGCCGAGCGCCATGACCTCGCCTACGACCTTTGGATCGGCGATGCTGCTCAACACGACCACCGGAATCTGGATCGTCTTCGATGAACCCTTCAATCGCTCGAGCACCGCGCGGCCGGTGCCGCCCGGCATCATTATGTCGAGAACGACCGCATCGGGCGGGCTCTTCATGGCGACCATGAAGGCGTACGTCGCGTCAAAGGCGGCGGCCACCGAATAACCCCTGGCCCGCAACTGCGACGAGAGCATCATGGTCTGCACCTTGTCGTCGTCGGCGAGGAGCACCGTGTACTTGCGCTTCATACGGTGATCTCCCGCAGGGCAGGGGTGAGCCGTTCGAGGGCGGTTTCGAGTGTGCGTACACCGGCGGCGGCCTGCGAAAGGTCGCCCGAGCGTCCGAACGCCTCAAGTCGCGCTGCGGCCGCGGTCGCCTCGGTGGCCACGAAATTGCCGACCGACCCTCTCAAGAGATGGGCCGTCTGCTCAAGCGCTTGTGCGTCGCCGGCAGCGACCGCCTGTCGCACGGCGTCCAGTTGGCGCGGGTATTCGCTGAGGAACAACGCCGCCATGGCGGCCGCGAGCGCCGCATCGCCGCGCAGTGTGCGGAGAAACGCGTGCAGATCGAGAGGCGGTGAGGCAGGGTTTTCAGTCGGTCGCATCAGGGTCCGGCGTTCGAGGGCGAATGCGGCTTAACAGTAGCGATTGGGGGCCGCCGTCGCACATCCCGCTCAAGAATCCCCATCGCAAATCGACATCCGTAATCGCGATCCCGAATCGTGATCCTCGGTCCATGTCATGAATCGGTCCTACGGCGTCACCTTCGGCCAATGCGCGTTCATCCGCGTGAAGATGGCTGCGTACGCCTCGATGCCGTCCCACAGGTTCTGCAGGCGGAGGTTCTCGTCCTTGGCGTGCTGGTTGTCGTCGTGGTTGGCGATCGGGAAGATCACCAGTGGCACGCCCAGCCCGTGCTCGATCATGCTGGTCGGAAGCGAACCGCCCAGCGTCGGGACGCGCAGGACCGGCTTGCCGAGCAGCTCGTCGAGCGTGGCGGTGAGCGCCTGCGAGATCGGCTGGTCGAGGCTCACGCGCGTTGCCTCGTCGCCCGTCCCCCACGTCAGCCGCACGACCTTCCGGTGCGCCAGGCGCTCGGCGTCGGTGGCCGCCGCGTGCGTGACGAACCACCCGTGCGCCTTCAGATGCGCCTCGACGAGTCCGCGCACACGCGCGGGCGTCTGCCTGGGGACGAGGCGGAAATCGAACGAGGCCTTCGCTTCCGTGGCGATGGCGTTCGCCGCCAGCCCTTCCACCTGCCCGACGCGCATGCCGCGCATGTTGATCGCCGGATAGAGAATCCGCTCGGCGAGCAGCGCGTTGTCCGCCTCAGTAACGCCGAGGAGCAGCTCGCGCCGCAGGGCGCTGTCCACCGGGGGCAGGGCGCGCACAGCGGCCAGTTCCTTGGCGGTGGGGGCCGTCACGTCATCGTAGTAGCCCTTGATGAGGATGCGGCCGTCCACGTCGCGCATTGAGCGCACCAGGTCGGCGAGGAGCATGCCCGGATTGGGCGCCCAGTTGCCGTAATGGCCGCTGTGCAGCGCCTTGGCGGGGCCGTAGACGGTGAGCTCGAGCCCCATCGCGCCGCGCGCGCCGAAGGCGACCTGCATCTCGCGGCTCTGGTGCGTGGGGCCGTCGCAGAACAGCCAGGCGTCGGCCGCGAGCAGGCGCTTGTTGGCATCGAGGATCTGCGGGAGGTGCGCCGAGCCGGACTCCTCCTCGCCCTCGAAGAAGAACTTCACGTTGATGGTCGGCGCCTTGCCCAGCGACTTGAGGGCGTCGAGCGCATTCAGGATGGCGATGATCGGCGCCTTGTCGTCGCCCGCGCCGCGCGCGAAAATGCGCGCCTCGGGGTTGAGCCGGCCACGATCCGGGAGCGGCACGTCCACCCACTCGTGGCCGCGCAACTCGCGGAGCTGCGCGGAGAACGGCGCGCCGCCGCGCCACTCGGCGGGATCCACCGGCTGGCCGTCGTAGTGTGCGTACACGACAATGGTGCGCGTCGCGCCCGGCGAGCGCAGTTCGCCGTACACCGCCGGCGGCCACGCGCCGTTCTCGAGCAGGTGCGCCGTCACGCCGCGCTTCGCCAGCATGCCGACGATGGCCGTCGCGTTCTTCCTCAGCGCGTCACCGTCGTTCTTGGTGTTCGGAATCGCCAGGAACTCGGCGTATTCCCGTACGATCTGCGGTTCGCGCACCTCGCGCCACGCGCGGACCTGCTCCCGCAGCGACTGGGCTTGGAGAGAGGTTGCGAATAGGGCGAGGACCAGGAAGCGGAAGGGCATTCTAGAATGAGGCAGAGGACGGCAGAGGACGGCAGAGAACGGCAGAGGACGGCAGAGGACGGCAGAGAACGGCAGTGCGAGCGGGAATCCGGGTGCAAGCGACTTGAGACCTGCTCTTCTGGCTTCGTTGCCGACACGCTGAACGTCGTCACCACGGAGCACACGGAACGGCTGAGGGCCACAGAGTACGCCACTTCTTGGGGGAATAGCGAGCGCCGCGCGAATTCTGCGTGGCGCACTGTCGTTCTCCCACGAGGTTGTAGTACTCCGTGGCCCTCCGTTTTTCTCCGTGGGCTCCGTGGTGAAGAGGGGATAGTGGTGGCTGAGGTACGCGAGCGGCGGGGGATCTCCCACCGAAGTCCGATCGTTGATCGATATCCGAAGTCGCAATCCTGGGTCCAAATCCTCTATCATCTGCGAAGCCCCTTTCCCGCCATGACGCCCGTAGGCTGCCCGTCCGCCACCGCGGCCTGTCCATTCACGAAAACCCACCGCATCCCGACGCTCAGCCTGGTCGGCTCCACGTACGTCGCCTCTTCACGAATCGTCTTCGGGTCGAAGACGATGACATCCGCGTAGTAGCCCGTCCTGAGCCAACCACGTTCCGTGATGCCGTACACGTCCGCCACCTGCGCCGTTGCGGACTGCACCATGCGCTCCATCGTGATCACCGGCTTGTCGAGCACGTACCGCCGGATCTTGCGCGGATACGTGCCGTACAGGCGCGGATGGCCGCCGGAGCCGTCGGAGCTCGTCATCACGTACGGATCCTTCATGAACGTCTCGATGTCGGCTTCGGTCATGTTGAACGAGACCACGCCCATATCAATGCCTTGGCGAATCAGGTCGAGCGCCGCTTCGGGCGCCGGCATCCCCTTCTCGGCGGCCACCTGCTTCAGGAACTTGCCGATGTACGGCTGCGCATTCGCCCCGCCGTTGATGAGCAGCAGCGTGCTGTCGCCGCCGCGGCGGCGCAGGTTGTCACGCATCTGGACGAGAATCCTCGCGCGAGTCGTCGGGTCGGCGATGCGCGCGAGCAGCGAGTCGCGGCCGCCCGCTTGCGCCCACCGCGGGAGCAGTGCGGCGCTCAGGCCGGTGCCGCTGGCCGTCCACGGGTACTGGTCGGCCACCACCATGTGGCCCGACGCGCGCGCCTCGCGCATCAGGCGCAGCACGCTGTCGGCGTACCCCCACACGTCCACGCCCAGGGCCTTCACATGGCCGAGGTTGGTGGTGAGCCCCGATTCCCGGCCAATGCGGATGGCCTCGCGCACAGAGTTCAGAAGACCGATCGTGTACGAGCTTTCGTCACGCTGGTGCGTGTCGTAGACACCACCGTACGGCTTGGCGGCCGAGATCACCGCGATCGCCTCTTCGATGCTGGCGTAGCTCTGCGGCGCGTAGAAGAGCCCGGAGCCCACGCCATAGGCGCCTTCGCGCATCGCCTTGTCCACCAGCTTCCGCATGCTGTCCACCTGTGCCGGTGACGCCGGCGCGGAGGACGCGCCCAGCACCAGGCTGCGCAACGTGCCGAAGCCGACCATCGCGAAGGTGTTGGTGCCCAGCCCTTTCTGTTCGGTCTCCGACTGTATGCGGGCCACGTCCCACGGACCGCGACCGTCCGGACTGTTCGTTACCGTGGTCACTCCCTGCATCAGCGCCGGGATGTTCTTGCGGCGTTCCTCGTTGTACCGGTCCACGCCCTCCATGGAGTGCGTGTGCGGGTCAATGAAGCCTGGCGCGACAATCAGTCCCCTGGCATCAATGACCTTCCCGGCCTTCAGCTGCGCCTTGGCCGCGTCGCCGATGAAGACGATACGGTCGCCGCGGATACCGATGTCGGTCACGCGCGCGGCGCTGCCAGACCCGTCATAGACGGTTCCCCCCTTCACGAGGATGTCCACCGAGTCGGCGCGGGCGACGGTGAAGGCAAGGAGCAGGGGAAGCAGCATGGGCATGGCGGGCTCGGCTGGTGGAAGTGCTCACGGAAACTCGGTGACCATCTTTCACAACGGAAGAGGGAGGCGGAGCGCTGGGTCGGACAGGAAAGCAAAGGGCGGAGGGCGTCCGCATGCTGCACGCCCTCCGCTCCCTGCCAAACCCTGACCGCTAGTTCTTCGGATCCAGCATCTTCTCGATCTGGAACCGCACGTCCTGCAGGTGAGCGCGGGTGCCCGGGTCGCCGGCCTTGCCGAGGGCGGCGCGGGCCTGCGCGTCAATGGCGCGCACCTCGGCGCGGAGCAGCGCCTTGGTGTCAGTGGACGGCCTGGCGGCGGCAGTGACCAGTTGGCCGTTCGACGCACCAAACGAGATGCGCGGCATGGTCGAAGGCGGAGCGGCCAGCTTGGCGGCGATCGCTTCCAGGTAGAGGCGCTGCAGCCCGCGGCGGAAGGCGTCAATGCGAACCGTGCCGCCGTTCAGCTCGCCCCAGATGCCGGCACGGACATCCCCCAGCAGCTCGGCGAGGGGGTACGTCGGCACACCTGCCACCGGGTTGGCGTCGTATTCCGACAGCCGGTTCATGCGCTCGTCGCTCAGCAGGCCGCCGAGAATGCCGCGCTGGAAGTTGTTGACGCGCGCCACGGCGCCCTCCGGTTCGATGCGCCGCAGGATTGCCGCGTCAAGCAGCCACGTCGGGGTCCTGAAGACCTCCGCATTCACGAACTGCACGGCCTCGCGCTGGCGATCGCGCGGGAACGGCGTGAATCGCGGCCCCGGTTGCGAGCCGTACTTCTCCCGCACCTGCGACCCGCCGACGAGAGACACGACGTGCCGCACCTCGTTGCCGAACTGGCCCCAGATGCGGCCGTAGCCCTCTCGCAGCATCGACACGTCATCGAGCGGCTTGTTCACGGCCGGCGACAGCATGGGGACGAGACGCTTGAGGTTCTTGATGCCAAGCCGCGTGCTCTTCACGGGGTCGGCATCGCCCACCGCTTCGGTGTGCGTGAACGGATCGGAGCCGAACTCGTCCGGGCTCGCGTAGCGATACCACGGAATGGAATCCTGCAGCCGCGCCAGCTCGTCGAGGACGGGCCGCTCTTCGTCCGGCGTCTTCGCCGAGGGAATCGGCATGTACCCCCACTTGATCGCGTACTTGTCCCACGGACCGATGCGGGGAATCAGGTCCTCCAGGGCAATGCTGTCTTCCGGCTGCGCGACATAGTTGAAGCGCGAGTAGTCCATGATGGACGGCGAATGTCCCATCTTGGCGATCCACGTCTTCGAGCGAACGGAATCGGCCGGATACATGGCCGAGCCGATCTGGTTGTGCGGCAGGCCGATCGAGTGGCCCACCTCATGGGCCACGACGAACTGCACGAGACGCCCCTGCAGCGAATCGGGGAGTGGCAGCGTCTTCAGGCGCGGATCGACGGCGCCGACCTGCGTCCAGTACCACCACGTCTGCAGGTTCATAATGTTGTGGAACATGTGCACGTCGGCGTTGATGATCTCGCCGCTGCGCGGGTCGGACACGTGCGGTCCGTAGGCGTTCTCGATGCGCGAGGCGAGCCAGCGCACCGACGAGTAGCGCGCGTCTTCCGCCGACCAGTCGGGATCCTCTTCCTTGGAGGGCGCATCCTTCGCGAGGATGGCGTTCTTGAACCCCGCCGCCTCGAACGCGGGCTGCCAGTCCTCGATGCCCTTCTTCACCCATGGCACGAGCCACGCCGGCGTGGCGGGGTCCACGTACCAGACAATCGGCTTCACCGGCTCGGAGATCGCGGCCGAGGGATCCTTCTTCTCCAGCCGGAAGCGCGCGATGAAGGCGCGCTCCTGCGCGCGCTGCTCCGGGCGCGAGTAGTCAACGGTCGTCGTGTGGAAGTAGCCGACGCGCGAATCGCGGAGACGCGGCATCATCGGCTTCTCCGGCAGGCGCACCATCGACCAGTGCAGGACGTACGACTTCGAAAGGGGCGGTGCGCCCGGCGGCGGGGCCGCGGCCGGCACGCCCGGGAACGGCGACTGCGGTGTCGGAGTGACGTTCATGGTGAGCGTCGCCTGGACTTCGATGTTCGTCGGGTACGCTGCCGCGCGATCGATGAACGTCCTGGCGGCGTCGAGCGTCCCCCGGACCTGAGCGGTGATCGACATCTCCGTGGGCGGCGCCGTGTACAGGCGTGTCACGTCAATGACGGCCGACGAATCCGGACCATAGGCCTCGACATTGAAGGCCCCGAGAATCACGTCGAAGTTCGAGACTTCCACGGCCTTGGCCACCGGTGTCGATGGGTCGGCCATGATGGCGAACGACACCGACCGGAACAGAATGCGATGGTCGCGTCGCTCCCACCGGACCACGCGGTCGCCGATCTCGTCACCGCCATAGCCCTGACCCTCACTGTTCCTGGCGATGGACGTCACGAGCAGCATGTCCTTGCCGAGTTCACTGCGCGGGATTTCGAAAAACAGTCTGCTGCCGATCCGGTGCGTCTTGAACAGCCCCGTCCTGGTCTTCACGTCGCCACGGATGACGGTGGCGTACGGGCGCGGGCTGGGCTCCGGCTGGGCGCCTGGCGTACCGGCTGGCGTCGTCGGGCGCGTGGTGTCGGCGCGGGCAGGGCCGGCGGCCGGTACGGCGGCGCCCGCTTCGGCGGCACCGGGTGCGGGGCCGCGCGCCGGCTGCGGCGCCGGCGTGGGCGCTGGCGTCTTGGTGCAGGAGGCCAGCGCAATCACTGCGATGGCGAGAGTCGAGAGGCGCACGTGTGGAAATCCCCCGGTGAATGGTGAAGTGATGCGAAGGGCACTGGCGTGGAGGGCCTACGGATCAGGTTCGATGACGAGGCCGGCGGGCAAGGAGAAGGTGGCGTACATGCCCAGCGTAACACCGTGCGCCGCAAGCCACCCCTGGTTCACTTCAATTGCGTACCGCATCGGTCCAGCGTTGAACAAGCCAACCACCGTGGTGTCCCTTGGCGTCATGTCGGCCAGGAAGATGACTTTCTTGCTGGCGTCGAGAAAGGCGATGGAAAGCGGAATCGGGGTGTTCTTCATCCAGAATGGGCGCTGGCGGTCGTCGGCGAAGACGAAGAGCATGCCGCTGTCGGCCGCCATCTGAGTGACGCCCATGAGCCCTTGCGCGCGGGACGCCCGCGTCGCGGCGATCGCCACCTTCACGGTGGCGCCGTTCAGGGTCACGGTGTTGGCGATCGGCGGGTTCGAGCCGGGAGGGCTGGACGGCGAGTCGCTGCAGCCAGCGGCGCCGAGCAGCACAACGGCGGCGACGCGGCGCAGGGAGAGCAGGGTCTGGAGTGCCATGGCGCATGGAAGATGCGCGCTGGCCGGAACCGGCGCCACGTGTGCCGCGACTCTGGCGCGACGTGCAGTCGACTGAACTGCTTTGCCGCGGATTACACGGAAACTAACAGATGGACGCGGATAGGGCTTTCGGGGGAACCCTCCCGCAGGATCCGCGTGCATCCGCCAGTCTCCGTGTAATCCGCGGCAAGCAGTTTGCCGTTAGTCGAACCGTCTTCGGAGGTGCGAGTCGAGGTCGGCACTCACCGCGGCTTGCGCGCCCCCTTCTCGCCGAGCGCCGCCGCGCGCGGCGCGCCGGCGCGAATGGCGGTGTCGCCGAATTTCTCCCGCACGCGGTCCACGGCGCGCGAGAGCTCGCGGTCGCGGAGACTCTCGCCGCTGTCGCCCGCGCTGCCGCCGACACCCCCGACGCCCGCGTGGCCTCCGTCGAAGATGCCGAGCTGCTCCGCGTCGCGCGCCGGCGCGAAGTTCGAGAGCGCCACCCCGGCGAGTCGCACCGGTGCGCTCCACCCCTCGCGCAGGGCGCGCAGGAGGTCATCCGCCGCGGCGGCGATCGCCGGATCCGATGCGATGGGCGCCTCGAACGTGCGGCTCATCGTGCGGGTGGCGAACCGCTGATCGCGTACCTTTACGGTGACCGTGCGAGCCTCGAGGTGGTCGCTACGCAGGTCGGCCGCCACACGATGGGCGAGTTCCTGCAGTTCGCGCCGCAGCAGCGCCGCGTCCGCGATGTCGCGGTCAAAGGTCTCCTCGCGGCTCACTTGCTTGGCCGGCGTGCGCGGCTCGACGGCCGCGTCGCTCTCGCCGCGCGCCTTGCGAAGCACGCGGTAGGCGGTCTCCCGGCCCAGCCATCGGGCCAGGCTCGCCGCGTCGGATTCAAGGACGTCGCGCACCGCCACCAAACCGACGCTTGCGAGCTTCTCCTGCAGCTTGGGACCGATGCCCGGGATGTCGCCGAGCGCGAGCGTCTGCATGAACGTGAGCACGCCGGCCTCTTCCACCACGTACACTCCCGTGGCCTCCGTCCCCGGCTTCGGCTTGGCGCGCTCGGCGGCGAGCTTGGCCACCAGCTTGTTGGGGCCGACACCGATGGAGACGCGCATTCCCGTGGGTGTGAAGACCTCGTCGCGAATCCGCCGCGCCGTTTCCGCGATGGGCTCGTGGTGGTACAGCGCCTCCGTTCCGGACAGGTCGAGATACCACTCGTCGATGCTCGCCGCCTCGACGAGCGGCGTAAAGCCGTCGAGCACGCGGCGAATCGCGCGGCTGGTGTCGGCGCAGGCGGTGCGTGGCACCGGTACGCAGGTGGCGGCGGGGCAGAGGCGCAGGGCTTGGGAGATGGGCATGCCGCTGCGCACCCCGAAGGCGCGTGTTTCGTAGGACGCCGAACAGACGACGCCGCGCGATCCCGGGCGGCCGCCGACGATCAGCAGCGGCGCGGCCCCGGCGCCCGCGGGATCTACGGCGCGGGCGACGGCGACGAAGAAGGCGTCGGCGTCGACGAGGAGGATGCGCGACAAGTGTTGATTGGTGATTTGGACTCAGGACTGCGATTCAGGATTACGATACAGGATTACGATACGCGATGGGGGGCCCCCCGAAAGGAGCCCCCCATCCCAACTAATTCGTGAGTCGAAATCCTGAATCGAAATCCGGAATCCCGTTCCGGATTCCAGATCCTCAATCGTCCTACCGGTTCGTCGTGTTATTCAGGGCCAGCGTCGTCGTCCCACGCAGCGTGATGGTGTACACGCGCCCCGCTGAGAACGACACGGCCGTCCGGGTGACCTTGGTCACGCCGTTAGCGTCCCTGGCGGTCAGATCGTACACAGCGGTCGGGACCGACAGGAAAGCGCCCGCAGTCTTGTACGCCACGTTTTCGCCCAGTCGGCCTTCCACCCCCGTCGCCTGTAACTTGGCGTACAGCGACAGAGGTGCCGACGTGGGGCTGGCATTCACGAACCGGACATACGCCTGCGTCCAGTCCATGTTCACGGGAAAGTTGTCTTCCACAATGAACGCCTCGGCCGACTTGGTGGCCGTGTTGTATGCGCCGCTGAGGTAATACGAGTAGTACTTGCCGGAGGCGATGGCCGTGGAGAGCGTCGAAACGACCGTAGCGCGCTGCGTGGTGTCGGCGAGCTTCGCCGCGAGGTCGTACGACCCCGGGGCGATGGCGCTGTAATAGCCGCCTGCGGTGACACCGCCGTCGCTGGTGCTCGTCGCCGGGTAGGTGATGCCGGTGACCGACTCGGCGCCGCTGGTCACGATGCCGGTCGCCGCGTCGATGACCACGGTACCCGTGATGCCGGCCACCTTGTTGTTATTGGCGTAGAAGTACACGCCAGGAGCGCCGACGCTGAAGTTGAAGAACTTGATGCGGGACTCAGCCATGGGACCCGTGATGTCCGGAAATGCCTCCTCTCCACAGGACGAGAGCGCGGTCGCGCTAAGCAGCAGCACCGCAATGGATGTGAGTTTTTTCATGGTCCGTTACGGTTGAGTGATCCAGAGCGGCTTGGTGTGATAATCGGTGGCGTCACCGCCGATCGTCTTGAGCGATGCCAGGTTCCACACGTACTCGGAGTTGTAGCGCGGACGGATGCGCTGCACCGGCTTGCCGGCATTGTCGGCGTAGAGCGTCGTCGTCGGCAGCACGAACCCCGGGTAGACCTGCATGCCGCTTGCCGGATCGATGTCGGTGTAGTGGTAGCGGCGCATGTCCATCCACGTCTCGTTGAATCCCCATCCCCACTGCGCGATGTACTTCTGCGACATGATCTGGGTCAGGGTGAGCCCGGCGGCGGCCGCCGGCACCACGCGCGTATCGGCAAGGAAGGCGTTCTTCTCCGCCGCCGTGATCTGCGTGGCGTTGGAGCTTGCGTCGAGGTTCCGCGCGTTCACGAAGTCGATGTGCGCGGCAATGGCGTTCCGGTACGCGGCCAGCGCGGTCGCCTTGTCACCTATCCTGTACGCCGCCTCAGACTTCACGAACTGCAACTGCGCGTAGGTCATGGCCGGGAAACGCGACTTGTCGTCAAAGATGTAGCGGGTCGGCGAGCCGGCCGCCGGCGACGCCGCATAGCCCCAGATGTTGTTCGGGCGCTGCGCCGTGGACAGCGCACCGTTCGTGCCGAGCGCCGGGTCGAGGCCGCGGTACTGGCTATCCGGCGCCGGCGACAGCATGCGGCTCATGCGCGGATCCACCGCCCCGAACCACCGCCCATTCATCAGATCCACGACGAAGTAGGTCTGGCGGTACGACGGCATGTTGCCGCGTGTCGGGCCGAAGAAGTTGCGGTCGTCATTCACCGTCGCCGGGAACGGGAGTAGCGCGTCGTCGGCGTTGCTGGCGAACGAAAGGTCAACGTTGGCGATCACATCCGCCGGCTTGTACGTGGACTTGTTGGTGAAGTGATTCAGTGCGATGGCCTTGAGGCCGTATGCCACCTTGAGCCACTTCGCCCGGTCGCCGCCGTAGATCTTGTCGCCCTTGCCGAGGTAGGCGGCGTTGACGGCGCCGTCGGTGCGCTTGAGGTTCTCGATCGCCTTGTCGAGGAGCCGCAGGGCCTCCTGATAGGCATACTCCTGCGTGTCGTAGTTGAAGTAGAACTTGGACTGGTCAATGGCCTCCTTGACGATGATCTCGCCATGGAGGTCGGTCAGCACCATCCAGCCCCACCCTTTGAGGATGTAGCCCACGCCGAGCACGTCCCACCGCTCCTCCGCCTCGGCCTGCGTCATCATGTTGACAAGGTTCTGGCCGAAGGTCCAGTATACGTCGCGCCACTGCTGCGCGCCGTTGTCCAAGCCGGGGTCGTACCCCATGCGATCCCACGTGCTGGGGCTCGTGCCGACGAGGATGTAGTTCTGCGTGTAGCGGCCGACGAAGCGGCCGTCCCACTGAGGCGACGACACCCACCAGTGCAGCATCGGCGGGAGGTACAGGTTGGCCGACGCCGCTTGCGGGGCGTTCGGGTTCGTGTTGACGTCGAGGAAGTCCTTGCAGCTCGCCGTCAACGCGAGGGAACCCACGAGCAAGGTTGCGAAGAGTTTCTTCATGGGCGTCTTCTTGGTCACAGTGTAGTAAGGTTCGTGACGCATGGGTGTTCTGAGTGAAGTGGTCATGGTCAGAACCCCACCTTGAGTCCGAACGCGAGCCCCTTCGGCAATGGGAAATTGCCCCAGTCGATGCCCGCGGCGCCCGCGCCACCAAGGGCAGCGGTATTCCCGTTGACCACCGGGTCGAGGCCGGTGTAGTTGGTCTCCAGCCAGAGGTCCGTGCCGGTGATGTAGACACTGGCGTCCCGCGCGTTCAGCCACTTGCCGGGGAGCTGGTAGCGCAAGGTCACGTCCTTCAAACGAATCCAGTTGATGTCCTTCTCGATGAACAACTCTTCGCTCATCGAGAGGTAGTAGTTGGTATTGACCGCCGGAATCACGACGATGTTATTCTTCGTCGGGTTCGCGGTGTTCTCAAGGCCATCGCGAAGAACGCCCTTGACGACGCGGGGCTCATTCCGGTCAAGCGTGCGCATGCTGAGACCGCGCTGCGTCAGATACCAGGCGGTCCCGTTCAAGACGTCGCCGCCCTTGCGAATGTCAAGCAAGAAGGAGAGCTGCAGCTTCTTGTAGCGAATCGTGTTCTGCAGCCCGAGCGTGAAATCGGGCTGTCGGTCGAAGCCGCGGTCCACGAAGACCGAGTTGCGGAGCGGCAGCCCCGTGGTCGGGTCGATCAGCAGGTCGCCGGCCTTGTTGCGCTGGTAGAAGTAACCGGTCAGCGAGCGCGTGCTCGTGCCGGGTTTCTGGCCGCTACGGATGTTGTTGATGATCCAGGTGTCGGCGTTGTACGACTCCGGCAGCTCGTTGGGCAGGGCGACCACGCGGCCGAACGAGTGATCGAAGTTGGCCACTAGGTCCCACGACACGTCACTCGTCAGATACGGCGTGCCGCGCAGGGTGATTTCGGTGCCTTCATTCTTCGTCTTCGCACCGTTCAGGTTGAACAGGATGAACCCCGTCGCGTACGAGCCGCGAATGTCATTGACGATCTGGTCCTCTGTCTGCTTGCGGTACCAGGTGACGTCGAGGCCAAGCCGGTCATCCAGGAACGTCAGCTCCGTGCCGAACTCATACGCCGTCGCGAACTCCGGCTTGAGCTTCAGGTTGGGGCCCCAGAAGCTGTACCCGTAGCCGCCGTACGACGTCAACTTGTATTCCAGTGCCGGCTTATAGGCGTACGGCCGGGCATCCTTGCCCGACTGGGCGTAGCCGGCGCGAAGCTTGCCGCTGGTCACGTACTTGGTGAGCGAGGGGAAGGCGTCGGTAAAGATGAAGCTGCCGTTGACGGAGGGATAGAAGAACGAGTTCCGCTCCTCCGGAATCGTCGACGTCCAGTCGTTGCGCCCCGTCACCGTGACGTACAGGTACTTGTTGTAGTCCACCGTCGCGCTGCCGAAAACGCTGACCAGGCGGCGCTGTGAAATCGTGGTGCGCGCCGTGCGCGAGTTGGTGTTGTTGACCGAGACGAAGTTCGGGTCGAGGAACCCCAGCCCCTGTTGCGCGTCGGTATTCGACTTGAAGTCGTTGACCGCGTTGCCGAGGAGGCCGCTGATCGACAATCCCTGCCAGAGCTGCCGGCTGTTCACGTTGAGCAGCGTCTGGGTCAAGATGTTACGCGTCAGGTCGGTGTTGACGTCGAGGATGCCGCCATTGCTGTAGCCCCAGGTGCTCTCGGGGTGGCGCAGGATGAGATTCGAGTTGGTGTAGTTGTCCACACCAATGTTCGTCTTCAAGTTGCCCCACGAAAACGGCGCGACGGTCAGGCCGATGTTCGTGAAGATGCGGTTCGTCTTTGAGTTGATCTGGTTCTTGTTGACGCTGAAGTACGGATTGTCCTGCTCAACTGCGTCGCTCAGCGTTGTCAGGCGGCGGCGCGTTCCGGCGGGGGTCGCCCAGGCCGACGCGTCGTCATCCTGCGGCCACGCCATCAGGCCGAGCAACGGTCCGCCAGCGCCCTTAAGAGCCTGGTCATTGGTAGAGTAGGCGTACGCCATCGACAGGTCGGCCTTCAGCCACGAGTTCACGACCGCGCCGGACGCGCCCGTCACGTTGATGCGGTTGTAGTTCGTGTTCGGCACGACGCCTTCCTGCTTGTCGGCCGAGATGGCGATGCGGTAATTGATGCGGTTGTCCGGCGCCGCGCCGCTGAACGCCAGCGTGTGCTTTTGCGTCAGCGACGTCTTGAAGAAGCCGCTGACGTTGTCGTAGAACTTCGTGCCCGGGGCGTACGGCACGCCGTAGTACAGGTACGTCGAACTGCCGAGGATCGGGCTCCCCGACGCATTGATGGCGCTGTACACCCGCTGGATCTCGGGCTGGCCGCCCGGCTTGTCCATGCGGAAGAAGTTGCTGTATTCGAAACCGCCCGTCCCCGGCTTGCCGCGCTTGGTCGTAATGACAATGGCGCCGTTGGCGGCGTCAATGCCGTAGAGGGCGGAGGCTTCGGGACCCTTGAGGACGACGAGCGACTCGATGTCCTCGGGGTTGAGGTCGGCGGCACGGTTCGTGAAGTCCAAGCCGCGATTGTTGAACGCCGTCGGTGAGTTCGGCGCATCAGCCGCGAGCTGCGCGGTGTTCATCGTCTTGTTGTCGAGTGGCAGTCCGTCAATGATCATCAGCGGCTGGTTGCTGCTCGAAATCGAGCTGATGCCGCGGATCGTGATGGAGGTCGAAGCGCCCGGCACACCGGACGTGCTCGTCACCTCGACGCCCGCCACGCGCCCTTGCAGCGCGTTGATGAAGTTCTGGCGGTTCGTCCCGGCGATGTCGGCGCCGCTCACCTGCTGCTGGGAGGTGCCAAGCGCACGTTTGACGTTGGTCTGGCCCAGCGCCGAGACAACGACGGCATCGAGGCTCGTCGCCACCCGGCGGAACTGGACGTTGATGACGTCCGCGGCGCCAACCGTCCGTTCCTCGGGCGCATTGCCGATGAAGCGGAACTGCAGCACCTGGCCGACTTCCGCGCGGATGGAATAGTCACCGGAGGCGTCGCTGAGGACGCCGAGCCGGGTGCCCTTGATGACAATCTGCGCGCCCTGCACGGGTGCGCCGACGTCATTGGTCACCTTGCCGGTCACGGTCTTCTGCTGGGCGAATGCTTGCGCCGCACAGAACACCAGGGCCGTCAACGCCATGAGTACTCGTGTTTTCATCATGAGGTATACCGTGAGTTGGTGGACAGTGAGTCACGTTCCAGCCGCCCGCTCGCGCACCTGGACGCAGGGAGGATGCGGGGGGCCAGGTCCTTCGCGCCTTAAGGAGGCACTCGGCGAAAGCTCCTGGGGAAGATGATGACAACGTGCCATTCAGAAGATGCGGGTTTGGGGCGTGGGTCTGCAAGAGCGAAACGTACGGTTTCGGCGCAGGGTTTCAGCGGACGGGTTTGGCGGCCGTGCGGCTCGCCCCACAACAAACAGGGGGCGCCGCCGGCGCCCCCCGCTTGCTTCGACAGTGGACTGCGATTCCGGTCGTCATCCGAATCCGTAACCCCAATCGTCCATCGCCCTACAACTCGATGATCACCACACGCCGGTTGAGAGCGCGCCCTTCCTTGGTGCCGTTGTCGGCGGCGGGGTCGGATTCACCGGCGCCGCGGATGGTCATCCGTGATCCATCGATACCGCGCGACTGGAGGTACTGCATGACCGTCGTGGCGCGGCGGTCTGAGAGCGACCGGTTGTACTCATCGGTGCCGTAGCTGTCGGTGTGGCCGACGATCTCCACCCGGGCGCCGGGGTTCGCGTTGAGGTACTTGACCGCGGCCTCGAGCGTGTCCTTGCCGGTCTGCTTGAGGTTGCTCTTGTCGAAGTCGAAGTACACGCCGGTCATGCGGAAGACTTCGCGCGGCTTGGGAGCGGGCGGCGGCGGCGGCGGCGGAGCCGGGGCGGGCTCAACCTTCGGGGCTGGCGGCGGCGGCGGCGGCGGGGCGGGGGCCGGCGCTGGCACGACAACCGGCGGCGGCGGGGGGGGTGGCACGACGACGATGCACGGCGACGAGCCGGCGCCGCCGAAGAAACGGCTCAGGCCGGCGCGCAGGCCCAGCGTCTGCGTCCGGTCGCCTGTCGGGATCTGGTCCGACGGATCCTTGAAGTCCATCACGGCGCTCGTGCGCAGCGCCCAGTTGTCGCTGAGGCACCAGCGCACGCCGACCTGTGCGTTGCCACCCGAGTCGTACTGGTTCTTGGTGGTGTCGGTCTTGTACTGCGAGCCGGTCCAGCCGCCGCCGAGGAAGACGGAGCGGCGCGCGCCCCAGGGAATGTGATAGACGAGGTCGAAGCGGTGGTTCCACGCGGTCAGGTCGCCGACGCGCGTGCTGTTGGTCGCCCCGAAGTCACCCTCGTACTGGAACGCGATGCGCTTGACGAGCGGGATGCTGATCATCCCGCCGAGCCCGAATGCGGGGTCGAGCTTGGTGACGTCGGCAAACTTGGTGTACTGCCCGTAGGCGCCGATTTCCACCGGCGTAAACGCTTCCTGCGCCGACAGCGGCACTGCCGTGGCCAGGATGAGCGCCGTGGCGAACATTCGAGATCGCATGAGTTGAGTCTCCGGCGTTGAGGTCTTCGAGGGGGCGTGAGTGATGCCGCCCGAACCGAGCAGTCGCCCACCGTACGGCTGAGGGCCCAATGCAGCCAGCTCCACGGCGGCTCCAATGCCGTGGTGGACTTGCCGTCAACATAGCATCTTCTGCAGGCAATTTCTACATGGAGACCCCCCATTCCCATGGAGCGTTCTGTCACGTGGACTCCGTCTGAGGGTGCGCGAGGGCGCACCGCCATGGGGCGCTTCTTCGCGTCCGTGGCGAGTCGGCACCCATCCGCCCCGGCGGCCGATGCCGCGTGGCCCGAATGGCACGCCTGGTCGGTGCGCGAGTGCGAGACCTTCTGGGCCGAGCTGTGGCGCTGGGCGGGCGTCGTCGCCGAACAGCTTCCCGGCGGCGGCGAGTGGGATGCCGCGCTGATCGGTCGCGACCGCACGGCGCCGCCCGACCCGGTGCTGGGGCCTCGCTGGTTCGAGGGGGCACGCCTCAACTTCGCGGAGAACCTGCTGCGACGGCGGGACGACGGCGTGGCGATCCTTGCGCGAGACGAGCGCGCCGGCGCGCGCCGGCTGACGCATCGCGAACTCGTCGATGAAGTCGCCGCGGTGGCCGCCGCCCTGCGTGGGGCCGGCCTCGTCGCCGGCGATCGCGTCGCGGGCTTCCTGCCGAACATCCCTGAGACCGTCATCGCGATGCTCGCCGCGGCGTCGATTGGCTGCGTCTGGACCTCCTGCTCGCCGGACTTTGGCGTGAACGGTGTGCTCGACCGCTTCGGGCAGGTGGCGCCGCGCGTCCTGTTCTGCGCCGACGGATACCGCTATGGCGGCAAGGAGATCGACTGCCTGGCGCGCGTGCGCGACATCGTGGACGCCCTCCCGTCCGTGGAGCGCGTGGTGGTGGTGCCGTGCCTGCACGCGGCGCCAGACCTCCGCGCGATCCGGGCCAGCCAGGTGTGGGGGGACTTCGCGGCGCCGGGGCGGGGGGCGCCGCTCGAATTCGCCCGGCTGCCGTTCGGCCACCCGCTATACGTGATGTACTCATCGGGCACGACCGGGCTGCCGAAGTGCATGGTGCACGGCGCGGGCGGCACGCTCCTGCAGCACCTCAAGGAACACCAGATGCACCTCGACCTGCGGCCCGACGAGCGGCTCTTCTACTTCACCACCTGCGGCTGGATGATGTGGAACTGGCTCGTGTCGGCGCTGGCCTCCGGTGCGACCATCGTGTTGTATGACGGCGCACCGATGCCGCCCGGGCGCGAGGGGTTGCTATGGGAGCTGGCCGCCGAGGAGGGCGTTACGGTGTTCGGCACCAGCGCGCGCTACCTCGCGCTGTCGGAGAAGGCCGCGCTGGCGCCGGCGCGCACGAACGACCTCTCGGCATTACGCGCGATCCTCAGCACCGGCAGTCCGTTGGCGGCGCACGCGTACGACTACGTGGTGCGCGACGTGAAGCCCGGCGTGATGCTCGCGAGCATCTCGGGAGGCACCGACCTCATCTCGTGCTTTGCGCTCGGCAATCCGCTGCTGCCGGTGCATCGCGGCGAGCTGCAGTCGCTCGGGCTCGGCATGGCGGTCGAGATATGGAACGCCGAGGCCCGCCGGGTGGTGGGTGAACCGGGCGAACTGGTCTGCACCGCGCCGTTTCCCTCGATGCCGGTGGCGTTCTGGGCCGATCCCGATGGCCTGAAGTACCGCGACGCCTACTTCACCCACTTCCCCGGCGTGTGGCGCCACGGCGACTGGGCGGAGGAGACACCGCACGGCGGACTCGTCATCTACGGGCGCAGCGACGCGACGCTGAACCCCGGCGGCGTGCGCATCGGCACGGCGGAAATCTACCGGCAGGTGGAGCAGGTGCACGACGTGCTCGAGAGCGTGGTCATCGGGCAGGAGGTGCCCGACGGAGCGGGCGGCGCCGACGTGCGCATCGTGCTCTTCGTCCGGCTGCGGCCGGGCGCGGCATTCAGCGAGGCGCTCGCGGATCACATCCGCAGGGCCATCCGCGCCAACGCGAGCCCGCACCACGTGCCCAGGGTCATCGTGCCGGTGGCGGACATTCCGCGCACGCTGAGCGGCAAGATCAGCGAGATCGCCGTGCGCGACGTGGTGCACGGGCGCGCGGTGACGAATACGGACGCGCTGGCCAATCCCGAGTCGCTCGCGCTGTTCCGGGAACTGCCGGAGCTGCGTGTGTGATACCGCTGGCCTTTTTCACCACGGTGCTGGGCTTTTTCACCACGGAGCTCACGGAGGAAGAACCGGAGGGCCACGGAGAGTACTACAACCACTTGGGGGAACGACACTGCGCCAAGCAAGTTTCGAGTGGCGCTCGCTGTTCCCCCAAGAAGTGGCAGTACTCCGTGGCCCTCCGTCTACCTCCGTGAGCTCCGTGGTGAAAAAGCCCAAATGGCCCACGAGTGCCCGCTCCGACGCAGCAGGCCCTACGACGCCAGCCGCCGCACGAGCGTGAGGATCGTATACACGGCCACCGGCTCGTCCGTCTGGTTGCGCACCTCGACGTCCCACGCCACCACGCCCTGCGGGATGCCGTCGGGCGGCGTCTCCTTGGCGGTCTTCTGCTTGCACGTGAGCCGAGCGTGGATGGCGTCGCCGGGATACACCGGCTTCACAAAGCGCAGGCCCTCGAGCCCGTAGTTCGCAAGCACGGGCCCCGGCGCGGGATCCACGAACAGCCCGGCGGACGCGCTCAGCACGAAGTAGCCGTGCGCCACCTTCCGCTCGAACACGCCCTGCCGCGCCATCGCGTCGCTCTGGTGGGCGTAGAAATGGTCGCCCGACAGCTCCGAGAAGCGGTCCACGTCCTCGTCGGTGATGGTGCGCGACGGCGTGTGATACGTCTCGCCGATCGCCAGTTCCTCGAAGTGCTTGCGGAACGGATGCACGGCATCGCCCGTGGTCGCGGCGCCGGGCATGTACTCGCGCACCACGTGGGAAAGCGTCGTGGGCGAGCCCTGCAATGCCGTGCGCTGCATGAAGTGCAGCACGCCGCGCGCGCCGCCCATCTCCTCGCCGCCGCCGGCGCGGCCGGGACCGCCGTGCACGAGGTGCGGCAGCGGCGAGCCGTGTCCGGTGCTCTCCTTGGCCGTATGCCGGTTGGCGAGCAGCAGGCGCCCGTGGTGCGCGGCGGTGCCGAGCGCCACCGTGCGCGCGACGGCGTCATCGGCGGTGAAGACGGAACCGACCAGCGAGCCGCGCCCACGCTTGGCGAGCGCGATCGCCTCGTCCACGCTCGTATACGGCATGAGCGTGTTCACGGGTCCGAATGCCTCCACGTCGTGCGGCGCCGTGCGATTGAACGGGTCACGCGACGCGAAAAGCAGGATCGGATAGAACGCGCCGCGCGCGGCGTCGGCGCCGGTGACGTCGGGCAAGCCCACCTCGCCGTACACGAGTTCCGTGTCGCGCCCGATCGCATCCACCGCGCGCTGCACCTCGCCCACCTGCGCCTGGCCCGCGAGCGGACCCATGCGCACGCCCTCCACCGCCGGGTCGCCAATGACGACGCCGCCGAGCCGCGCCGCGAGCGCAGCGCCCACCTCTTCCATCAGGTTGGCCGGGACGAGCGTGCGGCGGATCGCCGTGCATTTCTGGCCCGCCTTCGCCGTCATCTCGTTCGTCACCTCGCGGATGAACAACGCAAACTCCTCGGTCCCAGGCGTCGCATCGGGCCCGAGCATCGAGAAGTTCAGCGAATCGGCCTCGGCGTTGAAACGCACGTTCTGCTGCATGATCGCCGGCCGCTGGCGCAGCAGGAGCGCCGTGCTGGCGCTCCCGGTGAACGCCACCGCGCACTGCTCGTCCAGGTGATCGAGCAGGTCGCCCGCGCTGCCGCAGATGAGCTGCACGCTCCCGGCCGGGAGGATGCCGCTCTCGATGATCCCGGCGAAGACCGCCTCCGTGAGGAAACTCGTCACCGTCGCCGGCTTCACGATGGCGGGAACGCCGGCGAGCAGTGTCGGCGCCAGCTTCTCGAGCATCCCCCAGACGGGGAAGTTGAAGGCGTTGATGTGCACCGCCACGCCCTCGAGCGGCACACAGATATGCCGCCCCACGAACGTGCCGCCTTTCGACAGCGCCTCGGTGGGGCCCTCCACGTGGAACGGCTCGTCGGGGAACTCACGGCGCCCGCGCGATGCGTACGCGAACAGCGTACCGATACCGCCCTCGATGTCCACCCAGCCGTCGCGCCGCGTGGCGCCGGTGGCGGCCGACACGGCGTAGTAGCCCTCGACGCGCGCCATCAGGAACTGCGCCAACGCCTTGAGCATGCGGGCGCGCTGATGAAAAGTCATCGCGCGCAGGGCAGGGCCGCCCACGGTACGCGCATGCTGCACCATTGCGCCAAAGTCGAGGCCGCCGCTCCCCGCCTCGGCGATCATCGCGCCCGTCACCGCATGGTGCAGCGGCGTGCCGGTGCCCGCGCCGCGCACCCATTCACCGGCGGCGTAGTTGAACAGCGCGCGCGGGGCGCGGCCGGTGGGGTCAAGTGGAGTCGGGAACAGCTGGGTCGTGCTCATCCGGTGGACCTCTCTCGTCAGTCGCGCCGCGTTTCGTTCCACGTCTGATAGGTCGCCGCCTGCGCCGCGCGATCGGCGGGCACCTCACGCAGCGGCTCGCACGGCTCGCCGGCCGCGCGCCACCGAGCCGGCAGCGTCTGGTACAGCGCGGTGCCCGCGCTCTTCCACGCGAGCATCTCGTCGGTCACTCGCTTCACGATCTTTGCCGGGTTGCCCACCACCAGCGACCGCGGCGGCACCTGCATGTCGCTCGGCACAAAGCACAACGCGCCGATGATGCTCTCGTCGCCGATCTCGGCGCGGTCCATCACCACGGCATTCATGCCGACGAGCACGTTGCGCCCGATGTGCGCCCCGTGCACCACCGCGCCGTGGCCGATGTGCGCCGCTTCCTCGAGCCGCACCACCACGCCCGGGAACATGTGGATCACGCACCCCTCCTGCACGTTGCAGCCGTCGCCAATCTCGATGCCGCCCCAGTCGCCGCGGATCACGGCGCTCGGGCCCACATAGACATCGCGCCCGATCACCACGTTGCCTACCACCGTGGCGTTGGGATGCACGAACGCTGTCTCGTGCACCACGGGGACGAAGCCCTCGAACGCATAGAAGTTCGCCATCGCTACACGCGCTCGAGCACGGCGGCCATCCCCTGGCCGACGCCCACGCACATCGTCACGAGCGCGTAGCGCCCGCCCGTGCGCTGCAACTGCCGCGCGGCGGTGATGGCCAGCCGCGCTCCCGACATGCCGAGCGGATGTCCCAGCGCGATCGCGCCACCGTTGGGATTCACGCGCGCATCATTGTCGGCCACGCCCAGCGCGCGCAGCGACGCCAGCACCTGTGCGGCGAATGCCTCGTTGAGTTCGATCACGTCCATCTGCGCGATGGTGAGCCCGGCCTTGGCGAGCGCCGCCTGCGACGACGGCACGGGTCCCATGCCCATGGTGCGGGGTTCGACGCCGGCGGTGGCCGTGGCGACGATGCGGGCGAGCGGCGTGAGGCCGTGCCGGCGCGCGCCGGCTTCGGAGCAGACAAAGGTCGCGGCGGCGCCGTCATTGAGGCCGGACGAATTGCCGGCCGTCACCGAGCCCTTGCCGTCCGTGCGGAACGCCGGCTTCAGGCGGGCCAGCCCCTCGGCGGTCGAATCGTCACGAATGAACTCGTCATGCGCCACCAGCCGCGGCTCGCCCTTCTTCTGCGGAATGGAGACCGCGACGATCTCCTCCGCCAGCCGCCCCGCGTCGCGCGCCGCCGCGGCCTTCCGCTGCGACCGGAGCGCGAACGTGTCCTGATCGGCGCGACTGATACCGTGCGCCTCGGCCACGTGCTCCGCCGTCTGCCCCATCGAGTCGATCCCGTAGCGCTCCTTCATGACCGGATTCACGAAGCGCCACCCGAGCGACGTGTCGTACAGCTCCATGTCGCGCGCGAACGGCTTGCTCGCCTTCGACAGGACGTACGGCGCGCGCGTCATGCTCTCCACGCCGCCGGCCACGTACACCTCGCCGTCGCCCACGGCCACGCCGCGGGCGGCGCTTGCGATCGCGCTGAGCCCAGAGGCGCAGAGGCGGTTGACCGTCTCGCCGGGCACGCTCACCGGCAATCCGGCGAGCAGCGACGCCATGCGGGCGACGTTGCGATTGTCCTCGCCCGCCTGGTTCGCACAGCCGAGGATCACGTCGGTGAGGTCATCGGGATCGAGGGCGGCATGCCGCCGCAGCAGTTCGCGGATGGCGTGCGCGGCGAGGTCGTCGGTGCGTACCTCGCTCAGCGCGCCGCCCAAGTTGCCGATCGGCGTGCGAATCCCGCCGGCGATGAAAGCGTGGGTCATGACCGGAAGCTCCTCCTGTCGCGCGCCGCCTGGCGCAGCAGTGGCGATGGCCGGTACCGCTCCTCGCCGTACTCGGCGCGCAGCCCCTCGAGCGTGGCGAGCACGGCGCCGGCGCCCAGTTCGTCGCACCAGGCCAGCAGGCCCTTGGGGTAGTTCACGCCGGCAACCATCGCGGTGTCGATGGCCTCGGCGCTCGCCACGCCGAGGCGCAGTGCGTCCACGGCTTCGTTGATGAGCATGGCGCGAATGCGATCCACGATCACCGCACCGGCGGCTTCGTCACGCGTCGGCTCGGGCGCGGGGGCGCCGTCGCGATAGTCGTAATAGCCGTGCCCCGATTTGCGCCCGAAGAAGCCCGACGCCACCAGCGCCTGCTGCGTGAGCGACGGACGGTAGCGTGGTTCGAAGAAGAACGCTTCGTAGATGGAGCGCGTGACGGCGAAATTGACGTCGTTGCCGATGAAGTCCATCAGCTCGAAGGGTCCCATCCGGAATCCGCCGATGGTGCGCATTGCCCAGTCAATCGTCGCGTAGTCCGCCGTGCCTTCTTCCGCGATGCGCAGTGCCTCGCCGTAAAATGGCCGCGCGACGCGGTTCACGATGAACCCTGGTGTGTCGGAACAGCAGACGGGAGTCTTCTTCCAGGCCGCCATCAGCGCCAGGCACGCGTCACGGACGTGCGGGCTCGTCCCCGCCCACGGAACGACTTCGACGAGGGGCAATAGCGGCGGTGGGTTGAAGAAGTGCAGGCCGATGACGCGCGCCGCCGCCGGACATCCCGCGGCGATGGCGGCGACGGAGAGCGACGAGGTGTTGGTGGCGAGCACGGCGTCGTCCGCCACCGTCGCCGCAAGCCGTGCAAAGAGGTCGCGCTTGGCGGCGCGATCCTCCACGATGGCCTCGATGACGAGCCCGCAGCGCGCGAAGGCTCCCACGTCCACCAGTGTCGTGCGCGCCTCGATCGTCGCGCGGCCGGCCGCCGGCGGCTCCACGACGGCGATCCGGCCCAGCGTCGCGTCACGTGTCGCGGCATCGAGCTTGCCCTTCGTCACGAGACCCGCGAGCGCACCGGCGATCGTCGCGTGCGCCTCTGCCGCAGCGCTGGGCCGGGCGTCGGCGAGCACCACGGCGTGGCCCGCCGCTGCCGCCACCTGCGCGATGCCGCGCCCCATGGCGCCGGCTCCCACCACGCCAACCGTCGTCGACACGTCGAACATGCCGTTCACTTGCCCGAGAAGCGCGGGGCGCGCTTCTCCAGGAAGGCGCGCACCCCTTCGGCGTAGTCGGCCGTGCGTCCTGCCTCGCGCTGCAGTTCCTCCTCGTACGCGAGCTGTGCGTCGAGATCCACGCCGAGCGAGTGGTTGAAGGCGCGCTTGATGAGCCCGAGCGCGCGCGTCGGCTGCGTGGCGAGGTGGGCGGCCGTGGCGAACGCCGTTTCGACCAGAGTTTCCGGCGCCACGACCTGATAGACGAGGCCAAGCTCTTTCGCCTGCTCGGCGGTCAGCTTCTCCGCGAGCATCGTCATCACCGTGGCGCGGTGGAGTCCGACGAGGCGGGGCAGAATGAAGGTGCCGCCACTGTCCGGCATCACACCGATCTTCGCGAAGGACTGCACAAAGGTCGCGTTGCTCGCGGCGAAGACGATGTCGCAGGCGAAGGCGAGGTTCGCCCCCGCGCCGGCCGCCACGCCGTTGACCGCGCAGATGACCGGTTTCTCCAGGTGGCGAATGGCGCTGACGACCGGATTCCACGTCTCGCGCACGAAATCCCCGAGGTCGGGGATGGTGCCCTCGGCCGGCATCGCCTCGGCGAGGTCCTGCCCGGCGCAGAAGCCGCGTCCGGCGCCGGTGAGCAGCACGGCGCGCACCGCGTCATCCGCCGCCGCGGCGCGCAGCGCATCCAGCACCGCGCGCGAGAGCTCGCGCGTGAAGCTGTTGAGCACGTCGGGGCGGTTCAGTGTCAGGCGGGCAACGCCGGAGTCGTGCGAAACAACTAGGGGGGGCATTACGGCAGATGGTAGATGGTGGACGGTAGATGGTAGACGGATGGGGGCGGGCTCGTCCGGGGAATCGCGACCACGCCATGCAGGCAACCCGTACAATAATGCCGCGGCGCCGCCGCTTCCGGCCACCCGTCGCGGCCCCGATATTTCCCGCACATGGCCGCCAAATCTGCTACCACGCCCGATCCGCGGTTCGACTGGGTCCGGATCGCCCGGACGGCCCTTGCGTCCCGCACCCTCGACGACCGCGAGGAGCTGCTCAATCGCTCCAAAGCGACGACGCCGAAGGAGCATCTGGTGCAGTACCAGTTCTCGGCGAAGGGACACGAGGTGGCGCAGGTGATCCTCGGCTCGCTGCTGACCGGCACGCACGACGCCGTGGGCGCGTACTACCGCTCGCGGCCGTTGCTCCTCTCGCTCGGGCTCAGCATCGAGGATGCGCACGCCGGCCCACTCGGGCGCTCCGGCGGCTTCAGCGACGGCCGGGACATCGGCGTCGTCTGCAACCTCCCGCGTCCCGACGGTGGCTGCACCGTGCTGCCGATGGCCGGCGACGTCGGATCGCAGTACACCCCGGTGGCCGGCTGGGCGCAGGCCATCACGTATCATCGCGACGTACTGAAGGACGCGTCGTTCGACGGCGCCATCGGCGCGGTGCTGGGTGGCGACGCGTCGGTGGCGACCAACGGCTTCTGGTCGGCGCTGACCATGGCGACGACGCTCGCGCTGCCGATGCTCTTCTACGTCGAGGACAACGACCTCGGCATTTCGGTGCGCGGCGCGATGCAGACCCCCGGGGCGAACATCGCGCGCAACCTGGCGTCGTTCAGCCAGCTGTTCGTCCGCGACGGCGATGGCACCGATCCGCACGAGACGGCGCGGCTGCTGGCGGAGTGCGTGGCGCATGTGCGCGCCGGTACGGGGCCCGCGCTCGTCCACCTCACCGTCCCGCGCCTCAACAGCCACTCCGGTCCCGACAACCAGAAAGGCTATCGCACCGACGCGGAAATCGCCGAGGACTTCAAGCACGATCCGCTTCCCCGACTGAAGTCATACCTGGTGCCGGCCTTGATGACGGCGCGCGCATGGGACGAGTTGGTTCGCGAGGTGGAAGACGAGGTGCGCGCGGGCGTGGACGCCGCGCGCGCGCGACCTGCCCCCAGCGCGGCCGACGTGTCGCGCTTCGTGTATGGCGACGAAGAAGAAGCGGTGATGGGCGGCGTGCCGGCGGCCGAGCGGGCACGACTGCGCGGCACCGACACGCCGACGCCGGGCGGTACCGTGCTGCGCTTCCAGGAGGCGATCCGCCGCACGCTCGACGTGGAGCTGGCGGCGAATCCGCGCCTGCTCGTCTTCGGCGAGGATGTGGGGCGCAAGGGCGGCGTGCACCTCGTCACCGAGGGGCTGCAGAAGAAGCACGGCCGGGCGCGCGTGTTCGACACATCGCTGTCGGAGGAGGGGATCATCGGGCGCGCGTCAGGGATGGCGATCGCCGGCCTGATGCCCGTGGCGGAGATCCAATTCCGCAAGTACGCCGACCCCGCCGCGGAACAGCTCAACAACCTCGGCACGATGCGGTGGCGTACGCGGAACCGCTTCGCCGCGCCGGTCGTGGTGCGGATGCCCGGCGGCTTCGGCAAGGACGTGGGCGACCCGTGGCACTCGCTCAGCGACGAGGTGCGCTTTGCGCATGCGTACGGCTGGTATGTGGCGATGCCGTCCAACGCCGCCGACGCGGTGGGCCTGCTTCGCGCCGCGATGCGCGGTGTGGATCCGGCCATCTTCTTCGAGCATCGCTCGCTGCTCATGACCTCGGACGGCAGCGCGCCGTATCCGGGCGACGACTACGTGCTGCCGTTCGGATGCGCGCGCGTGGTGCGCGAGGGCGCCGACATCACCGTGGTGACGTGGGGGGCAATGGTGCATCGGTGCACGGAGGCCGCGGAGCGCTTCGGCGATGCGGTGGAACTGATCGACCTGCGCACCGTGTCACCGTGGGACAAGGCGGCGGTGCTCGCATCCGTGGAGAAGACGGGGCGCTGCCTCGTGGTGCACGAGGACAACCTGACGGCGGGCTTTGGGGCGGAGATCGCTGCCACGCTGGCGAGCAAGGCCTTCTGGCACCTCGACGCGCCGGTGGAACGGCTGGCGCCGGCGGATATTCCCGTCGCGTATCACACGGACCTGCTGAATGCGATCGTGCCTACGGTGGAGCGGATCGGCGAACGCATCGAGGCGCTGCTGGCGGTGTGAACCGTCACTCGCCCGCCCGCGCCGGAGAGCGCGACGACCGCGCCCAACGATCGCAGGCAGGCGGACACGGACGACGGGTCGCTGGCGCGGGGCGCCGTTACTGCTTGAGTATCTGCCCGCGGATCTCTCCGCCGGGGAATTGCGTCGTGTGGATGTTCGCGTAGGTCAGTCCGGCGAAGAGCAGCTTCCGCAGCGAATCGCCGTTGATGGTTGCCGTGATCTGGTAGGCGGTGTTCAGCCGTGCGATGCCGCGCCCCGTGCCACTGGTCTGGCCGAAGCTGAAGGTGGCGCCGGACAGTGTATTGAAGTTGATCGTCGTGCCGGCGGTGGCGGTCGGCGAAGCGGGACCGTGAATATGCCCGTTGTTGACGCCCGACGTCAGGCCGGTGAACGTCAGATCATAGATGAAGTCCTGGGTGACCGTGTCGAGCGTGGCCGTGAAGGTCCCCGAGCCCGTCGACGCGACGGCCGGCACTTCACTGGCGCCGTTGAGCGTCGCCTTGAAGGTGACGAGGTTCGACTTTGGGGCGGGAGCGGTGGTGGACTTGTTGTCGCTGCAGGCGACCGCGGCAGCAAGGGTGGTGGCGGCAACGAGAAGGACGGCACGAGCACGCATGGGGGGCCTCGGGGGGAAGGGGGACGAGGAACGATGAACGACCTGCGACCGACGCGGCGCGTTCAGTGCACCACGACCGTGCCGCTCATGTTGGCGTGCAGGGAACAGAGAAAGCTGTACGTTCCCTTCGCGGGAAACGTGCGTGTGACCGTGGCGTTCGACGTGACCGCGATGTCGGCCGGCGCGGATGCACCGCTGAACCGCACGTCGTGCGGCAGCGCGCTGAAGACAAACCGGAGCACCCCGCCCTGCGCGATATCAATGCGATTTGGCCGGAACGACGTTCCGGGCATCGTGACGTCCACCGAGAGTGCCGTGCTGCTTCCGCCAGAAGAGCGGGACGGCTCCGTGGGTTCGGACGCCTTGCAGCCGGCAGCGAGACAGGCGAACGCAAGCACAGCCAGCACCGGGGGGCGGGGCATGGAGACACCTCTGGAATGGAGGCCAGTCGATCTGCGATGCTTCAATACTAAGATACTACGGCTGTGGCGTCCACGTCACAAGGGGCCGTCCCGCGGCTGTCCCGCGGCGCCGCACCGGGCGCTAGATCGCCTTGAACTGCTCAAACGGTTGCGTGCATTCCTCACACACCCACAGCGCCTTGCAGGCCGTGCTCCCACACTCGCTGCGCAGGGTCGTGCGCGCCGATGTGCAGAACGGGCAGCGGGGACCGCCGACCGAGCGCCGCAGCGGCACGAGCTCGTCATCCACCTGCGCCCGTCCGGGCGGCGCGATGCCGTAGGCCTCGAGCTTCGCCTTGGCCGCGTCGGGAATCCAATCGGTGGTCCACGCCGGCGTGAAGACTGTCGTCACCGTCACGCGGGGCGCGCCGTGCAGGAGCAAGGCGTCGCGGATGGACTCCTCGATCACGCGCATCGCCGGACAGCCGCTGTAGGTCGGCGTGATCGTCACCGCGATGCCGCCGTCGTCGCTGATGATGGCATCCCTGACGACGCCAAGCTCGACCACGGAAAGCACCGGAACCTCCGGATCTTTCACCTCGTCGAGCCAGGCGAACACCTGCTCGCGTGTCAACGCCTTCACCACTGGGCCCCCGGGTGCGACCGTGCGACGATCTGCATCTCGGCCAGCAGGTGGCCCAGGTGCTCCGTGTGCCGGCCGTCGCGCCCGCCGCGCTGCATCCAGACGCCATCGGGGACGCGCAGCGTGGCGCGGCGCATCACCTCGTCCACCTGGGTGCGCCACGACGGCTCGAGCAGCGAGACGTCGGTCGCGACGCCGGCACCCACGAGCTCCGCCTCGTCGGCCGGCTGCATGAAGAGCTCGCCGGTGTACGGCCAGAGCGCGTCCACCGCCTCCTGCGCGCGCCGATGGCTCTCCTCGGTGCCGTCGCCGAGCCGGATCACCCACTCGCCGGCGTGGCGCACGTGATAGCGGCTCTCCTTCAGCGCCTTGGCCGCGATGCCCGACAGCGTCTGGTCGGTCGACCGCGTCAGCGCGTCCCACTGCAGCACACTGTACAGTCCATGGAAGAAATGCCGCACGATGGTGACGCCGAAGTCGCCCTTCGGCAGTTCGCAGAGCAGCGCATTCCGGAACTCGATCGCCTCGCGGAAGAACGCGAGCGTGTCCTCGTCGCGCCCCGCTCCCTCTACGGTGCCCGCGTACTGCAGCACGAGGTTGGCCTGCCCGATGAGATCGAGGGCGATGTTGGCGAGCGCGATGTCCTCCTCGAGGATCGGGGCGTGGCCGCACCACTCGGACGTGCGATGGCCGAGGATCAGGCGGTCGTCGGCGATGCGCAGCAGGGCGGGGACGAGTGCGGGGTGCGGGGAACTCATCAGAAGACCTTGACCCCTTTGGGCACCTTGTAGAACTGCGGGTGGCGGTATGCCTTGTCGTTGGCGGGGTCGAAGAACGGCCCCACGTCATCCGGCGTCGACGCCGTAATGGCCGCGCTCGGCACCACCCACAGGTTGATGGCCTCGTTGCGGCGCGCATACACGTCGCGCGCATTCTGCAGCGCATGCTCGGCGTCGGTTGCGTGCACGGAGCCCGCGTGCTGGTGCGGCGCGCCGTCCGTGCCCTGCGTGAAGACTTCCCAGAGGGGCCAGGACCGATCGGTGGTGTTCATTGGAGCTGACGGTAGGTGGTAGATGGCAGATGGTAGAGGCGGACGGCAGACGGCGGACGGCCAAAGGCAGACGGCGGACGGCAGACGGCGGACGGCCAAAGGCAGACGGCGGACGGCAGACGGCGGACGGCGGACGGCGGACGGCAGAGGTTCCTACGCCGATGCGCCGTCGCCCAAGGGCGTCCCCATCTGTTGTTTCTCTGTTGCCTCTCTGTTGTCTCTCTGTTGTTTCTCTGCGAACGCCACAGCCGCTTCGCGCACCCATCGTCCCTCCGCGTGGGCGTTCCGTCGCGCGCCTAGGCGTTCGCTGTTGCACGGTCCGTTCCCCTTCACCACGCGCCAGAACTCGTCCCAGTCGATCGGGCCGGTCAGCCAATTGCCCGTCGCTTCGTCAAAGCGCAGGTCCGGGTCGGGCACCGTCAGGTCGATCGCCTGCACCTGCGCGACGGTCAGGTTGATGAATCGCTGCCGCAGCTCGTCGTTGCTCTTCCGCTTGATGCCCCAGCGCATCAGCTCGTCGCTGTTGGACGAGTCCTTGTCGTGCGGCCCGAACATCATGAGCGACGGCCACCACCAGCGGTTCAGCGACTCCTGCGCCATCGCCTTCTGCGCCGACGTGCCGCGCGCGAGCGTCGCCATGATCTCGTAGCCCTGCTTCTTGTGGAAGTTCTCTTCCTTGCAGATGCGTACCATCGCGCGGGCGTACGGGCCGTACGACGCCTTGGCCAGCATCGTCTGGTTGACGATCGCCGCGCCGTCCACGAGCCAGCCGATGGCGCCCATGTCGGCCCAGCTCAGCGTCGGGTAGTTGAAGATGCTGGAGTACTTCGCCTTGCCATCGAGCAGCTGCTGCACGAGGTCGTGCCGGTCCACGCCCAGCGTCTCGGTGCCGCAGTAGATGTAGAGGCCGTGCCCGCCCTCGTCCTGCACCTTGGCGAGCAGAATCATCTTCCGGCGCAGCGAGGGGGCGCGGGTGATCCAGTTCCCCTCGGGGAGCATCCCCACCACCTCGGAATGCGCGTGCTGCGACATCATCCGGATGAGCTGCGCGCGATAGCGCTCGGGCATCCAGTCCTTCGGTTCGATGGACTCATCCGCGGCGATGCGCGCCTCAAAGGCGGCGAGCCGGGCGGAATCGTCGGCAACCGGGGGCATGGTCGTCATGCGGGGGGCCTCGTGACGGTCTGGGTTCCTGCGGGAGCCGCGGGACGCTCCGACATCGTATCTTGGGTGACGTCCCAAGCTACTGCGCGTGCCCTTCTTTCGGTATCACGACCCGCCCCGCCATGACGACCACTTCCCAGTTTTCAGCCGACGGCTCCGTGGACCTCCGCGAAGATGGGGGCATCGCGACCATCCGCTTTGGCCATCCCAAGAGCAACGCCCTGCCGGGGACGCTGCTCCGGTCGCTGGCCTCTACCATTGAACACGCCGGCGCGCGGTCCGATGTTCGCGTGCTCGTGCTGCGCAGCGAAGGACACGGGGCGTTCTGCGCCGGCGCATCCTTCGACGAGCTGGCCAGCATCCGCGACGCCGAGGCGGGCCGCGAGTTCTTCCTCGGCTTCGCCCGCGTCATCGTGGCCATGATCGGTGCTCCCGTGCCCATCGTCACCGCCGTGCAGGGCAAGGTCGTCGGCGGTGGCGTGGGGGTCGTGGCGGCCTCCGACTACGCCGTCGCGGTGGAGAAGGCGTCGCTGAAGCTGAGCGAACTGGCCGTCGGCATCGGTCCGTTCGTCGTTGGGCCGGTCATCGTGCACAAGATGGGACTGGGCGCGTACGGCGCGATGGCACTCGACGCCGACTGGCGCGACGCCGCCTGGGCCGAACGGCACGGCCTGTACGCCCAGGTCGTCGCCGATGCGAACGCGCTCGACCTCGCGGTCGCCGCCCGCGCGCAGCAGCTCGCCGCGTCGAACCCGGAGGCCGTGCGCGCCATCAAGCGCGTGCTCTGGGAGGGGACGGATGTTTGGGAGGAACTGCTCGAAGAACGCGCCGCGACGTCGGGGGAGCTGGTGGTGAGCGAGTTCACGCGCAAGGCGATCGCCAAGTTCAGGTCGTTGTCGTAGTGCGGCTTTCCGTCCACGGTGCGCGATACGGCGCTGATACGGAGCGTCGAACCTGACCTGCACCAGACGATGGGCATGGTTGCGTTCGCCGAGCGAAGAACGTCAGAGGCAATCGTGTCGGCCAGAAAACAGAAACGGGGCAGCGCCAGTGAAAGCGCCTGCCCCGTGTCCGTTGCGAACTTCGTTCCCTAACGAGGACTTAAAGTTGCGTGAAACGGCGCGTTTGGTCAATGGCGACTCGACCGTGGCGACTCGACCGTGCTCGGACCGGGAATCGAACCCGGACTCCCGTTAGGAAACGCGGTTCGCAGCCGCGCGCGTCTACCAGTTCCGCCACCCGAGCCGGGCCCCGCACCATTCGTGCAAGAGGGCGACGCGCGCACTGCGCTGCACGCGCTACGAGTCGGGAGCGAACATAGGACAGGCCCTTGCCGGGCCCAGCATCGAATTCTCGCACGCGCCATCGACTTCACGCGCAGCAGTCGTGATTGCCGGCGGACAGCGACAGGGCCTGCGCTCTTCCTATCTCGGATCCGTGCCGAACCTCGGATTCCTCTTGTGCGAGAAGATGAGTGACGTCTCCATATGCGCCACTTCAGGCCGCGTCGCGAACGCCGACAGCGCGAAGTCCCGCAGGTGCTGCGCGTCCCGCACCCCGACGTGCACCAGATAGTCGTTGGCGCCGGCCACATGAAACACGCCGCGCACCTCGGCCAGCGTGCCAAGGTGGCGCTCGAGCGAGGCGATGGCGGCGCGCGCGTGCTTCTCCAGCCGGATGGCGATGAATGCTTCGAGCGTGACGCCGTGCACGCGCGGATCCACCTCGGCGTGGTAGCCGAGCAGCGCTCCTGACGCCTCCAGCCGCCGAACGCGCGCCAGGCAGCTCGACGGCGCGAGTCCCACCTTGGCGGCGAGCTCCTTGTTCGAAATCCGCGCATCGTGCTGCAGGTAGGCCAGAATATCGCGGTCAATTCGGTCGAGAAGTGACGGATCGGGGTGTTTCCGAATATTATTCGTCATCTATCGGTTTGTCTGGAGGATAGTGCTAATATAACACTAGAAATCAGAACAAGGAGCTGACCATGGACAAGGCCTTCGCCACTCGTGCGGTCCACGCCGGGCGCCAGGACTTCATGAAACTGGGCGTGCACGCGCCGCCACTCGACTTCAGCTCCACCTACCCGACACCCGACCTCGACATCGCCGCGCGCTCGTTCGACAGTCTCGTCGCCGGGGACCTTCCGATCGACGGGAGCTTCATCTACCAGCGGCTCTTCAATCCGACGACCGACCGGTTCGAACGCGCCCTCGCCGAACTCGAAGGGGCCGAAGACGCCGCCGCCTTCGCCTCGGGGATGGCCGCCTTCAGTGCCGTGCTGCTCGCCGCCAAGTCGCGAGGCACGCACGTCGTCGCGGTGCGTCCGATCTACGGCACCGCCGACCACCTGCTCACGTCGGGGATGCTCGGCATGGCCGTGACGTGGACCACGCAGGACGCCATCGCCGAAGCGCTGCGTCCCGACACCGCCCTCGTCGTCATCGAGACGCCGGCGAATCCGACGCTGGAACTGGTGGACATCACGTCGGTCGTGCGGCAGGCGGGTTCGGTGCCGGTGATGGTGGATTCGACCTTCGCCACGCCGGTGCTGCAGCGGCCGCTCGCGCTCGGCGCGGCCCTCGTGCTGCACAGCGCCACGAAGTTCCTCGGCGGACACGGTGACCTCCTCGCCGGTGTGGTCGCGGGACCGCACGCGCTGGTGCGCGACATCAAGCATGTGCGCGCCGCCACCGGGGGGTTGCTGCATCCGCTCGCGTCATACCTGTTGCACCGCGGCGTCCCCACGCTTGCGCTGCGCGTGGAGCGTGCCCAGGCCACCGCGACGCTGCTGGCGGAAAGGCTCGCCGATGACCAGCGGGTCGCGGGTGTGCGCTACCCCGCACTGCCCGGGCAGGATCCGCGCGCGCTGCTCGGCCGCCAGATGCAGGGTCCTGGCAGCGTGCTCTCGTTCGAGCTGGCGACTGAGGATCCGGCCGTGATGCGTGACTTCCTCGGCACGCTCGAGATCATCACGCCGGCCGTGAGCCTCGGCTCCACGGATTCCCTCATCCAGCCGCCAGCGGCCCTGACGCACCGCGTCGTGGATCAGCAGGCGCGTGAGGCCGTGGGTGTGGGTCCGGGACTGCTTCGACTGAGCGTTGGCCTGGAGGACGCGCGCGACCTGTGGTGCGATCTCGACCACGCCCTGGCCGAGGTATCGTCGCGGCTGGAACTCCGCGACCGGGCGCTGATACTGGCACCGTAGCGCACCCGAAGGGCAGATTGCGAAGCGCTCTCAAGTAGCGGACCCGGTGGACAGGAAGCCCGGCTTCCGTCATTTTACATAGATGTTCCCGGGCAGGCGCAGCGTACTGCGCGGGGGCACCGCGACCAGAAGGTTTCCAGACGTCGCCGCCGTCGCGGGCGGCCCTGCACTTCGCTGCCGAGGAGCCTCATGACGGTTGCGGCACTTCCCCTGATCATTCAGGGAGGCATGGGCATTGCCGTTTCCAATTGGAAACTGGCGAGTGCCGTGGCTGCCGCCGGGCAGTTGGGCGTGATCTCCGGGACCGCCCTCGATTCCGTCTTCGTGAGACGGCTCCAGGATGGTGATCCGGGCGGCGCGATCCGCCGGGCGCTGGCGAACTTCCCCAAGCCCGAGGTCGCCACCGAGATCCTGCGCAAGTACTTCAAGCCGCACGGCCGTGCGCCCGACGAGCCGTATGCATCGCTGCCGATGTACAAGCAGGCGGTGAGCAAGTTCCGCGAGCAGGTGACGATCGCGGCCAACTACGTCGAGGTCTGGCTGGCCAAGGAAGGGCACGGCGGACGGGTGGGCATCAACCTGCTGACCAAGGTGCAGATGCCCACGCTGCCGTCGCTGTACGGCGCCATGCTGGCCGGCGTGGACGTGGTGCTCATGGGCGCCGGCATTCCCCGCGAGATTCCCGGCGCGCTCGACGCGCTTGCGGTGCAGGCGCCTGCCGTGCTCAAGCTCGACGTGGACCAGGCCGCCGGACAGCAGTTCACGCTGTCCTTCGACCCGGCCGAGCACGGCATGACCGACGTGGCGCTGAAGCGTCCGCAGTTCTACGCCATTGTGTCGTCGCATACGCTGGCGACGAACCTGTCGCGGAAGGCGACCGGCAAGGTGGACGGCTTCATCGTCGAGGGCGCCACCGCCGGTGGGCACAATGCGCCGCCGCGCGGCGCCCTGCAGTTGAACGAGCGGGGCGAGCCCATCTACGGCGAGCGGGACGCATGCGACCTGGCGGCGATGCGCGAGTTGGGCGTCCCGTTCTGGCTGGCGGGGAGCTTCGGGTCTCCCGACGGACTGCAGCAGGCGCTGCGGGAGGGCGCGGCCGGCATTCAGGTGGGCACGGCCTTCGCGTACAGCGATGAATCGGGCTTCGCCCCCGAGGTGAAGCGGCAGGTGCTGACGGACGTGGCGGAGGGGCGGGCGAGCATCTTCACCGATCCGCGCGCGTCGCCCACGGGCTTTCCGTTCAAGGTGGTCCGCACGCCCTCCATCGCGCAGCAGGACGACACGCGCGAGCGCTGCTGCGACCTGGGCTACCTGCGCACGGCCGCGCTGCGCGAGGACGGACGCCTCGTCTATCGCTGTTCCGCGGCGCCGGTGCGCGAGTACACGAACTCCGGCGGGACCGAGGAGGACACCGTGGGACGCCGTTGCCTGTGCAACGGGCTCATGGCGGTGATCGGACTCGGGCAGTTGCGCAAGAACGGCAAGGTGGAGCCGCCCATGATCACGAGCGGCGACTACGTGATCGAGCTGTCGCACGTCGCGCGGGGGCGCACGTCGTACAGTGCGGCCGAGGTGCTGGCGTACCTGTTGGGCGAGCCGGCGGCCACGTCGGCGCTCGTCGAGGAGCCGGCAGCCACGTCGGCGTACGTCGAGGAGCCGGCGGTCGCGACGACCGCATAACCGGGCCGCCGGCCGGACTACGGCCTGGCTAACGCACGGGCGCGACGCGCTGTAGGCAGCAGGCGGAAACAGCGTCGTGCGTCCCTGCGTATTCTGAAAGGTTGTGCGCGTCAGTGCGTAAACCGTTGCCGGCCCGTCCGGTCCTAACGGTGTGGTCGATGCGCGCTGCTCGGTCAGGACTTCTACCCGCTGACTCTACTCGATGCCCTTCAAGAGCGTCTGTCCTTTCATTGCCATCACTGCCGCTGTCGCACTGGCGATGAGCCTCCCGTCCGTCGCGTCCGCGCAATCCGTCGATGTCATTCGCGGGCGGGTCGTCGGCGAGGACTCCGTCGCCATTGCCGGGGCCCGCGTTCAGGCCGTCTCGCTGAGCGGCAACGTGACGCGCCGCGCGCTCACCGACAACAGCGGCCGCTTCACGATCACGTTCCCCAACGGGGACGGCGACTACATGGTGACGGTACAGGCCATCGGGTTCACGATGAAGCGCTTCCAGGTGAAGCGCACGGCGGACCAGGAGATCCTGATCGCCGACGCCAGGCTGTCGCGCGCGATGACGGAGCTCGAGGCCGTGCGCGTGACACCCGGCGAGCGCACGCGGGCGGTGCGCGACGACCGCCAGCCCGACATCTCGGGCACCGAGCGCAACGTCGCGGCGGCCAACGTCTCGGCCGGCGACGCGGGCAACATCGCCGCAATGGCCGCGTCGCTGCCCGGCGTGACGCTGGTGCCGGGGACGGCGGGCGACCCGTCCGGTTTTTCGGTGCTCGGCCTGACGCCCGACCAGAATGCGACCACGCTGAACGGTGGCTCGTTCGGCGGCGCCGACGTTCCCCGTGATGCCGGCGTCTCGAGTTCGCTCTCGACCAGCCCGTACGACGTGTCGCGCGGTGGCTTCTCCGGGGCGCAGTTCAACATCCGCTCCCCCACCGGCAACAACTTCACGACGCGCACCAACTCGCTCAACCTCGACGCGCCGTCGCTGCAGTGGACCGACCGCGCCGCGCAGGCGCTCGGCCAGCAGTTCACCAACGTGTCGCTGGGTGGCCTGCTCTCGGGGCCGGTGAAGATCGACGAGGCCTTCTACAATTTCTCGTACCAGTTGGGCCGCCGCGCCAACGACCTGCAGACGCTGCTCAACACGTCGTCCACGGGGCTTGTCACGAGCGGCATGAGCCCCGACTCCGCCGTGCGGCTCCTCGGCATCCTGCGCGCCAAGGGCATTCCGCTGTCGCCGCGCGCCTCGGTCAGCAACCGCTACACCGACAACGGCTCGCTGCTGGCGACCCTCAACATCGCGCCGACGGGCTCGCGCACGGGAGCGGCGTACGCGTTGACGTTCAACGGCTCGGCCAACCGCAGCGCGCCGGTGGGCGGCTCGATCGGCGAGTTGCCGGGACACAGCGGCGAACGCACCGGCTACAACGGCGGGGTGCAGGGGCGTCACTCGGCGTATTTCGAGTCGGGCCTGCTGTCCGGCTTCCTGTCGGAGACCAACATCACGCTCAGCGGGTCGCGCAACGAGGGGAATCCGTACTACGACCTGCCAAGCGGCACCGTGCGCGTCACGTCGCAACTGCCGGACGGCACGACGGGCGTTCGGTCCGTGCAGTTCGGCGGCAGCACGTTCCTGGACAACGCGCAGGACAACTCGGTTCTCGGGTTCGTCAACACCCTCTCGTGGTTCTCGCGGAACAACAAGCACCGGATCAAGCTCTCGACCGAACTGCGCCGCGCCGCGTTCGACGAGGACCAGACCACCAACCGGCGGGGATCGTTCAGCTTCCTGTCGCTGGCCGACCTCGAGAGTGGGCGGGCGGCGTCGTTCTCGCGCCAGCTTTTGCCGCGGGTGCGCAGCGGGGCACAGACGGTGGGCGCCCTCTCCATCGGCGATGCCTGGCGCAAGTCGAACGACCTGCAGATCCAGTACGGCGTGCGCGTGGACGGCAATGTCTTCAGCGCGGGGCCGACGGAAAACCCGGACCTCGCGCGGCGCTTCGGTGCCGACAACAGCTTCGCGCCGAACCACGTCTACGTGAGCCCGCGGCTCGGCTTCTCGTGGCAGTACGGACAGGGCGCGCAAATCCCGGGTTTCGAGGGCGCCATTCGCGGGCCCCGCGCGGTCGTCCGCGGCGGCGTCGGCGTCTTCCAGAACCTGCCGCAGTCGACGCTCCTCGGCGCCGCGCTCGACAACACCGGTCTCGCCTCGGCCGTGCAGCAGCTGAACTGCGTGGGCACCACCGTGCCATCGCAGGATTGGGGCGGCTGGCTGAGCAACCCGGCCTCCGTGCCGGCGGCGTGCGCCGACGGATCGGTGACGTCGCCGTTCACGAACGTTGCCCCCAACGTGTCGTTCTTCGCCAAGGACTGGCAGGCGACGCGCAGCGTGCGCGGCAACCTGCAGTGGAACGGCCCGGTGGCGAATGGCCGCTACACGGCGAACGTGGACCTCACCTACTCGCGGAACCTGAACCAGCCGGGCAACTACGACCTCAACTTCGCCGGGGTGAGCCGCTTCACGCTCGCGAGCGAGGGCGGGCGTCCGGTCTTCGTTCCGCTGACGAGCATCGATCCCGTGTCGGGCCTGTCGGCGCCACGTGCGTCGCGCCTGTACCCGGAGTACAACGCCGTCAACGAGGCACGCTCGGACCTGCAGTCGGAGTCCAGGCAGTTTTCGGTGCGCCTGATGCCGATGACGTTCAACTCCAAGCTCGGATGGAACATCGGCTACGTGTACGGCGACGTGCGTGAGCAGTACCGGGGCTTCCAGAGTACGACGGGCGATCCGCGTGCCGTGGCCTGGTCGCGGTCCGCGGCCGCCGCCAAGCACCAGGTGCAGTATTCACTGAACTACAACTTCTTCGACGCCATCCGCGTGAATTGGTTCGGCAACGTGCGTTCCGGCACCCCGTACACGCCGGGCGTCGCGGGCGACGTGAACGGCGACGGGCTCTACAACGACCGCGCGTTCGTTGCCGATCCCGCAAAGACCGTGGACCCGGCACTGGCCGCGGCGATGCAGTCGCTCATCAGGAGATCGACGGGCAGCGCCAAGCGCTGCCTCGAGTCGCAACGGGGTCGCCTGGCCGATCGCAACAGCTGTCAGGGACCGTGGACGCACACCGCCTTCCTGAGCGTCTCGTTCAACCCCATCAAGCTCCACCTCCCGCAACGGGCGAACATCCAGTTCCAGGTCAGCAACCCCATTGGCGCGGCCGACCTGCTGCTGCACGGCGAGGAGAACCTCCGCGGCTGGGGGCAGACGGTGCAGCCCGACGCCACGCTGCTGTACGTGCGCGGCTTCAATCCGTCCACCGGGTACAAGTATGAGGTGAACCAGCGGTTCGGCTCCACCAGACCGTCGCAGACGATGATCCGTCAGCCCGTCACCGTGACGGCGATGATGCGCTTCGACCTCGGCCCGCCGCGCGAGCGGCAGCTGCTTACGCAGCAGCTCGACCGCGGTCGCCGCCTCGCGGGGCAGAAGGTGTCGGAAGCGCAGCTCAACGCCATGTACGGCGCCGGTGGCGTCACCATCAACCCGCTCGCGATGATCCTGCGCCAGACCGACAGCCTCCGGCTCACCTCGGCGCAGGGCGACAGCCTGGCGACAATGAATCGCGCGTACATGATCACGCTCAATCGCCTGTGGGCGCCCGTCATCAAGGAACTGGCCGGGTTGACCGACAACTACAGTCACGACGAGGCGTACGCGCGGTACAAGAAGACCCGTGAGGCGTCGGTGGACGAGCTGCTGAAGGTGGCGCCACGCGTGAAGAACGTCCTGACGCCGGCGCAGCGCCGCAAGCTCCCCGCGCTCGTGGCGGCGCACCTCGATCCGTGGTACCTGCAGTCCATCCGCTCCGCCACGGTGGGCGGCACGGCGGGCGGTCCGTTCATGTTCATGGGTGGCGGTGCGGGCGGTCCGGGCGTCCAGCAGATCATGATTTCGCGATGACGCAGTTTGCTCCCTTTCCTCAACGTGCATCCATGTCACTCCGACTCTCCTCCGTACTCGCGCTGGCGGCCCTCGCCGTGCCGCTCGCCGCGCAACAGTCCCTGCCGCCCGTGCGCCCGCTCGGGCCCGTCACGCAGGTCTCACCCGCTGACCTCCTGGGTTCGGTGTCGGCCGTGCGGCCACTGCCGGGCGGCGGCGCCATCGTCAACGACCTGACGCGCCGGCAGCTCATCGTGCTCGACGCCGACTTCAAGCTGAAGTCGGTGATCGCCGACACCACGCCCGCCACGGCGAACGGCTATAGCAGCCGCATCGCCGGGCTGATGGCGTACAAGGGTGACTCGTCGCTGTTCATTGACCCGCAGTCGCTCTCCATGCTCGTGATCGACGGCCACGGAGAAGTGGTGCGCGTGATGGCGGTGCCGCGGCCGCAGGACGCGAACTTCATGATTGGCGGGCCGTTCGGCACGCCGGGCGTGGACCCGCAGGGCCGCATTGTCTACCGCGGCTTCGTACGGCCGAACATGAGCGGGATGAACCTGGGCGGCCCGCCGCAGCCGGGACAGGCGATGCGCGCGCCGACGATGGCCGACACGGCGCCGATCTTCCGCGTCAACCTCGCCACGCGCGCCCTCGACACCGTGACGTATTTCAAGATTCCCAACGCACAGGTGAGCATGACGCAGGACGACCGCGGCGCCATGCGCATCAGCATGATGACCAACCCGATGCCGGTGGTGGACGACTGGGCGCTCATGCCCGACGGGCGTATCGCGGTGGTGCGCGGCAAGGACTACCACGTGGACTGGCTCAACTCCGACGGCTCGTGGACGTCGACGCCGAAGATCCCGTACAACTGGGAGCGCCTCGACGACGATGCCAAGGAGAAGTTCATCGACTCGGCCAGGGTGGAGGCCGAGAAGCAGCGCGAGAACATGAACCGCGCCCTGCAGAGCGGCGTCAACAACGCGAACGCCGCGCTGGGCGGCGCGGCCGGCGGCCAGCCGATGCGCATCGAACTGCGCTTCGACGGTGGTGGTGGTGGCGGACGGCCGCAGCAGGGCGTCCAGCAGATTTCCGCGCCGAGCATCAACTTCGTAAGTTCGAAGGAACTGCCTGACTACCGGCCGGCCTTCCGTCAGGGGGCGGCTCGTGCCGATGACGACGGGAACCTGTGGGTGCGCACGACGCAGCCGAGCGACGCGGGGCCGATCTACGACGTCATCAACGCCAAGGGCGAGCTGGTGGACCGCGTCAAGCTGCCGTTCGGCCGCGTGATCTCGGGCTTCGGCAAGGGCGTCGTGTACATGGGCGTGCAGGACGACAAGGGCGCGCGGTTGGAGATGGCTCGAGTCAAATGAAGATTCAGGATTTGGATCTAGGATTGCGATAGAGATTGCGATTGAGGACAGCGACCAGCGATTGCCGTATCGCTGGTCGCTATCTTGTATCGAAGTCATGAATCGTAGTCCTAGGTCCAAATCCTCAATCAGTTGTCTGGCCTCGTTGGTCCCGTCTCCACCGGTAGCTCACTCCGTGTCGACCAATCCTGGTACGACCCGTCGTAGAGCAGCACGCGGTAGCCGAGGGAGCGCGCCGCGAGGAGCATGGCACTCGCCTGCTGTCCGGTGTGGCAGTAGCCGATGATGAGGTCACCCGGCCGAACCCCGGCCGCGGCGAAGGCCGCCGCCAGCTCCGAGGCTGGCCGGATGCGGAAGTTGGCGTCGGTCAGCGTGGACCAGACGACGCTCCTCGCGCCCGGGATGCGTCCCGCGCGCTGCGGCGCCTGCGCGCTGCCTCCGGCACGGGCGCCCGTGTAGAACACCGTGTCGCGCGCGTCCACAATTGCCACGCCCGGTGCGCCGAGCATCGAGTGCACGTAGCGGGCGTCCACGACGAAGTTCCTGATCCGCAGCGGCGTCAGCACGCTGACGCGCGCGCGCGACGTCTCCGCCGACGTGGCATGGCCGGCCGCGGTCCACGCCCCCATGCCGCCGTCAAGCAGCGATGCGCGCTCGCCGAATCCGGCATACGTCAGCGTGAGCAGGATGCGCGATGCCTGGTAGACCATGTCCTTGGCATAGTAGACGATCACGCGGGAATCGTCGGAGATGCCGAGGGCGGCGAGTCGTGCAAGCAGCGTATCGGCGCTGGGCATCTCGACGCCGAGCCCGGGACCGCTCCGGTCACCGATGGAGAGATCGGCGACGCTCGTGAGTCGCGCGCCCGGAATGTGTGCCGCGGCGTACTCCGGCGCGGGCCCCACGTGCAGCAGCACGAGATTCGGATCGTTCAGGTGCTGCGCCAGCCACGCAACGCTCACGAAGAGCGGCGCACGCGGGTCGGGCGCCGCCGGGGGAAGCGGCTGGGGCGGAGCGACGGCCTGCGACCGGGCGGCCAACGGTGCGCACAGGGCCAGGGCCAGCAGGAGGTGCAGGCGGCGTCCGGAGGGTCTCTTGGTGATCGTCATGATCGAGTGTACCCATATGCCCCATGCGTCGACAAGGTCCAGTCGCAGTCAGCATTGAACACTGACGGGCTTTCCTCCGTAGATGGGCAGTCGGTCGGCATCATCCGCCCGGCTCGCCAGCACCACATGAGGACTCCACGTGATCCGTCCCTTCTTCACTGCCCGCGCGGTCATCGCGCTCGCGGTCACCGCCAGCGTGCTCTCCGCGCAGTCCAGGTCCGCCGCGTCGAAGGTGGTGTGGCCCGACGAGGGGCCGGCCACCTGGGCGCCGCGCCCGACCGTCAGCGCCATCACGGCGAACGACCTGCGCACGCGGCTCTACGGCATCGCGGACGACTCCATGCAGGGGCGGCGCATCGGCGAGCTCGGCAACTACAAGACCACCGACTACATCGCGCGCGAGTTCAAGCGCATGGGGCTCAGGCCCGCCGGCGACAACGGTACCTACTTTCAGGTCCTGCCCTTCGGCCCGCTCGGCTACGACAGCACGTCCTCGATCCTGTTGGCGGGCGGCGTATCGCTGGAACGCAGCAGGGACTGGGTGCCCCTCGTCCCCAACGCCGCCGGATCCAATGGTGGCAAGGCAAACTTCGCGGGCGTGCCGACGATCTTCGCCGGCCAGTGGGGCGACACGGTGGCGCTCGACCCCGCGATGATTCGCGACAAGGTGGCGGTCTTCCTGATGCCCCCGGCGGCGCCCCGGCCGGTGCCCGCGCTGCTGCGCTGCGACTCGGTGCCCGACCGGTTCGGTGCGCAGGCGGCGGCGCTCGTCGAAGCCTCGACGCCACGTCCGGCAACGCGCCCGGTCCCCGCCGGTATTGCGCGCGACACGCGCGCCCAGGCCGCCGGCGCCGTCGCGGTGGTGCTCATCAGCCAGGATGTCATTCCGGCGACCATGGTGACCGCCGCGTGGACGAAGCGTGGCGCGATGCAGCCGGCGCCGGCGCCGTCGGCGGCCGCGGCCATTGCGGCGGCGGCGATCACGCGTCCCGTGGCTGCCCGGCTTTTCGGCAAGGGCGTGGACCAGCTGACCGCCGGCGACGGCGGCCAGTCGCTCACCGCGCAGTGGAGCCATGACTGGACGATGTCCGCCACCCTGGCGCGCAACGTCGTGGCCATCAAGCCTGGCGCCGACCCGGCCCGCGCTGCGGAGTACGTGCTCCTCGGCGCGCACAACGACCACATGGGAGCCGTCGCCGCCATCGACCACGATTCGGCGCGCGCCGTCAACATGGTGACGCGGCGCCAGGGGGCCAACGATCCCGTCTGCCGCCCGACCGCCGATCAGCAGCGCCGCATCGACTCGCTCATCGCCCGCGCGCGCGGCATTCGTCCCATCCGCCGCGATTCCATCATGAACGGCGCCGACGACGACGGCTCGGGGACCGTCGCGCTGCTCGAAATCGCCGAGCAGTTCGCGGCCGGGAAGCCGGCGCGCTCTATCATCTTCGTGTCACATCAGGGTGAAGAGGCCGGCATGCTCGGGTCGAAGTGGTTCGTGGACCACCCGACGGTGCCGCTCAAGGACATCGTGGCCGCCCACAACATCGACATGCTCGGCAAGGGGCGCGTGGAAGAGGTGAAGTACGGCGGTCCCGCCAGCATCCAGACGCTGGGCGCGCGCCGGCTGTCGCGCGAGTTCGGCGACGTGATCGACAGCGTCAACGCCGTGCGCAAGGAAGTGATGGCCATCGACAAGTCGTGGGACGTGACCGCGAACCCGATGAACCGCTTCTGCCGCAGCGACCAGGTGAACTACGTGCGCAAGGACATCCCGGTCACGTACTTTTCGCACGGCTACTCGCTCGACTACCACATGGCGACCGACGAGCCGCAGTACATCGATTACGAGCATGCCGCGCGGTCAAGCCGGTTCATCCACGACATCATGATGGCGCTGGCGACGCGAAAGACGCGGCCGGTCATCACCGGCAACGACCCGGCGTATCCGCGCTGCCGGTAGGCGGGCCAACGACGAGAGGCGCGGCCATCCGGATTATCCCTTCTTCACCACGGAGCTCACGGAGGTAAACGGAGGACCACGGAGTACTACAACCACTTGGGGGAACGACGTTTCGTCACGCAAAATCCGCGTAACGCTCGCTGTTCCCCCAAGAAGTAGCAGTGCTCCGTGGCCCTCAGCCGTTCCGTGCGCTTCGTGGTGAAAAAGTCCAGCGTGTCGGCTCAGTCCCCCCGCGCCTCTCGTCGTTCAATGCCGCGGCGCAGGCCGCTCGAGCTGCCCTACTTGATCTTGGCTGCGGCCTTGAGGCGGGCGCGCATGCTGAGGAGCGCATCGGCCGCGTCGGCGTTCTTCTTGGTGATGTCCTCGAGCAGGGTGAGCGCGACGCCGTCATCCTCGACCAGCGTGGGCTCGGGTCCGAGGCGATGGCCGAAGCCCGTGTGACGGCCTGGATCGATGACCAGCTCGTTCTTCAGCGCGATGTCGTCCGTCCCGAAGCGAACGCGCACGACGCAGAACTTCTTTCCGGCCTTTTCCATGTATCCGAAGCAGAGGCCGTCGGCGCTCGCGGGCCACGCGGGCATGGCGTGGACCTTGCCGTCGGTTCCCTCGAAAGATGAAAACCCGGGGGTGACGCGGCCGAAGTTGCGCTCGAAGCCGCCATGGTACATGAAGCAGTGTCGCATGGATGGGGGGAAAGGGGTGCCACAAACTTGCTGTCCCGCGCGGAGGATGACAACCCGCCGCCTCCGGGGTGTCGCCTCCGGGGAGTGTCGCCTCCGGGGAGCCGGGTCGGTAGCCGCCCTTCGCCGCCGGGCCCCGCCGGCGTGCGTGTCCGGGGTGCCCCGATCGAGTAGCTTGTCCGTATCGTTCGACGGTTCGCCGCGCACCCGGAACTCCCGTGACCCAGCCTGCGATTGACGAAGCGCTTCGTGCGCGCCTGCGCGACCTCTGCGCGGCGGGGTGGGAGTTCTTCGAGCGGTTCGACCGCACGGTGCGCGAGCGCGGCTTTCACGCGTTCATCGCGTCGGAGTATGAGGTGGTGCAGGAGACGCTGATCGCCCACCGCGCGCCGGGGCTGACGTTCATCGAGCTCGGCTCCGCCTCCGGCGTGATCACCATCATGGCCGACCTGCTCGGCTACGACGCGTGCGGCATCGAAATCGACCACTCGCTGGTGGCCACCGCGCGCGACCTCGCGCAGCGGTTCGACTCGAAGGCGCGCTTCGTGGCGGGGAGCTTCTTCCCGGCGGGGTACAAGTACCGCGCGGCCGACGGCGAGGTGCGCACCGGCACGCTGGGCGAGGGCACGTCGGGCTACCTCGAACTGGGACGCGCGCTCGATGACTTCGACGTGGTGTTCGGCTACCCGTGGGGCGGGGAGGAGCCGGTGCTGCTCGACCTCATGAAGCGGTACGGCAACCCGGAGTCGCTGCTGCTCATGCACAGCGTCAACGACGGCGTGTTGGCGTACCGCGGCGGGAAGCGGGTGTAGGGCGCGACCTACTTCAGCGGCGGCGGCACCCGCTTCCTGGTGGCCTGCTCAAACGCGAACGCGAGTTCGATGAGCCGCGGCTCGCTGCACGCCACCCCGGTGAAGCTCACGCCATAGGGCGATGGCTTCGCGTCGAAACCGGGAGGGAAGGCCGGGGTCGGCGCGTTGGGGATCGTGCCGAACGGCACGAGCACCGTGGGATACCCCGGCTTTGCGGCGATCGACGCGCTGGACGGACCCGGGAAGAGCAGCGCATCGAGCTGCTGCTCGCGCATGACCTGCGCGATGCCGTGCGTCCCACCGAGATCGACATCCTTGGCCCGGTCGGCCTCATACTTCGCCCGGTCGGCGATGGTGTCCTGCTCATCGGAGATGTCGAGCAGCGACTGTCCGTACTTGATGGCGCCGCGCGGCGCGTTCTGGAGGTTGAAGTAGCGCAGGTCGGTGAGCGTCTTGATGGGCGTCGCGCTGCCCAGCGAGGCCAGCCACGCGTTGAAGTCGCGCTTCATCCCGTAGGCGAACACCGTCGAGCAGTTCGCGTTGTGTCCCTTTCGCTGGCCGATGCCGCCGCAGGTCCCCCACAGCAGGAGGTTCCTCGACGAATCGGCGGTGACGATGCTCGGGATGTTCGCCGAGTCCACGATCACCGCTCCCTCCTTCCGTAGGAGATCGATCACTTCCTTCATCATTGCCGCCTGCGCCGGCTCAAGTCCGCCGCGCGGACGTCCAGCGCCGGCCACGACGACCGGTTCGTAAAACGACGCGCGCGGGATGCCGATGCGCGCGCCCTTGAGCGCGTCGCGCTTGAGATGCGGGCGGTAATCGCGGTTCGGCGGGGGCGTGCAGGCCTTCGTCGCCGGGTCGTTGGGATCGGGCTGCGCCCCTTCCATGGCGCCGAGCATGATGGCGGCGTCCTCGACCGTGCGCGCCATGGGCCCGGGCGTGTCCTGGTCCGCGGTGATCGGGATCACGCCGTAGCGACTGATGCGTCCCACCGTGGGCTTGATGCCGGCGAGCATGTTCTGGTTGGTCGGGCTCAGGATCGACCCCGACGTTTCGGTGCCGACGCTCGCCGCCCACAAACTGGCGGCGGTGCCGATCCCGGAGCTGGAGCCGCCGGTGAACAGCGCCGGCCGCCCGTCATTGAACCCGGCGCGCGGATCGGGGCGCGGGTCGTACGGATTCAACCCGTAGCCGCCGAGGGCGCTGTAGTTGGCGGGCATCGGCGTGGGACTGCCGGCCACCCAGTTGGCGAGCTCGGTCATCACGGTCTTCGCGATGATGATGGCGCCGGCGTCCTTCAACTGCTTCGTCAGCGTCGCCTCGTACGGCGGCACCAGGTCCTTGAACGCCAGCGCGCCGCCCGTGGTCGGCATGTTGGTGGTGTGGATGTTGTCCTTGAGCGCCACCGGAATGCCGTGCAGCGGGCCGCGCACCTTGCCCTGCGAGCGCTCGCGGTCGAGCGCATCCGCCTCGGCCAGCGCGGTGCGGCTCACCGTGATTGTCGCGTTGATCTGCTTGTCGTACGTCGCGATGCGCGCCAGATAGAGGAGCACGAGGTCGCGCGATGTCAGGCGTCCGTCGGTGAGCGCGGCCTGGAGCTGGGGGATCGTGGCTTCGACGACATCGAACGGGGCGCGTGCCGGCGGGGGTACGGGACGGCGCTGGGCGAGCGCGGGAGCGGCGAGCACGGCGGCGGACGTCACGAGAACTGCGAGCGCGCGAGAGGTCATGGTTCGGGCGGCGTGAGGAAAGAGCGGTGCGGGCCAGCAGAAGATGCAGCGCGCGCGCCGCTGCGGAAAGGACGCGCCGACGCCGGACGCGCCGACGCCGGACGCGCCGACGCCGGACGCGCCGACGCCGGACGCGCCGACGCAGGACGCGCCGACGCATTGTCGAGTCTGGCCGCCCGAACGAGGCAGCGCGCGGTGCGCGCGGTCACGGCTGCGCGGGACCCGAGGAGAATGTCGCGCGGATAGCCTCGCTCACGCGGGTGAGCCGTCCGGTCGCGCGGTTGACGGGGCACCACACGGTCCGCGCCTGCGCCAGCAGGTGTCCGTCGGCCGCACGCCGGATCTCGGTGTGCCGTTCGAAGCGGTGCGAATCCGCGGTTCCCACCCAGGTGCGCGCGAGGATCGCGTCGCCGGGCAGGGCGGGGTGCTTGTAGTCGATCTCGTGCCGCACCGCGACCCAGGCGACCTCGGCCCGCTGCTCAGGCGTGGCGGCGGTGGACCAGTGCGCGATCGCGACATCCTGCACCCAGCGCAGGTAGACGACGTTGTTGACGTGCCCCAGTTCATCGATGTCGGCCGGGACGATGGTGCGCGGCAGTTCGAAGACCTCACGGGACATCAGTACAGGCGCTCGAGCCCGGCCACCGCATCGAATCCGGCGTCGAAGCTCAGTACGGTGTCGGCCCCGCGCCGCTTCATCACCGCGACGTGCAGGGCGTCGCGCGCCGACATCAGCGGGCGCGTGGCGAGGACGTCGCGGGCGTTGGTCACGTCCGCCGATTCGATGGGAAAGACCTCGTCCACCAGGCCGAGGAGGGCGTCAAGCGCCGGCTGGATGGCGTCGGGCCGCCGGATGGCCACGTACCGGTGCAGGATCTCCTGCATCACCTCGGCACTGGTCACCATCCGTTCGCCGCGGCTGATGCTCCGCTCGATGGCGGTGCGCGCCGCATCCTTGTTCGGATGCGGCGCGCCGACGAGGTACATGGGGATGTTGGAGTCGACGAAGATCACGGCTCGCTCCCGAGATACCCGCGCTCGATCTCGGCGAGCATACAGTCAATATCGGCCGTCGGGTACGCGTGCCGTGCCGCCTCACGGACGGCGGCGAGCTTGCGGCGCGGGTCGATGGCCGGCTCGTCGCGCCGGGCCGCGCGCAGTGCCTGCCGCACCCACTCGGCCACCGTCATGCGGTGGCGTCGGGCGATGCGGCGGATCTCGGCGAACTCCGTCTCGTCGAGGAGGACTTGCAGGCGATGACTCATATGGATGAGTATAGCAGGCATATGTGGAGGAGTAAAGGGGGTGGGCCGGGCGAGGAAGACAATCTGCGTGCCGACGCGGACCGGTCTGTCATCGTTCCGGCGCGGCCTGAACCATTTTATCGCCTGGCCGCCACGAAACGCCCCACCGGCCCCATGCGTAGTTTCTCCGGTAGCCCGCGACGTCCCATTCGAGGCCCCGATGCCACAAGCCACCGTTGAAGTCCCCCAAGCTCAGACCCCGGTCGCGCCTGGACGCGCCGCGCCGACCGCCACCGAGATGTACGAGGCGGCGCGACTCGCGCGCGGCGAGCTGCGAAATCAGCGGGACGAGCTGCTGAGCGATCGCGCGAGCGTCCGCGACCAGCTCACCGAGGCGACCAAGGAGGTAGACACGAAGGGATTGGAAGGACGCCTCGCCGTTCTCGATGCGCGCATCGCGGACGTCGAGAAGCAGTTGGCGGTGGCCGATCTGCAGGTCGCCAACCGGGCGGCGATTCCGGGCGTGGTCGTGGAGAAGCCGAGCAACGCGCCGGATCCGGAGGAGATCGTCGCGATGGCGATGGGCTTCTCGCTCGTGCTACTCTTTCCCCTGAGCGTCGCCTACGCGCGCCGTATCTGGCGGCGCTCCGCCGCGCCGCCGGCGCTGCCGCCCGAGTTCAACGACCGCATGTCGAACCTCGAGCGCGGCATCGAGGCGGTCGCTATCGAGGTGGAGCGCTTGGGCGAGGGACAGCGGTTTGTCACCCAGTTGCTCGCCGACGCGGACCACCGGCGACAGTTGCAGCCGGTGCCGGTCGATTCGGGGAAGAGTGGCCGCGAGTTGTAGCGCGCGCTCAGTAGCCGCGGTCGCGGTCGACCACCCGGCGCGGCAGCCGCCCCTGCTCGAGGTCGGCGAGGCACTCGAGAAAGCCGTCCACGGCGCCGGCCACCGTCGTCGGGCCCGAGCAATGCGGTGAGATCATCACGCGCGGGTCGTCCCACAGCGGCGACGACGCGGGCAAGGGCTCGACGGCGAAGACATCGAGCGCGGCGCCGCGCAGCCATCCGCGGTCCAGCGCCTCGGGTAGCGCGGGCTCCTCCACCACCGAGCCGCGTCCCGCGTTGAGCAGCACCGCGCCACGGCAGCGTGCCATCACGTCCTGCGAGAACAGGCCGCGCGTCGCTGGCGTGTCGGGGAGCGCAAGCACGATCCAGTCGGCGTCGCCGACCAGCCGGGGGAGCGCATCCACGGCGTGCATCGTGCGGAAAGCCGGATGTTCGGCACTCCCCGAGCGCGACACGCCGGTGACGATGACCCCGACCGCGACGAGCGCGGCCGCGATGGCGCCACCGACGTCGCCCGTACCGACGACCAGGGCGCGCGTGCCCGCCACGCGCCGCGCGTCGCGCGGCGCCCACCGATGGTCGCGCTGCGCGACCGCCAGCTCCGCGAGCTGCTGCTGAACGGCGAAGATGCGCGCCACCGTCCATTCGGCGATGGCCGGCCCGAACGACTCCGGCGTGCGCGTCAGGAGAATGGCGGCTTCGAGCGCCGGGGGCGCGAGCCACGAGTCCACGCCGGCGCCCGTGCAATGGACCCAACGCACGCTGCCGAACGTTGCCGCGCCCGGCGGGCGCTTGAAGCCGACGTAGGTATCCGCCCACCGGAGATCCTCGTCGGTCACGTCGGTGTGCGCGGCGCCGCGGCACTCCAGGTCAGGGCGACGGGCGTGCAGCGCCGCGACGACTTCGTCGTGCGACCTCGTGGCCACCAGAATGCGGCGTGGCAGGTGCATACGCTCCGGGTGCGCGGGATACGATCCCGAGAAAATCGTTGCGGGGCGTCGGCCGGGCAAGCGAGTTGCGTGCTTCCCGTTGAGCGCTCCCTGTTGAGCGCTCCCTGTTGAGCGCTCCCTTGTCCGACGTGGGCGGCCGGCGCATCTTCCCGCGCCATGAACACCCGTCCCTTCGGCCGCGTGGGGTGGCCCGTCGCTCCGCTCGGCTACGGCATGTGGGGGCTCGCGAATTGGTCGGGGACCGACGAGCAGGCCGTCGGAGACGCGCTCGAAGCGGCCGTCGCCGCCGACGTGACGTTCTTCGACACGGCCTGGGGCTATGGCCGCGGCGCGAGTGAGCGAATCCTCGGTCAGCTCGTGCGGGCGCACCCCGAACGCCGGCTCTACACGGCCACCAAGCTGCCGCCCAGGAACCTGCAGTGGCCGTCGCGGCGCGAGTTCACGCTCGACGACTGCTTCCCGCCCGACCACATCCGCGAGTATGCCGAGAAATCACTCGAAAACCTCGGACTGCCCCGCATCGACCTGCTCCAGTTCCACGTGTGGGAGGATGGCTGGGCGCGCGACGAGCGCTGGCAGCGCGCGATGGACGACCTGCGGCGGGAGGGACTGATCACCGCCGTCGGAGTCAGCGTCAACCGGTGGGAGCCGTGGAACTGTCTCGACACGCTGCGCACGGGCGCGGTGGATGCGGTCCAGGTGATCTACAACGTGTTCGACCAGGCGCCCGAGGACGAACTCTTTCCGCTGTGCCAGCAACTCGGCGTTGCGGTCATCGCGCGCGTGCCGTTCGATGAAGGTTCGCTGGCCGGTCAATTGCGCGCCGATTCGTCGTTCCCCGGAGGGGACTTCCGCCGCATCTACTTCGGCCCAGAGAACCTCGGCCCCACGGTAGCGCGTGTGGACGCACTGGGCGCGGCGCTCCCCGCCGATCGATCGCTGGCCGAGACCGCGCTTCGCTTTGCGATCTCGCATCCGGCGGTCCACACCGCGATTCCGGGGATGCGACGCCCGTCGCACGTGCGGGCGAACGTCGACGCAGTGGAGCGGGGTGCGCTCGCGCCACCGGACATCGCACTGCTGCGCGGGCACCGGTGGGACCGCACGCCGGCACCCTGGAGCCTCTGACAGGTCGGGGACGGCGCGGCGGCGCGCACCTCGCGATGCGCGCCGCCGGTTCACGCCGCCGGTTCACGCCTGCGGGCTCAGCCGTAGATCTGCTGCATTGCCTCCGTCATCGTCTGGGCGTAGCCGCCCGCGATGACATGCCGCGTGGCCTGCTCGCCCGGCGCCTCGAGCGCGCGCGCCGCGTCGTACATCGACTCGATGCGGAACGCATCGCCGGACAGGTGGCTGAGGTACTCCTCAGCCGCCGTGAGGTAGCCCATCATCCCCGCGCACTCGCAGGGGCAGAACACCTTCTTCGCCTTCCGCAGCACCTCCTCGTCGGCCGGGTCGGGCATGACGAGATTCTCGGAGCCGTTGATGACGCGCAACCGTTCGTTCGCGGCGCAGCGTGCCACCGTGGCGGTGTCGAGCGAGCCGCCCGCGGCGTTGAGCACGAGCGCATCCATCGGCTGTGCGAGGAAGGCGTCCTTGCCGCCGGCGTCCCAGCACCGCACGCCTCGGCTCTCGAGCCTGGCGCGAATCTCGGCCTTCGCCTCCACCACCAGCGGTGTCGCGCCGTCCGTCAGCAGGCGGTCGACGATGTGCAGGCCGATGTTGCCGGCGCCGATGAGCCCGACCACCGCTCCCTTGAGCGGAATGCCGGCCCCCTTCAACTGGCCGACGAGCATCCAGTAATTGCCCTCGGCGGTCGGGGCGCCCGTGTCGGCCACGACACTGCCCTTGTACTGCTCGTTCAGGTAGCGCAGCGAGCCGGTCTTGCCGTCGCTCATGATGCCGTGGCCGAGATCCTGTCCCGTGGTGAGGAAGAACCCCGTGTGCTCGACATCATGGAAGCATGCGATCGCGAAATCGAGCAGCTCGCGGTCGTGCGGCTCGCCGACGCGCGAACCCGGCGTTGGCTTCATGACGCACTTGCCGCCGACGATGCGCGAGAAGTCGCGCTTGACGTGCGGGCCTCCCACCTTGAGCAGGCGCGACCAGTAGACCTTCTCGTCCATGCCGATGGCGAGGTCAATGGCCTCGTGATCGGGGTTCCATCCCGGAATGCTGGTGCGGCTCTCGGGGGCAATGCGAAATCCCCCCAGCGACAGCATGCGTGAGCCGGGCTGGGCGTAGGTGGCGATGCTGAGAATCCACGGTTCGGTGTCGTGCGCGTAGCGATAAACCCAGACACGCGCCGTCGGATGGCGTCCGATCTCCGGCGCAAGCTTGAGCGTCTCCTCGGGGGAGATCACGGTCTTCGAAAAGCCAGGCATTGGCGAGAAATGGCAAGTTGGGGAAACACGTGCGAGCGCAGGGATGCGCTGCAGCACCATGCTAAAGGTATGGCACGGCGTTGCGGGGCGGAACGCACGCGCGGTCGCAGCGGTTTGATGGCGTGTGGTGGCTGGCATTACATTGCGGTCGGGCGAACCCTGCCACTGTCCCTTCCCTCGTGGAGCCCCCCATGGCCACGCTGACCGCGCCTGCCACGACCGAGCCGCACGACACCTTCCCGATCAATGGGACGGATTACATCGAGCTGTTCGTCGGCAACGCCAAGCAGAGCTCACTGTATTACCGCGCCGCTTTCGGATTTCAGTTACTCGGGTATCGAGGCCCCGAGACCGGGGTGCGCGATCGCGCGTCCTACCTGCTCCAGCAGGGCAAGATCCGGATCGTGCTGACGACACCGATGCAGCCGGAGGGTCCGATCGCCGACCACGTGCGCCTGCACGGCGACGGCGTGCGGGATTTGGCGTTCTGGGTGGATGACGCGCGTGACGCGTACGCGAAGGCGATCGAGCGCGGCGCCGAGTCGGCGCACCCGCCCGAGGTGATGAAGGACACGGACGGCGAGGTGGTGATCGCCGCGATCAGGACGTACGGCGACACCATCCACTCGATCGTCGAGCGCCGCAACTACCACGGCCTCTTCCTCCCCGGCTTCGTGGCCGTCACGCCGGAGTTCGCACCGCCGCCGGTGGGGCTGAAGTACGTGGACCACTGCGTGGGCAACGTCGAGTTGGGCAAGATGAACGCGTGGGTGGACTTCTACGCCCGGGTGCTCGGCTTCTTCAACCTCCTCACCTTCGACGACAAGGACATCAACACCGAGTACTCGGCGCTGATGTCCAAGGTGATGAGCAACGGCAACGGGCGCATCAAGTTCCCCATCAACGAACCGGCGACCGGCAAGAAGAAGAGCCAGATCCAGGAGTATCTCGACTTCTACAAGGGCCCGGGCGTGCAGCACATTGCCATGGCCACCGACGACATCATCGCCACGGTCAAGGCGCTGCGGGCGCGGGGCGTCGAATTCAACCAGACGCCGACCACGTACTACGACACGCTGCAGGCGCGCGTGGGGAAGATTGACGAGGATCTCGCCACCCTGCAGGCACTCGGCATCCTCGTGGACCGCGACGACGAGGGGTACCTGCTGCAGATCTTCACCAGGCTGGTGCAGGATCGTCCCACGCTCTTCTTCGAGATCATCCAGCGCAAGGGCGCCAAGGGCTTCGGCAAGGGGAACTTCCAGGCGCTCTTCGAGAGCATTGAACGCGAACAGGCGCTGCGGGGGAACCTCTAGGTGCCATTCTACCACACACTCGGGCAGGTACCGCGCAAGCGGCACACGGCCTTTCGCCGTCCCGATGGCGGGCTCTACAGCGAGCAGCTGATGGGCAACGAGGGCTTCACGGGGCCGTCCGCTCTGCTCTATCACATCCACCCGCCCACGACAGTGCTCTCGGTGCGCCGGCTGCGCGACATCACGTGGGAGAAGGACCCGGATCTTGCACTGCGCCACCGGCATTTCCGTACACGCCAACTTGCCAAGGGCGGCTCGCCGACGCTCGATCGCATTCCGTTGCTCTTCAACAACGACATCGCGATGCTGTGGTCGGAGCCGGACGTCGCGGATGCGCACTTCTTCCGGAATGCACAGGCGGACGAGGTGGTGTACCTCGCGGAGGGGGCAGGGACGCTCGAGTCGCAGTTCGGCTTCCTGCCGGTGAAGCCGGGCGACTACGTGGTGCTCCCGCGCGGCATCATGCACCGCTGGCGATTCACGGCGCCGGCGAAGATGCTGATCATGGAAAGCCGCGGCTACGTGCGCACGCCGAAGCGCTATCGCACCGAGTTTGGACAGATCGCCGAGGGGGCGCCGTACAGCGAGCGCGACTTCCGGCGCCCGACGGAGCTTGTGACCTTCGACGAGAAGGGGGAGTTCCCGGTGATCGTGAAGCAGTACAACGGGCTCACCGAGATGGTGCTCGACCACCATCCGTTCGACGTCGTCGGGTGGGACGGCTTCTTCTATCCCTGGGCGTTCAGCATCCACGACTTCGAGCCGATCGTCGGGCGCATCCACCAGCCGCCGCCGGTGCACCAGACGTTCCAGGGCGACGGGTTCGTCATCTGCTCGTTCTGCCCGCGGCCGTACGACTTCGATCCCGCGGCCGTGCCGGCGCCGTACGCGCACAGCAACGTGGACTCCGACGAGGTGCTCTTCTACGCGTCGAGCGAGTTCATGAGCCGCAAGGGGATCGAGTACGGTTCGATCACGCACCACCCCGACGGATTGCCCCATGGTCCGCACCCTGGCCGCACGGAGGCGAGCCTCGGGGCCAAGGCGACCGACGAGCTTGCGGTGATGATGGATTCGTTCCGTCCGCTCCACGTGGCCAAGGCGGTGCTTCCCGCGGAGGACACGGAGTACTACAGGTCGTGGGTGGATACCGGACCTGGCTTCAATCCCCCGACGTCCTGAAGTGCCACGCGCCGCCTGCGGGCGGCGCGTGTAGTTTTGGGGTGTCGAATCTGCCGTCCGCCGTCTGCCGTCCGCCATCCGCCATTCGATCTATGCCTCGACTAAGTGCCCGCTTCGCGTCACTCCCCTCCTACATGCTGGCGTCCATTCCGCAAAAGAAGCGGGATCTCATCGCGCGCGGCATGGATGTCATCGACCTCGGGGCGGGTGATGCGGACCTTCCCGCGCCGCCGCGCGCCGTGGAAGCGCTCGTCGACGCGGCGCGGGATCCGGCGATGTCGCGCTACGGCTTTGGGCTGGGCCTCCCGGCCTATCGCGAGGCGGCCGCCGCGTGGATGGAACGGCGCTTCGGACAGCGATTCGATCCCCTGAGCGAACTCGTGCCCCTCATCGGGAGCAAGGAAGGGATCGCCCACCTCGCGCTCGCGTACCTCGAGCCGGGCGACGTCGCCATCATCCCGGATCCGGGCTACCTGGCCTATCTGGGCGGTACGCTGCTCAGCAACGCGAATCCGTACCTCTATGCCATCACGCCGCGCACGGATTTCCTCGTGGACGTTGACGAGATTCCCGATGACGTGCGCGCGCGCGCGAAGCTCCTGTACCTGAACTACCCGAACAACCCGACGGCTGCCGTGGCGCCGCGCGACTACCTCAAGAAGGTGGTGGACTGGTGCGCCACGCACGACATCCTGCTCGTCTATGACAACGCCTACAGCGAGATGACCTTCGACGGGTACGTGGCGCCGAGCATCTTCGAGATTGACGGTGCGCGCGAGGTGGCGCTCGAGTTCCACTCGCTCTCCAAGACGTACAACATGACCGGCTGGCGCCTCGGCTGGGCGGCGGGCGCCGCGAACTTCACGGCGCCGCTCGGCAACGTGAAGAGCTTCCTCGACACCGGCCAGTTCATGGCGGCGCAGCGCGCGGGGGTGGCGGCGCTTGAGAGCCATGCCGACTGGCTGCCGGGCAACCTCGCGATCTTTCGCGAGCGCCGCGACGCGGCGGTGGCGGCCTTCCGCGCCGAGGGGTTCAGGGTCGAGGCGCCCAAGGCATCCATGTACCTGTGGGTGCCGCTGCCCGCCGGCGTCGCCTCCCTCGAGTTCCAGGAGCGGCTGATGCAGGAGGAAGGCGTCGTCGTGCTCGCGGGCAAGGCGCTTGGCGACGGCGGCGAGGGGTTCTTCCGCGTTTCGTTCATCACGTCGCCGGCGCGGTTGGCTGACGCGGCGAAGCGGGCGGGACGCGTGCTGAAGCAGGTGACGAGGTAGGCCCGCGGCGGCGGCCGCCGCGCTCCGACGCGGCGGCAGCGCCACAGAGGGGGAGGTTGCCGTGAACTATCGCAACGCGCAGGCGCCCAGTGCAGGTGTCATGATTCGGCCGCATCATTTCTCGGTGAACCCCGAGACGGCGGCGGACAACGCCTTTCAGCGGCCTGCCGCGCACGCCGACGCGTCATCGGTCGCGGCGCAGGCGCGCGCCGAATTCGACGCGGCGGTGGCCCGGCTCACTGCCGAGGGAGTGCGCATCCACGTCTTCGAGGATGTCGGCGGGCAGGGGACGCCGGATTCCGTCTTCCCGAACAACTGGTTCTCCACCCATCACGGCGGCCTGGTCGCGATCTACCCCATGTACTCGCCGAGCCGGCGACGCGAACGCCGCGCCGATGTGATCGACATGCTCAAGACCACCTACCGCGTGCAGGAGGTGGTGGATTTCTCGGGCCTCGAGCACGACGATCTCTTTCTCGAGGGCACCGGCGCCATGGTGCTCGATCATCTCGAGCGACTGGCGTACGTGAGCAGCTCGCACCGGGCGGATCCCATCGTGCTGGAGCGGTTCTGCACGATGTTCGGCTACGAACCGATGGCCTTCGCGACGGCCGACGCCGACGGGCGCCCAATCTACCATACGAACGTCATCATGAGCATCGCGACCGAGTACGCGCTCGTTTGCCTGGACGTCATCACGGATCCGCGCCGTCGCGATGAGATCGCCGCGCGGCTCGCCGACAGCGGCCGCACGGTCATTCCCATCTCTCGCGAACAGGTCAGCGAATTCGCCGGCAACGCGCTCGAGATGACGGGAACGCACCACCGGGTGCTCGCCCTGTCGGACCGCGCCGCGGCGGCGCTGACCCGCGCCCAGGTGGCGACGATCGAGCGGAGTGCCACGCTCCTGCCGCTGCACGTCCCAACCATCGAGCGCGCGGGCGGGTCGGTGCGCTGCATGATTGCCGGGATCCACCTGACCGCCAGATAATCACGCTTTCGGGTGCGCGGTGCTGCCGGCCTCGAGGTCGAACGCGCGCGCTCAGCGCAGGCTGTTCATCCAGGAGCGCACTCATGGCGGCCAGTTCGGCGGCGTGCGGATGCGCAATCCAGGGCGCGGTGAGCGGCGGTTGTGGCGACGAGTGGCGCATCCGGCGGTGCCTCCCGCATAAAGCCGAGCCTGAGTTCCTTAGAGTCGCTGTTTGAGAGCGGTCACAAATGTGGAAAGTGGGATGCCGAGGGCCGCGGGGAGGTCGAACGGCATCAGATGCGCCGGCAACTGCTTGGCCGCTAGGTCGCGACGCTGAAGGCCCAATCGAGCCGGGCGGCGGTACTTCACGACCCCGTGGGAGAACAGCGCCTTGATGCGGAGGGCCTCAAAGGAGTAGCCCCGGCCGGCCCGGTCGACGTCACGAAGGTTCCGGTTCATCGCCTCGGTGAACGCGTTGGTGACGCCTTGCGTCGCGAAGAAGTTGAGAATCTCCGGCTCCCAGTTGGTGCTCGCCGTCAGCAGCGGCTTGAAGATCCGGGCGAGCTGGGGCGGCACGGCAGCCCGCCAGGCGTGGAGGGCGTTCCGCGCCCCGGCCTCCGTGTTCTCCTCCCAGATGTCGTAGAACTGCTCCTTGAGGTCGTAGGCGGTCCGCAGCTCGGGGATCTCGGCCAGCCACTCGGCCAACAACAGCTTCTGTTCGTCGCGGAGATGGACGGGACGGGCGAGCAAGACATGCCGGTTCCGCTTGATGAAGGCGCCCCGCCGCCGGCTGACTCGCTTCCCAACGAGCTTCCGCAGGGCGTCGAGGGATTGAGAGGCGAGCCGTTGGATGTGGAACTTGTCGACGACCGCAATGGCCGTCGGGAACACTAGCCTGGTGACGGTGAGGTAGGGACGGTGCATGTCCATGGCCACGACCTTCACCCGTTCGCGGTGCTCGAGTCGCTGCAACGAGCGATAGACCAGATCGCGGGTGCGGTCCTCGAGGAAGTCGAGGATCAGCTTGTCGCCGATGTTCGTGAGCACGCCCCGTGCGCGACCACGGATATGCAGCGCGTCGATGCCGAGAATCGCCGGTGCCTGAAACACATGACGGGCCTCCATCCGCTCGGCGTAGGCACGGAAGACGTTGCGGCTGGTGCCCTCGGAAACCCCAACCTCCTCGGCCACGGCCACGTGGGTGCGTCGAAGCACCGACTGCTCGATGTGCTCGACCAGCCGCCGGGTCATCAAATGCCGGTCGTCAATATCCGGGGCGGGCTGCAGGAACGTTCCCCCGCACGACCGACACTTGTAGCGCTGGCGCTGCCAGTCGATGACGACCGGCTTCCCGGCGTGCGTCGTGTCGTTCACGGCCTGGCGGATCACGCCGTGTCGGTACAGGGCGCCGTCCGCGCCGCACTTCAGGCACGCGGCCGGCGTGTCGGCAAAGCGTGCGTCCACCCGATGACCGTGCACCTGCTCATGCGTGGCGAGAACCTCCCAGTGCTTCAGCCGCAGGAAGTCCGTCACGACCGCAGGCCCTCCCCAGCCGCCGCAGGCGAGCACACCAGACGCCACGGCGGGTATCCGCCCCCAGTCTGGCGACGAAGAACCCACGAGGGGTGGGCCGATCGCGCGCCCCGCACCGTCGCGTACCGACTATCGCGTGGTTCTTGGAGGAACTTCCCCAGGCGCCAGCTCGCGGGCGCGCGTGGGAATGCCGAGGCGCTCGAAGAACGCACGCTCCACGGGATCGCGTGGCGGTCGCGTCACGCCCGTCCAATCCAGTCGAGCGACGGCGGGCAGCGTCTCGACGCGCTGGCGCTCAAGGTCAGCGAGAAACTCGGCGGTCGTGGGAAAGAGGCGATTCATGGCTCATTCAGGATGCGGGAGTCCGGGTGCTTCGTCAACGTCGAGAATGGCCGGCGGCGACGGATGTTCCGGCGTGACATCCGTCGCGTGCCCCCGACCGGCGGGCTCTGGCTCCGCCTGCACCCGCGGCGCGCGGAGTCGCCAGTAGAGATCCAGCAGCGCCGCCACCGTGACCGTCGGCGCATCATGTCCAAGCGCGAGCACCCGGAGTGCGTTGTACTCGCGGACCACGTCCTCCGTCCGCGCCATCGGCGCAAACGACCCCATATCGAGGCGGTCCCCGATGGCGCCGATGATCGCGACCGCCTGCATGCCGTGCTCGGTACTGCCCGTGTTCTTGAAGCTGCGCAACCGCTGCACGAGCATCGCCTCGAGGGAGAGCACCCGCAGCGGTGCCCTCGCCGTACCGATCAGCGCGACGGGCTCCTCGATACCCCCGCCGGGAAACTCAACCAGGCAGTTGCCGAGTGCCCAGTGTCGCCCCGATTCCTTCGAGAACCCCAGTCCCGCCATCACCGCCGCGATCTCCTCCATCGTCGGCCGGAGGCCCGTCGGCAACTCGAGCACGACATCCACATCATTCGACGCAATCACCGATGGGAGGTGCAACGCCAAGGCGCTGCCGCCCACCACGGTCGCTTGGACGCCCACCGCGGCGAAGGCCTCAGACACGATGACGGCGATCTCCGCGACCTCGGCGGCCTGCAACGGGGTGGCGGGGGGGCATGCAGCTCGAGCCTCGCGGAACGATGCCGCGCGCGCGATGAGCTCCTTTGGAAGACTGCGCTCGCTGTCTGATTCGCCCATCTCCCGCTCCCGCGCTGCAGGGCCCTGCCGCGTCGGCGCCCAGCGGTCAACGCCGCGTTGCTTTCCATCAACTTATACACACTTTTGCGATTTCACAAGTCACATACCACTCCCCAGCCAGGCCGCGATTCCACACTTTTGCGCAGAGCCACAAAATCTCACCCCCACGCCGCCGAAGGTAGCGCTCAACCGATCACGACCTCATAAAGCACGGCAGTCTCGGCGGGGTGGATCAAGCTCGTGAGAGGTAGTGGATCAAGCTCGTGAAAAACGACAAAGGCCTCTGCGTTCTCCAAGTGGCGGAGGCAGCACGACTCACTCTTCATCTGCGGATGTGCTTCGAATGCGTCTGGTAGCAGGGCTCGTGGAGTGCTTGCGAACGCGTTCACGAACAGGCAGTAATCTCCGCCTCGCTGCTGTTCGCATGGGTTCGCACTGATCAAGGCGTGCGACGCGTCTGGGTGAAGCACGCAGCGCGAGTGATGACGAGCTTGGTGACTGGCAGTGACGATCTACCCTGAGTCTCGAACTCACTCCAGGTCATCACCACCGAACTCGGACCAACAGCATCAACGGTGCCAGCGCCGAAGGACGTCGGAACCTTCGACGCGAGCCAACGTCCTGACCACGTGCCACGCCACACGACGTGGTACGGGGCCGTGAACGAGCTCACCATATCTGCGGCCAGCTGCGCGACCATGTGGATGGTGCCAAGTTGATCGACAGTCACCCTAAGGGTGCGCGCCGCGTGTGGCAGCTGATACGACGCCTGCTGTTGCCACGTGCGCCCCGCGTCCCGCGAGAGTGCAAGCCGCAGCGTCCGACCAATCAGCGCCTCCGACCCGTCAATCCAAACGAGGGCAAGACGTCGCGCGTCTAGCGCTAAGAGGTGTGGTTCATACGCCGGGACCGACACCGCGGGGCCCACCCGTCGGCCAGCAGTCCAGGTTCTTCCACGATCCGCTGAACGCTTGAGAAAGACGGTATTCCCTCCGGGCAACGCATTCGCCACGTACGTCTGCAGGTCCTCTCCATCACTCAGGCTGAGCACGTCAAAGTACAGTTCAGTCTGATCTGCCACGCTACTGGCTTGCCAACCGCTCCTCGTCCATCGCACGATCTTGTCTGCCGCACGGAGCCATGGGCCGTCTGCACCGCGAGCCGGTTGCGAAACGCGCAATGGAACCCATGACGCCGCCGGTCCAAATCCAGGTACCGTGTGCAGTACGCTCCACGATTCGCCATTCCAGCTCGCAGAACGCAACGAATCCCGGCTCAGCAACGAATCGTCTGGCCCTTCGCTTCGCCAAAGAACGTCGACTGTTCCAGTCGGTGTGGACGCCACGCGGAGTACCCGGTAGGCTCCCGTGTGCTCTGGAAGCGGAATTGGTACGCCAACGGCGCTTCCGACGAGCCGAACGCCGAGGTGGATCGTCACGCTCGAGGCGGTGCCTCCGGGATGCGATGTGTCCACCACGATGGTGGGATAGCCCAACAGCATGATGCTCTTCCCGGTCGATACCGCCTTCGCACCCTCGATGAACACGAGTTCACCGTGTGTCGAACGGAGGGGCTTGGCGCGGACATCTTCAGCGTCCCGACACCGCTTGAGCGCCGATCTTCCTTCAGCAACGCCCGACACAGTAACGTCGGAGGTCGCCGAAGTAAGGGTTCTTTGCTGCGGAGCAATAACGGCCGCGAAGAGAAGAGCGGTGCGGAACACGCAGACTCCAGGAGTGAGCTCAGGAACCGTCGAGCGGCGATCTCGCACGTCACGATTTGTCTGAACGGTACGCGGCCCGGCGGTGCTTGCCAAGTGACCGCCTGTAACAGTGACCGCCTGTAATCCACTCGTGTGTCGATATATCGACGATGACCGTTCCAGTTGATCCTGGGAAGGTCCAGATTCTCTGGAACTCGCCTCGGCGACCACCGCATCAAACGCGCGCATCGAAATCGTCGCACGGACCCGGCCGAACAGCGCGCCGCGGTGTACATCCCACGCGGCGATATACACGCACGTGCCATGGCGTTTGTCGTCCGTCTCAACCCGCAGCGCATGACCCGGCGCGGGCGGCGTGATCGGATGCCGCAGGCGGCGAATGGGACTCTGGGTCTTCTCGTCCGCCGAGAGCACGAAGTCGAGCAGGCCGAGCGGTTTCCCCTGCCAGCATCGATGATACAAGTCCAATGCAAACGCCCGCAGGTGCTTGCGCAGGTGCCGGAACTGCCGCGGATCCCTGACGCCGGAGAGGATCTCCTGGCGCACCGGGCCAATCATCACAACCCGGCCTTCGCGAATCAGCTCGGCGAGTTCCCGCACGACGGGCGAGTCCCTCGGGTGCGCTCGTCGGAGCGCCAGCGACCACACCGAGGTGTCGATCAGCACCTTCACGGCCGGCGGCGCTGCCGTTTGTAGTCGTACCTGGCGTCGAAGTCGACCGTGCCGATGCGACGGACGCCAGTTGCGGTGCGGCCAGCGACGTCCGGAGCAGCACTGCCGAACGGCTTCCGGTACGCCACGCCGCGCCTGTACCTTCACCAACTACGCCATCGTTCCGGAGACCTGATGCGCCGAGTCGTAGCCGTACTCGCCCTTGCCATGCCCCTCGCCGCGCAGCAGCCCGCGCCCGCCGCGGCGCCCGCCGCGGCGCCGCCGGCGCCGGCCCAAGCCGGTCCCCGCGCCTTCACGCCGAACGACTGGTACAAGGTCACCCAACTCAGTTCGCCGGCCATGTCGCCGGACGGCAAGCTGGTGGCCTTTACCGTGACCACCGTCGTCGAGCGTGAGAACAAGCGGCACAGCGAGATATGGGCCGTGCCCACGGCGGGCGGCGCGCCGATGCGTTACACATCGCCGGGCTACGAGAGCTCGAGCCCGCGCTTCTCGCCCGACGGGAAGTACCTGTTCTTCACGTCCAACCGGCCAGGCGGGCGCGGCAGCACCTGGGCGCTGCGCATGGATCAACCGGGTGGCGAGGCGATGCAGGTGGAGAACTACCCGGTGGGTTCGGTGCCGGACGACAAGAGCTTCGCGGTCTTCACGGACGTGGTGGACACCACGGGGGGCGCCGGCGGCTTTGCGCGCGGCCCTGGCGGACGCGGCCCGGGCGGCGGGTTTGCCGCCCCTGGAACCGGTGCGGCCAATGCGATGGCCTTCCCGCCGTACGGTGCCATCACCAAACCCGTCGAGCCGGCGCGCTTCGATGGCCGCCAGATCGTGAACTTCCCATATAAGGCCAACGGCATCGGGTTCGTTCCGAACCCGCGCGAGGCGCGGGTCATCAAGCCGCTGCAGATATTCACGCAGAAGTACGACGGCTCCAGGCGCGTGCAGGTGACCGACACGCGCTACTCGCACACCCAGGCCGCGGTGTCGCCCGACGGCAAGTGGGTGGCCTTTGTCGCGGATGCGCAGCTCCGTCCGGATTCGGTGGTGGCCCAGGCCGCCGACTCGCTGGTCAAGCTGCCGTACGACGCCCTTCGGGACGAGGCGCCGCGCAACGACCGTGACATCTACGTCATCCCGATCGCCGCCGGCGCACCGCGCAAGCTGGCCTCGCTGCAGGGTGACGAGAGCAACCTCGACTGGTCGCCCGACGGCAAGAAGCTCCTCTTCATCGGCCGCGCCGAGCGCACCAAGAATGCCCGCCTGATGCTCATTGACGTGGCCGGTGGCGCACCGCAGAACCTCACCAACGGCTGGCAGTACGAGCCGTCCAGCGCCGAGTTCCTGCCGAACGGCGAGATCCTGATGAGCGCCGACATCGGCGCGCGCACCGCGCTGTTCACGGTGATGCCGAAGAACGGCCGGATGCGCGAGACGATCGGGGGCCGCCGGGTGTTCCGCGGCTTTTCGCGCGACGAGAAGGGCACGAAGGTGGCGTTCGTCGCGACGAGCGTCAGTTCGCCCACCGAGTTGTACATCGCCGACCTCGACAGCCGGAAGGACGGCCGGAATGACGGCAAGAACGAGCGGAAGCTGACGTCGTTCAATGACAAGGTGAACGCCGAGATCACGTGGAGCGACGCCGAGAAGTTCACCTTCCAGGGGGTCGGCGGCCTGACCATCGAAGGGTGGGTGATGAAGCCGTTCGGCTATCAGGCCGGCAAGAAGTACCCGCTGGTGCTGTATATCCACGGTGGGCCACACGCGCGCTACGACGAAGGCTGGTTCGACGAGTTCCAGAACCTCGCCGGCGCCGGCTTCATGGTGCTCTACACCAATCCGCGCGGCTCGAGCGGCTCGGGGGCCGACTTCACGTTCAGCACGCGCGGCCGCTGGTTTGCCGAGGACTACAGGGACCTGATGCAGGCCACCGACATCGTGGCACAGCGGGCCGACGTGGACAGCACCCGCATGGGCGTCACGGGCGGCTCGTACGGCGGCGTGATGACTGCCTGGATCACCTCGCACACCAATCGCTACAAGGCCGCCGAGGCCGACCGCATGATCAGCAATTGGTGGTCGTGGTACGGGTCGAGCGAGGCGCAGGGGCTCACCGAGTTTGAGTTCTTCGGCAAGCCATGGGAGAACCCGGCGATGTACGACTCGCTCTCGCCCATCCGCTACGTGACGCGCGTCAGGACGCCGACGCTGATCGTGCAGAGCGAGGAAGACCACCGCACGCCCATGACGGACGCCGAGCAGTGGTTCATGGCGCTCAGGAAGCAGGGGGTGCCGGTCGAGTTCGTGCGGTACCCACGCTCCACCCACGATCTCTCGCGCACCGGCGAGCCGTGGCTGCTCGTGGACCGGCTGGGCCGCCTGCGGCAGTGGTTCGCGCACTGGTTGACGCCGTAGCGGGGACTGCCGCCAACAACACGCGTGGCACCGCCGCACGCGTGGCACCGCCGCGCCGGCTGCGCCACGCGAGTTCCTGCCCGTGGCTACCGGATGACTTCCCCTCGCTCGAAATCGTACAGGGTGGCCTTGCGCAGCTGGAAGTACGCCTGCCAGTAGCTGCGCAGGGCCTGCACGTACGAGGCGAGCGCCTGGTCCTTCTCGCTCTGCGCGATGTACAGGTTGTCAATGGTGATGCGGCTGATGCCGTAGCGGTTGAGCGCGACGTCAAAGCGCTTGGTCGCCACCGTGTCGGCCTTGGCCGCAATCTGCAGTGCGCGGCGCGCCTGCCCCAGTTGCAGCGCGGCGAACCGGGCATTGAGCTCGATCTGGTTGCGCAGGTTCTGGGCGCTGGCCTGCACCGAGCTGCGTTCCGCCTTGGCCGCCTGCACCTGCGCCCCGTGCGTCCCCCACTGCCAGACCGGGATCTGGACCCCCAGCTGCAACTGCTGTGCGTCGCGCAGGTCCTTGTAGGCAGCGGCCGCGGTGCCGGCCGTGTTGTTGTAGCCGTAGCTCACCTGCAGGGTGCCGCCGGCGCCGGTATTCCAGCGCGCCTCGCTCAGGGCGCGGTCGGCCTGCACCGTGTTCGCCTCGGCGTCGGTCATGCCCGCCGTGTTGCGCCGCGCCTGTTGCACCGCCAGCGTGGTGTCCGCATCGAACGACGGCACGCTGTCGCTGACGACGATGGAGACCGGCGTCTCGGGCGGCAGATTGAGCACGAGCCGGAACTGCGCCAGGGCCCGCTGGTGCGCGAGCAGGGCGTCGGCGAGCGATGACCGCGAGCGCAACAGGGCCAGTTCGCTCTGCAGCAGGTCGTTCTCGCCGATCTTGCCGACCTCGAGCCGGCCCTTGTTCAACGTGAAGAGCGTGTCGTTGGTCGTCACGTTCTTCGACGCGTTGGCCACGGCGAGCGAGGTGCCGTGCACGTCGAAGAACGCATTCGTGACGGCCAGGGCCACGTCCTCGCGCGCCTCGAGGAAGCGGCGCTCCGCGAGGGAGATGCGCAGCGCCTGCTGACGAAGCTCCCACTTGTAGCTGTTGGCCCTGAGCAACGGCTGCGTCAGACTCACCTGCAGCGGCACGGACGACCACGTCCGACCGCCGGTGGCGCCATTCACCTGCACCTGATTGAGTCCTGACGCGATGTTGAGGGTCGTATTGGTCCAGGGGACGCGTTGCGCGATGGTGGCCGTCAGCCCCGCCGTCGTCTGCCGCAGCGGCCGGTACAGCGTGGTGCCGTCGGGCTGGATCACCGGCGTGATCGACCGCGTGATTGTCGGGACCGAGGTGCCGCCCACGGAGAGGGAGGGCAGATACTGGCTCGTGGCGACGTGATCGCGCGCCCGCGCCGCGTCGCGCGCGCCGAGCGCGATGCGGGCCTGCGGGCCCTGGTGCACCGCCATCGCCAGGGCGTCCCGCAGCGTGAGCCGCAACTCGCCCTGCGCGCGGAGGCGATGAGGCGTCCCCACGGCGGCGAGTGAGGCGAGCAGGCAGGCGGCCGTGCCCAGCGTGCGCGTTCGGTTCATGGGAGGGTCACTCGTAGCGAAGGCAGGTGATGGGGTCCTGTTGCGCGGCGCGATGCGCCGGCACGATGCCGAACGCGAGTCCGACGGTGCAGGACACGCCGAATGCGACGGCGACGGACAGCGGTGAGACGATGGTGTGAATGCCCGCGAGGCGCTCGATCGCGAAGCTGAACCCCCCGCCGACGAGAATGCCGGCGACGCCCCCGGTCATCGAGATGAGCACCGCCTCGGCGAGGAACTGCAGCAGGATGTCGCGTCGCGTGGCGCCCATCGCGCGGCGCACGCCGATCTCCTTGATGCGCTCGAGGATGGAGGCGAGCATGATGTTCATGATCCCGATGCCGCCGACGATCAGCGAGATGGACGCGATGGCGCCGAGCACCACGTTGAAGATCGTGCGCGTGCGCTGCTCCTGCTTGAGGAGCAGTTCCGGCACCGTCACCTCGAAGTCCACGACGCCGTTGTGCCGCCGCGCCATCATCCGCTGCACGACGTCGGCCACCGACGGGACCAGCCGCGCCTCGGCGACCCGCACGATGATGCGGTCCAGTTGGTTCATGTTGCGCTGCTCGGCGCGCACGGAGGGGTCCTCGGCCGCCGCCTCCGTGGGGCCCGTGTTCCCCTGCTCGCGTTTGGACGCCGCCTCGATCTCTGCCTGCGTCACGAGCGCCCGGTTGCGGTAGCGCAGCAACATCGTGGTCGCCGGCACGTACACGTCCATGTTGGCGTCGCGAATGCCGAGGCGCTGCGCGTTCTGCCCGCTGACCGTGCGGTCCTCGAGCACGCCGACGACGGTGAGCCAGTTCTGCCCGACCTTCACCGTCTGTCCCACCGGGTTCACCTGCGTGAAGAACCGCGATTTCACGCCGTGTCCGATGACCGCGACGAGCCGGCCGTGGACCACCTGCTCGGGCGAAAACGCGCCCCCCTCGGCGATGCGCAGGTTCATGATGCGGAAGTAGCTCGTGTCCACGCCGACCAGCTTCGCCGACCGATGCCGCCCCTCGCGCGTGATGAGCGTGTTGAGCACGATCTCCGCGCTCGACGCGTCCACGTCGGGGATGACCGCGCGGATCGCCTGCGCGTCGGCGTAGCGAAGCCCCGGCGTGAACTTCTTCGGCGTCGCCGCCTTCTCCTCCGTTACCACGCCCTCCTTCTGCTCAACGAGCGGCGTGACGATGATGTTGTTGGTGCCGAGCAGGCGCATCTGCGCGAGGATCTCCTGCTCGGCCCCCTTGCCGATGGCGAGCATGGCAATGACCGACGCGACGCCGAAGAGAATGCCGAGGGAGGTGAGCGCCGCGCGCGCCTTGTTGTGCCCGACCGCTTCGACCGCCGTGCGAAACGCGAAGGTCAGGTGCGCGACGATTTCCGCCCGCCGCGCAGCGAGAGACCGCAGGTCGAGTGCCACGCGCTCAGCCCTTGCGCGGCGGTGAGGCCACCTTGCCGGCCGTTCCTCCGCGTGCGTCGGGCGCGGGACCGCGCGGGGTCACGGGCACCGTCTTGCCCCCCGTCGCGGTGTCGCCGCCCGGCGCCGGCACGCCCGCCTTCGACCCGGGGAGGCGCTCGAGGCCGAGCTTGTCCTTGTCGGCCGGCGGAGAGAGGAGCACGCGGTCGCCCTCCTCGAGGCCGCGCGTGATGACGACTTCGTCGTCGTTCATCGCGCCTGGCTCGACCTCCTGCTTCGTGACGCGCACGCGCCCCTTCTTGAACACGTACGGCACCCCGTTCTCATTCATCAGGGCTTCCAGCGGGATGTGCAGCACGTTCGGGATGGCCTTCGTTTCGATGGTGTTCCCGGTCGTCATGCCGGGGCGGAGCGTCGTGTCGGGCCGCTCCACGCTGATCTTGACCTCGAACACCTTGGCGTCGGAATTGGGGCGCTGCTCGCCCACGCCGGCCACCGCGGTCACCTTGCCCGTCAGATGCTTGCCGGGGTCGGCATCGAGCGTGATGGTCACCGGCTGGCCCACGGCGAGCTTGCGCACGTCAATCTCGTTCACGTACGTCTGCGATTCCATGATGGACATGTCGGGGAGCGTGGCGACCGCCGGCTCCCACGGACTTACCTGGCTGCCCACGGTGCGCTTCTTCCCCTGCCAGTCCTTGATGTAGATCACCATGCCGGGGCCGGGTGCCTTGATGGTGAAGTTTCCCATCATTTCCTGCACGATGCGCAGCCGGTTTCGCTGCCGCTCGAGGTCCGATCCCACCTCGCGCATCTTCGCCCGCGCCTGCTCGGTCTTGGTTTTCAGGTCCATCGAGTCCTGTTTCAGCGTGCGGAGCGCCTTCTCGTATTCGATCTCCGTCTGCCGGCGGACGCTCGGCGCCTCGAATTTCGACTGGTCGCGCGCCAGCTTCTTCTCCTCGAGGGTCAGGGCGGCGGTGTGCAGGTCCTCGCGCGCCTTGGAGAGATTCAGCACCGAGTCGAGCGAGGCCTGCTCGTTCTGCGCTTCCGCCTTTTGCAGGGCGAGGTTGACGTCGGCCAGCTTGGTGGCCACCGGCGCCCGGTCGAGTTCGGCGACGACGTCCCCTTCCTTCACCACGGTCCCTTCCGGCACGATGGAGAGAATCTTCACGCCGTTCCATACCTCGGCCTGCTGCATGTTCGGCGGGCCCGAGATATTCACGAACTTCGGGGCACGCAACTCGCCCGAGGTCGTGACGGTGATCTTGAAGTCGCCGCGCTTCACCTGCGCGGTCACGACATCGTCCGTGGGCGCCGCGCCGCGGGCCAGTAGCCAGGCCGAAGGCAGCCCGAGCAGCAGGGCGATGGCGATCCACAGGGACTTCCGGATCCGAAGCAGACGCTTGAGAATATCCATGGCGGTGGCGGGAAAGGGCCGGTCGGGTGCGGCACGTGAGACAGTCGTTTAGACACGGCGAGCGCCCGAAGCGTTCCGCCGGGCATCGCGGCGTAAGGTCAGGTAACGTACTCAACCCAGCAGTCTACTGCCTACCTGGGCCAGGCAGCCCGCCGATTGCCCTCGGCCGCGCTCCGGCCGCGCTCCGGCGCGCGGACGCCGCGCGCTCAGGGCCTTCGCGCGACGACGCCTCCCTTCATCACCATCACGACGTGCCGCACGGCGCGAATCTCCCGCGTCGGATCCCCCGTCACCGCCACCAGATCGGCGAGCAGGCCAGGGGCCACGCGGCCGACGCGATCCTCCCAGTGCAGCAGCCTCGCGTTGCCCGACGTCGCGGCCCTCATGACGGCGAGCGGCGTCATCCCGTAGTCGACCATGAGTTCCATCTCGCGCGCATCATCGCCGTGGGGATAGACGCCGACGTCGCCGCCCACGCACATCGTCACGCCGGCGGCCAGTGCCGCCATGAACGAGGCGCGCTTGGCGACGATAGCGGCAGGCTCAGGTTCGACGCCCTTCTTCCAGCCGGCGTACTGCCGGGTCGCGTCGCCGGCGGCGAGTGTCGGGCAGAAGGTGACGCTGCGTTCCGTCATGAGCCGCCACGTGTCGTCGATACCGCCGTCGCCGTGCTCGATGGACTCGACGCCGGCCATGATGGCGCGCCGCATTCCCTCGGGCGTGCTGGCGTGTGCCACCACCGCGCGGCCGCTGCTGCGCGCCACCTCGACGATGGCGCGCAGCTCGGCCTCGGTGAACGTCGGCATCGCCTCGCCGCGCGGCCCCCAGCGGTAATCGGCGTAGACCTTCACCCAGTCGGCCCCATGCGCAATCTGGTCGCGGGCCACGCGCATCACACCGTCGATTCCGTCAGCCTCCTCGGCGCCCTGCGGCGGATCGAAGCTGAAGTCGGTGCGCCGCGGCGCGTAGCTGCCGGTGACGAGCATCGCCCGCGTGGTCACGACCATGCGCGGGCCCGGGATGATCCCCTGGTCAATCGCCTGCTTGAGCCCGACGTCGGCGTAGCCGGCCCCCTCCGTGCCGAGGTCGCGCACGGTGGTGAAGCCGGCCATCAGCGTCGCACGCGCATGATTGACGGCGCGCGCCGTGCGCAGCGCCAGCGGTTCGCGCAGCACCTGGTCGTTCCACGGCGTCTCGTTGTACGGATGCAGGAAGAGGTGCGTGTGCGCCTCGATCATCCCGGGGATGAGCGTCGTGCCCGGCAGGTCAACGACCGCGGCGCCCTTGGGCACGCCCACCTGCGCGGCCGGGCCCACGGCGGCAATGCGATCGCCGCGCACCAGCACCGTCCACCCGGAGGAAGGTGCGTCGCTGGTGCCGTCCCAGACGGCCGCGGGCCGGAGGAGCAGCAGGGAATCGCGCGTCTGCGCCGCGAGCGGCGCGGCGAGGAATGCCAGCAGGAGGAAGGCACGCATGGTCAACTCCGACGGTTCAGTCGTGACGCCAGTCGCGAATCGCAAGCCTGGATCGACATCCCAATCGCGATCCTGAGTCCAGATCCTCAATCGAGCTTCGGAAGGTCCGTCACGCCACCCGACACCACGAACGCCATGAACTCCGCGCTGTCGGCCGCCAACGGCGTCACGCGGCGGGCGTGGACCAGCAACAGCTGCCCCGAGAAGTTGTACGAGTGTGGGCAGTAGACGGCGACATGCGCGTCGAGGCCGAGCCTCGCCAGGGCGGGCTGCGTGATGAAGCCGAGCATCCTGGGGCTGTCACCCTCGCCCAGCGCCACGAGCACCGGCTTGTCGAAGCGCTTCTTCTCCCCGACGAACGCGCTCAAGAGGTCCTTGGTCGCGGTGTAGAGCAGGCGCACGAAGGGCAGTTTGTTGAGCACGTCCTCCAGCATGCTCACGGCGCCGCGCGTCAGGATGCTCGAGCCGAGGGCACCGACGAGCGTGATGAGCGCGATGGTCGTGACAAAGCCGACGCCGGGAATCGAAATCCCAAGCCAGCCGTCGACCTGCGTGAACACCGTGAAGGAGACCCAGACGGTCACCACCAGTGGCACGGTGAGCACCAGACCGCGGAGGAAAAAGCCAAGGAGCCGTTTCATGGAGGTCCCGGGACAGCAAAGGTGGCAGGCGATGCGTAGCTTCTGCAGGGCGTCCGTCGCCCTGCCCGAAGAAGATAACTCTCCAACCCAGCCCGCGATGAAGACCCGCCACCTTGCCCTCGCCACCGCGCGCGCCCTGCTCTTCTGCCTGGTCGCCGTGCCCCTCGCCGCGCAACCCAAGCGCGCCATCACGCAGGACACCTACGACCTGTGGCGCTCCATCCAGGGGGCGACACTGTCGCCCGACGGGAAGTTCGCCATGTACACCGTCTCGCCGGTGGTTGGTGATGGCGAGGTTGTCATTCGCGCCACGGGGGCCGCTGCGGAGTGGCGGTTCGCGCGCGGCTACACCGGCCGGCCACAGCTGGTGCCGTCGGCCGACTCCGCCGTGCTCTTCAGCGCGCCGCCGGCCCAGTTCAATGCCAGCTCGACGACCGCCGCATTCATTGGCTACGCGCCGCGCGCCGACTTTGAGGCCGCGCGCAAGGCGAAACCCCGTTCGCTGCCCCAGCCGCGTACGTCGCTGACGATCGTGACGCTCGCGGACGGCAAGGCCGAGGTGATCCCGCGCGTCCGCTCGTTCCGGTTCGCGCGTGAGGGCGGCAAGTACCTCGCCTATCTGATGGAGGCGGACACCGCGGCTCCCGGGAGCGGCGGTGGCGCCGCACCGACGGCAGGGGCGGCGGGTGGACGCGGCGGGGCGGCGGGTGGCGCCCGCAGCGACCCGGCGGCACCGCTGATGCTGCGCGACCTGACCGCCGGCCAGGAACTCCAGATTGACGACGTGACGTCGTACCTGTTCGACGAGAACGAGACGGTGCTCGTCTACGCGACGACGTCCGCCGACAGCACGAAGTCCGGCGTGCACGTGCGCGCCCTCGCGACGGGCACGGTGACCACGCTGGCGTCGGGGAAGGGCAACTACCGTTCGGTGGCTGTGGACCGCCAGGGAACGCAGGTGGGGTTCGTCACCGACCGCGACGACGCGGCGGCCGCCAAGCCGAAGTTCGCGCTTTACTACGCCTCGCTGGTGCCCGCCAAGGGACGGAAGGGCCCCGTAGTCGCCACCAAGGTGGTGGACGCGGCGATGGTCGGCACAGACCAGCTCATCGCCGACCGCGGGCGCGTGGACTTCGTGCGCGACGGCGCCGCGCTGCAGTTCGCGCTCGGGCCGTTTCCCATCGACAGCATCCCCGCCGACTCACTGGCCGACAAGGCGATCTACGACCTGTGGCACTGGAAAGACACGCAGATCATGCCGATGCAGAAGGTCACGGCAGCGCGCGAGCGCAACCGCACCTGGACGGCCGTCTACCATCCGGCGCTCAAGACGTGGGTGAAGCTCGGCAACGATTCCCTGCGCCAGGTCACGGTTGCCGACAACGGCAAGGTCGCGCTCGCGCTCAATCCCGTGCAGTACGCCATCGAGCAGACATGGGGTGAAGGCGGAAACGACGTGTACGTGCTCGACGCGGCGACCGGCGCGCGCACGCTGGTGACCCGGAAGCTCGACGGCGCCCAGCTCTCGCCGGGCGGCAAGTACGTGACCTTCTTCCGCGACGGCCAGTGGTTCTCGCACGCGACGGTGGGGAACAAGCAGGTCGAGATCACGGCCGGCATCAAGGACGTGAAGTTCGCGAACGAGCTGTTCGACATGCCGGACGAGCGGCCGTCCTATGGACTCGGCGGCTGGACGACGGATGATGCCCGCGTGCTGGTCTATGACCGGTATGACGTCTGGGAAGTGGATCCGGCCGGTGTGGCGGCGCCGCGCAATGTGACCGCCGGCGCGGGACGGGCGAAGAATGTCACGTACCGCGTGGTGAACCTCGATACCGAAGACCGCTTCCTGAATCCGGCAGAGCCGCTGATGCTCCGCGCCTTCAACAACACGAACAAGGAAAGCGGCTACGCGCAGGCGAAGCTCGGCGCGAGCGCCGCTCCCGAAACGCTCGTGATGGGCCCCAAGAACTACGCCGGGCTCCAGAAGGCACGGAAGGCGGCGCAGTACCTCATGACGCAGCAGACGTATCGCGAGTTCCCGGACCTGTGGACGGGCGCGGCCCTGAATGCGGTGAGCAAGATCTCCAACGCGAATCCGCAGGACGCCGAGTATCCGCGCGGCACCGTGGAGCTGGTACAGTGGCTCAACGACGACGGTGTCCCGCTGCAGGGCATGCTGTTCAAGCCCGAAGGCTTTGATCCGAACAAGACGTACCCGCTCATCGCGTACTTCTACGAGCGGCTCTCGGACGGCCTGCACAACTACTACGCGCCGTCGGGGCGCAATACGATCAACCCGCTCGTGTACAATGCGCTGGGCTACCTGGTCTTCATGCCCGACATCGTGTACACCGATGGCTTCCCCGGACCGAGTGCCGCCAAGGCGATCATCCCCGGCGTGCAGTCGCTCATCGCCCGTGGCTTCGTGGATTCCAAGAAGCTCGGCATCACGGGGCAGTCGTGGGGCGGGTACCAGACCAACTACGTGATCACCGCGACCAGCATGTTCGCGGCGGCCGTGCCAAACGCCACGGTGGTGAACATGACGTCGGCGTACGGCGGCATCCGCTGGCAAAGCGGGCTGTTGCGCACGTTCCAGTATGAACGCTCGCAAAGCCGCATCGCCGGGTCGCTCTGGCAGTATCCGGAGCGGTTCATCGAGAACTCGCCGCTCTTCAGGCTCGACCGCGTCACGACGCCGGTGCTGTTCATGGCGAATGACAATGACGGCGCCGTGCCGTGGTACCAGGGGATCGAGTTCTACGGGGCGATGCGCCGCCTGCAGAAGGAGGCGTACCTGGTGGTGTACAACGGCGACGAGCACAACCCCACGAAGCGCGCCAACCAGAAGGACATCGACCGCAAGATGCAGGAGTTCTTCGGGGCCAAGCTGCTCGGCCAGGCGGAGCCCGACTGGATGAAGCACGGGATTCCGTATCTCAAGAAGGGGCAGGATCAGTTGAACCGCAGATAGCGGCAGAGTACGGCAGAGTACGGCGGGGGTCCGGCGCCTGGGGCGGCCGGGACCTCTGGCGTTGTGGCTCGGTAGCGGGCAGCGTTGGAGAGCGGGTGGCACCACTTGTAAAATACTATAGCGCGATATAGTATTATATAAACTCAACCAGAGACCCCATGACCACCAAGACTCCCTACGGAATTACCGTCCAGCTCCGCAAGCCGTTCGAGGCCGCCGTCGAGGCCGCGCGCGCGGCGCTGGCCGCCGAGGGGTTCGGCATCCTCATGGAAGCCGATCTCAAGGCGACCTTCCAGAAGAAGCTCGGCGCCGAGCACACGCCGTATGTCATCCTCGGCGCGTGCAGCCCGCGCGATGCATTCGACGCCCTGAAGCTCGAGCCCGACCTCGGCCTCCTGCTGCCGTGCAACGTCATCGTGCGCGACGCGGGGAACGGCCAGTCGCACGTGGCCGCCCTCGACCCCGTCGTCCTGCTCGGCCTGACCGGCAACACGGCGCTGGCGCCGGCCGCCGCTGCCATCCAGGAGCGACTTTCGCGGGCGATGGCCTCGCTCGCGGCGCTGCCATGAACGCCTCCGCCACGCAACCGGTCGCGTCGGCGGTGGTGGGCTGCCCCTTCTGCGATACGCTCAACCGCGTCTCACTCGGACGGCTCGACAACCGGCCCAAGTGCGCGGAGTGCCAGAAGCCGCTGCTGCTCGACCGCCCGGTCTTTGCCAAGGACGAGTCCCTCTCGAGGGTGATCAGCGGCGCCACGGTGCCGGTGCTCGTCGACTTCTACGCCGACTGGTGCGGGCCGTGCAGGATGATGGCGCCGGTCCTCGATGAGCTCGCGACGGAGCGCGCCGGCGAGTTGCTGGTGGTGAAGGTCAATTCGGACCAGAACCCCGTATCGCCGCAGCATTTTGGTGTGCGCGGCATCCCGACGCTCATCGTTTTTCGTGACGGTCAGGAAGTCAGGCGGCAGGTCGGCTTCGCGCCGAAGGCGCAGCTGGCGGCGCTGATTGACGGCTCGACGCGCTAGTCGTTCGCCGTTACCGCCCGCCAAACGGCTTGGACGGCACGGTCTTCAGATACATCCAGAGTGCGCGGATCTCGTCGTCGGTCATCTGCTTGGTGGCGCGCACCGGCATCAGCGTGTCGATCGGGACGTTGCCAGGGCGAATCCCCTCGCGCAAGGCGCGGAAGAAGTCCTCTTCGGCGTAGTGCCCGATGCCCGCTGGCGTGAGGTTTGACGCGGGCTTCCAGTCGGGCGGCGTTCCCGGGATCTTGCCGCCGGAGAGGCCCGGTCCGTGGCAGCCGGTGCAGCCGCCGACGTTGGCGAGATAGCGGCCGTACTCGACGGACACCGCCATCGGGACGGGGGCCGGATGGGTGTCATGATTCACCTGCTCGGCCGGGACGAGCACGAGGTCGCCCTTGAGGTACAACGCACGACCGATCGGGCCGATGCTGTTGGGCACTGATTCACGGTCCACCGGCGGCACCGACTTGAGGTACGCAATCATCGCCGCAAGGTCCTCGTCGCTGAGCCACTCGTACTCCAGCGACGGCATGAAGAGGAGGCCGTCGCCGTTGGGTCGCACGGCGTGGCGGATGGCCCGTTCCCAGTCGAGGTCGGTGTAGGCGGCGCCGATGCCGCCATTGCCGCGCGTCAGGTTGGTCGCGTAGAGGCGCGCGACGGGCGGCGCGTCGATGAACTGTGCGCCGCCGAAATCGGCCCCGTGGCAGTCCCCGCATTTCGAGATCGCGACAGCCATGTGCTTGCCGCGGACGAGCGCGAGGGAATCGGTGGGAATGCTGACCGAGTGCGCGGCGACGGTCCACCTGTGGTCGAGCCTGCGCTGGGACACGAAGTACAACGTGCCGCCGGCGACGATGACGAGCACCACGACGCCGCCGACCGCCCACGCCGCGGCGCGAAGGATCTTCTTCATACAGGGGGCCTCCGAAGGAGAATGAAACGACGGGGGATTATGCACGGCGGGCGGCCCGGCGTCCATCGCGGTGCCCGCAACATCGCGGTGCCCGCAACATCGCGGTGCCCGCAACATCGCGGTGCCAGCACGCGGTGCCCGCACGGCGCGCCGGCGGTTTCGCCTATCGCTTCTGATGCCCGTGCTCGATACGTTTCGTGTACTGATGACCACGACCGCTCCCCACGATCCGACTCCCGCGACCGAACCTCCGCGCTGGTCGATCGACGCCGCCAAGCTCCTCTACAACGTCGAGGGGTGGGGCGACGGGTTCTTCGACATCTCCGAGCAGGGGCGCATGGTCGTGCGCCCGGACAAGGGGCATCCCGAGCGCACGCTCGACCTGTTCGAGCTGGCCCTCGACCTCGAGGCACAGGGGGTCGCGCTGCCGGTGCTGCTGCGCTTCTCCGACATCCTGCGGTCGCGCATCGAGGCGCTGCACGGCGCGTTCCAGGGGGCCATCGCGGAGTTCGGCTACACCGGGCAGTACACCACGGTCTATCCGATCAAGGTCAACCAGCAGCGCCACGTGGTCGAGGAGATCCTCCAGTTCGGCGAGACGGTGGGCGTGGGCCTCGAGTGCGGCTCCAAGCCGGAACTGCAGGCGGTCCTCGCGCTCTCCGAGCGCACGGACCACACGATCGTGTGCAACGGCTACAAGGACGACGAGTTCATGCGGCTCGCCCTGATGGGGCAGAAGCTGGGGCACAAGGTCTTCATCGTCATTGAGCAGCTGAGCGAAGTCGACGTGCTGCTGCACGCCGCCGACGAACTGGGCGTCGTGCCGACGGCTGGGGTGCGCATCAAGCTGTCCACCGAGGGCTCGGGTCGGTGGGCGCAGTCGGGGGGCGAGAAGAGCAAGTTCGGGCTCAACTCGGCGCAGCTCGTGGCCCTCATCGAACGGCTGAAGACGTCGAATCGGCTCGACATCCTGAAGCTCGTGCACTTCCACCTGGGCTCGCAGATCACCGACATCCGGTACATCAAGCGCGCGATGGGCGAGGTGGCGCGCTTCTACGTGGAACTGCGGCGCATGGGCCTCGACATCACGCACGTGGACGTCGGCGGCGGCCTGGGCGTGGACTACGACGGCACGCAGAGCACCAACGTCGCCTCGGTGAACTACACGATGCAGGAGTACGCCAACGACATCGTGTACACGCTGGCCGAGATGTGCCGCGAACTCGAACTTCCCATGCCGAACCTCATCAGCGAGTCGGGCCGCGCCCTCACGGCGCACCACGCCCTCATGCTGATGAGCGTCATCGACGTCGAGTCGCAGGTGGAGCCGACCACGCCGCCGGTGACCGACGACGACCACGCGCTGCTGCACGAGATGGCCGACGACCTCAAGGCGGTGTCGCGCAAGAACGTCTCGATGCGCCGCGTGCGCGAGGTCTACCACGATGCCTCGTACGACAAGGAGAAGGCGCAGGGGCTCTTCTACAACGGCGTCCTCACGCTCACCGAGCGCGCGTATGCCGAGCAACTGCACCTCGGGATCCTCAACGCCGTGCGGTCGGCGGCACAGCGTCATCCCGACGAGTTCGAGGACATCATCAGCGACCTCAATGCGGCGCTCGTGGACCGCTACTTCTGCAACTTCTCGCTTTTCCAGTCGCTGCCGGACACCTGGGCGATCGACCAGTTGTTCCCGATCATGCCGATTCATCGGCTCGACGAGGAGCCGACGCGCCGCGGCACGCTGCAGGACGTGAGCTGCGACTCCGACGGCAAGATCGACCGGTTCGTGGGTGAGAAGGGCGGCAACCCGTCGCTCGAACTGCACCCGTTCACCGACGGCGACCCGTACATCCTGGGCATCTTTCTCACCGGCGCGTACCAGGAGATCCTCGGCGACCTGCACAATTTGTTCGGCGACACCAACGCGGTGCACGTGCGGTTGCGCGACGGCGGCTATGAGATCACCGACCTTGTGCATGGCGACACGGTGACGGAAGTGCTGAACTACGTGCAGTTCCGCGCCTCCGACCTGCTGGCGACCTTCCGCCGCAAGGTGCAGGCCGCGTCGGGGATCACCCGCGAAGAGGCGAACATGTTCATCGCCGACTACGTCGCGGGGCTCGAGGGGTACACCTACCTGGAAGGCGAGGCCGCGCGATGACATCGCCGTGGGCCCTCCTCGCCGCTCCCGCGAGCGGCGGCCCGGACATTTCCGGGCTGCTGCTCACGCTGGCCGCGGTACTCGCCGCGACGAAGATCGTCGGGGCGCTGGCCCGGCGTATCGGCCAGCCCGCGGTGCTCGGCGAGCTCGTCGCCGGCATCCTGCTTGGCGGCTCGGTGCTCGGCGTGCTCGACCCCGGCGAGCCGGTGCTCAAGACGCTCGCCGAACTGGGCGTGCTGATCCTGCTCTTCGAGGTCGGGCTTGAGACCGACCTGCGGGCGCTGCGCCGCGTGGGCGGCGTGGCGCTCGCCGTCGGCGTCGCGGGCATCGTGCTTCCCTTCGCTGGCGGCTACGCGGTGGCGACGGCGTTCGGTGCTTCGCCCATCACCGCGCTTGTCATCGCCGCGGCGATGACCGCCACTTCCATTGGCATCTCGGCGCGCGTGCTTGGCGACCTCGGGCGATTGAAGACGGATGAAGGGCAGATCGTGCTCGGCGCGGCCGTCTTCGACGACGTGATGGGGCTGGTGATCCTCGCGGTGGTTGGCGGCATCGCCGCCGGCGCGGGGGTGACGACGGCGGGCGTGACCTCCACCGCGCTGGTCGCCATCGGCTTCGTGGTCGGCGCGGTGGCGCTGGGCGCGTTCGTTGCCCGCCCGCTGATGGCGGCGGTCGCTCGTGTGCGGGTGGCCGGCACGGTTGGTGTGACTGCGATCGTCTTCGTCTTCGTGACGGCGGCCGTCGCGGCGAAGGTCGGCTCGGCGATGATCATCGGCGCGTTCGCGGCGGGGCTCGTGCTGCACGACACGCCGCAGCGCCACGAGATCGAGCAGTGGGTGACGTCGCTCGGCCACGTGTTCGTTCCCGTCTTCTTCGCGATGGTCGGCGCCGAGGTGGACCTGCGAGCGATGGCATCAACGCAGGCGCTGGGACTTGGCGCGGCGCTGATCGCCGTGGCGGTGGCGGGCAAGGTGATCGCCGGCTTCGCCCCGTGGTGGTTCAAGGGGCAAAAGCTGCTCGTGGGTGTGGCGATGGTGCCGCGCGGCGAAGTCGGCCTGATCTTCGCGCAGATGGGAGTCGCCGCGGGGGTGCTGGCCGGCGGCGAGTTCGGCGCGGTGATTGCGATGGTGGTGGTGACCACGTTCCTCACGCCGTCGTGGCTTGGCGCGCTGAGCGGGCCGCCGCCGGGTGGGCGCGGCGACGGTGACGACACGAGCGGGTTGAACGAACTCGTGGCGGAGGGTGCGCCGGCGCCTCTCCCGCAGCGCGCTACGGTGCAACGGCGCAAGCTCGGCGGCGACGCCTCGTAATTCCGTGCGCTCGTGCCTTCATCCACAGAGACACGAGTCAACGAACCGACCTACCGCGCCGCGTACCGCTTGGCTACCTCGGCCCAGTTCACCACGTTCCACCACGCGTCGATGTAGTCCGGGCGGCGGTTCTGGTACTTGAGGTAGTACGCGTGCTCCCACACGTCGAGGCCGAGCACGGCGTGCGTGCCATCCATGAGCGGGTTGTCCTGGTTCGCCGTGCTCTCGATGGTCAGCGCCCCGTCACGTCCGGCGACAAGCCACGCCCAGCCCGAGCCGAAGCGGCCCGTGCCGGCGGCCTTGAACGCGTCGCGGAACTTCGCGAAATCACCCCAGGTCTTCGTGATGGCCGCGCCCACATCACCCGTCGGCTCCCCGCCGGCGTTCGGTGCCATCAGCTCCCAGAAGAGCGAGTGGTTCCAGTGGCCGCCGCCGTTGTTCCGCACGGCGGTGCGCACCGCCTCGGGCACCTGCGCGATGTTCCGGCAGAGGTCGCCCAGCGTCCAGTTGCCCAGTTCCGGCGCCTTCTCGATGGCGGCGTTCAGGTTGGTGACGTACGCGTTGTGGTGCTTGCCGTGGTGGATCGTCATCGTCAGCGCGTCAATGTGCGGCTCGAGCGCGGTGGCGGCGTAGGGCAGGGGAGGAAGCGTGTGAGCCATGGGCGGGTCTCCGGGGGGCTGCAGGTTGGTACCTTAATCTACCAAGTCGGGCACTGATGCGCTGCGCGAACGGCGTCCCTTCCACCATCCCCAGAGTCCCGGCGAAATGGAGAGCAGGATGATGCCGATGACAAGGGCCTCGACGTGCTTTTCGAGCCCCGGGACGAGCCGCACCACGTAGTAGCCGGTGAGCAGCATCGACCAGATCCAGGCCAGCCCGCCGATGACATTGTAGAACAGGAAGGTCCGATAACGCATATGCGCCGCGCCCGCGACAACTGGCGCGAAGGTGCGTGCGAACGGCATGAACCGCGCCAGGATGATCGCCTTGCCGCCGTGTTTCTCGTAGAACGCCTGGGCGGCAAGCAGGTGTTCCCGCTTGAACCAGCGCGAGTCGGGCCGCTGGAACAGCGCGTCCCCCGAGCGGCGGCCGATGCTGTACGCGACGCTGTCGCCCGCGATGGCGGCGATGCTGCACCAGACGCCAAGGGTCCAGACGTTGAGCGGCACCAGCCCTTCGCGCTGGGCGGCAAAGAGGCCGGCGGTGATCAGCAGCGAGTCGCCGGGAAGAAACGGGAACAGCAACCCGGTCTCGATGAAGATGATGAGCGTGATGCCACCGGTGCCGGCCCACGCCACCAGGGCATGCAGGTCGCGGAGCTTGTGGATCAGGTCGAGGAGGAAGTCCATAGCGGGGGAATCTAGCATGCGCGATGACGATTGAGGATTTGGACTCAGGATTACGATTCAGGACCACGACCGAGGATTCCGATTGGCGACTACGGTTTGCCGACGGGGGATCTCAATCGCCCATCGCGATCATCAATCGCAATCCTGAATCGCAATCCTGAGTCCCAATCCTCAGTTATCTTCTCCCCATGTCCCTCCTCGACCACCTCTCCGTCGTCTTCCTCTACCCGCAGGACCCCGTCAACATCGCCGCCACCGTGCGGGCGATGAAGAACATGGGGGTGCACGACCTGCGGCTCGTGCGGCCGTGTCCGTACGATCCGTTCCGGATCGAAGGCGTGGCGCACGACACGCGCGACATCGTGGAGCGCATTCGCCACTTCGACACGCTCGACGAAGCGCTGGCCGACTGCGGTCGCGTCGTGGGGTTCGCCGGGAAGCGACGGTCGGCCAAGTGGGAGCGGCTGGGGCCGCGCGCCGTTGCCGAGCGGCACCTCCCGGACCTCGAGGCGGGGCATCGCGTCGCCCTCCTCTTCGGCCAGGAGGACCACGGCCTTCCCAACGAGGCGCTCGACCGCGCGCAGGTGCTCTGCCTGATCCCCACCACCGAGCACTCCTCGCTGAACCTCGCGCAGGCGGTGCTGGTGGCGCTCTATGAGTTCCACGTCGCCGCCGGCGACGCGACGCGCAAGGTCGAGGCGCATCGGCACCAATCGGGACCCGCCACGCACGAGGAGTGGGAGCGCCTGTTCGCCGACACCCAGGCTGCACTTGACGCGATCGCGTTCTTTCGAACGCGGAATCCCGAACTCGTCATGCGCTCCATCCGAAGCCTTGCGTTCCGCGCAAAGCCCGACGAGCGCGAGGTGACGATGCTGCGCGCCGTGGCGATCGAGGTGCTCCGCACCATTGACCGGCTCACCCGCGGACTTGCGAAGGGGCCGTGGCGGCGGCGCGATGACGGCGGCGCTCCCGAGGACGCCGGCTGACGCGCGAACACGGGCGCGCCCCTTGACGGCGATGCCTGAAGTCCGCCTCACACGAGTTCGCCGCTTCGCCTTGCGCACATCTATACAGGCGGTGAAATTCCCTCGTTTGCTCAGCCACACGTGCGCGCGCGTGTGCCCCGAGACCCCTCTCTCCCGGACGACATCCGATGACGGGACGCAGGAAGTGGCTGGTGATCACCGGCGGCGTGGCGATTGGTCTCGCCTCGACGCTGCTGTCTGCCTATGCCGGCAACGACCAGACCGCCGCCGTTGCGGCGGGTGCCACCGAGACGGCGACGCAGAAGGCCAATCGCGAAGCCGTCGGCAAGGCCAAGCCCGGCCCGTGGGGCTATAGCGGGGCGTCGGGATATACCAACTATCTGGGGCAGGGCACCGGCCGCTCGCCGGCACAGCCCGTCAAGTTCCCGCACCCCGTGCACGTGAACACGCTGCAGATGAATTGCGTGTTCTGTCATTCCGCGGCCTTCAAGTCGCCCGATGCGGGACTTCCGGCAGTGGCCAGCTGCATGGGCTGCCACACGATCACCGCGATCGACCGCCCGGAAGTGAAGAAGGTCGCGGAGGCGTTCAACAAGAAGCTGCCGATCGCGTGGGTGCGCGTGCACAAGGTGCCGGAATACGTGCGCTTCCCGCACGTGCGGCACGTCTACGCCGGCGTCACCTGCCAGGCCTGCCACGGGCAGGTGCAGAACATGGAGCAGGTGTTCCAGTACGCCTCGCTCAACATGGGCTGGTGCGTCTCCTGCCACGTCAACGGCTACTCGCGCGCCGAAGGCATGCGGGCCGCCGGCTACGAGCCCGATTCGGCCGCCCTGGCCGACGAGCGCAAGGGCGTGCGCAAGGTCGCGTCCTACGACTGCGCCAACTGCCACTACTAGAGACCGACGCATGACGAACCCCGTGGAAACGACGAACGGCGTCAAGCGCCGCGATTTCCTGAAGGTCCTCGGCGTCACCGGCGCCGCGACGACCATGGTCGGCTGCAGCACCGACCAGGTCGAGAAGCTGATTCCGTACGTCTCGTCGCCCGACCACACGGTGCCGGGCGTCTCCAACTACTACGCCACCACCTGCCGCGAGTGTGCGGCCGGGTGCGGCATCATCGTGGAGACCCGCGACGGCCGCGCCATCAAGGCCGAGGGCAATCCCGATCACCCGGTGAACCGCGGCGCCATCTGCGCGCGCGGCCAGGCGGCGCTGCAGGGGCTCTATAACCCCGACCGCTTCCGCGGTCCGATGATGCGCCAGAATGGCCAGCTCGTTCCCATCTCGTGGGACCAGGCCATCGATGCGCTGCACAAGGGCGTGGACACGGCGATGAAGGGCGGCAAGGCGCAGCACGCCGTCTTCATTGACCAGCACGAGCAGGGCCTGCTCCACACCTTCCTCGACGCCTGGCTCGCGAACCGCGGCATGCCGAAGCACATCAGCTACGACGCCGAGGCGCCCTTCGCGACCATCGCCGCGAACAAGGCGGTGTACGGCGTGTCGTGGCCGAAGCTCGACTTCAGCGCAGCCAGGCTGATCGTGTCCTTCGCCGCGGACTTCCTCGATGGCTGGGGACTCCCGGTGCCGCAGCAGCTCGACTTCGCGGAAGCGCGCGGCAAGATCGAAGGCGCGCCGCGCCTCATCTACATCGGACCGCGGCGTCCGCTGACCGGCCTGAACGCCGACCAGTGGATCGCCGCCAAGCCGGGCACCGCGGGTGCCATCGCCAAGATGCTTGCCGGCAAGATGTCGGTCGCCGAGGCGGCCGCGGCCACCGACGTGCCGCAGAAGACGCTCGCGGCGCTGCAGAAGGAGGTTGCCGGCGCCAGGCCGTCGCTGCTCGTTGCGGGCGGCTCCGGCCCGCGGGCGCTCGACCTCGCGACCGAAGTGAACAACCTGAACAAGTCGCTCGGCAATGTCGGCGTGACGGTGAAGCCGGCCGAGGCGTACGGTGCCTGGGAAGGCGTGGTGCCGCCCGCCATCCTGAACGACGTCGTGGCCGCCATGGAGGCCGGCGACGTGCCGGTGCTCTTCGTGCGCGGCGCGAACCCGGTCTACAGCACGCCGGCCGGGCTCGGCTTCGCCGCGGCCGCGGCAAAGGTGCCGTTCAAGGTGTCGTTCTCGTCGGTCCCCGATGAGACCACCGCGCTCTGCGACCTCATCCTCCCGGACCATCACGCCCTCGAGAGCTGGGGCATCGCCGAGCCGGTAAAGGGAACGCTGGGACTGCAGCAGCCCACGATGGACCCGGTCTTCAACACGCGGGCCACCGCCGACGTGCTGCTTTCGTCGCTGACACCGCTGCCGTGCTTCGCCTGCCCGGTGGATCCGGCTGAGGAAAAGCGGCATACCGCCGACGTGGCGAAGTTTCCGCCCGACTACCGTGGGGTGGTGGCGGCGCACATCGGTGGAAACGGCAAGCTGCAGAACGCGCTGCCCAAGGGACTGCTCGCCGGTTCGCTGCCGGTGCGCGTGGCGCCGGTGGCGAAGATCATGAAGCCGGCGATCGCCGGCGAGGCGAACGGCGACTTCTATCTCGCGACGTACGCGAACCTGCTGATGGGAGACGGGAGGGGGGCGAACAAGCCCTGGTTGCAGGAACTCCCGGATCCCGTCACCAAGATCTGCTGGCAGACCGTGGTGGAGATGCATCCGGAAACCGCGAAGAAGCTGGGCGTGGAACGCGGCGACCACGTGACGGTGAAGACCGTCGCGGGCTCGATCACCGCACCCGCCTTCCTGTACATCGGCGTACGGCCCGACACCGTGGCGGTCATGGTGGGCCGCGGCCAGACGGCGGCCGGGCGCTACGCCACCGGGACGGGCCGAAACGCCTGGGGCCTGCTCCCCGCGTCGAACGACTCGGCCGGCGGCTACCAGCTCGTCGGCGTGCGCTGCACGGTGAGCAAGGCCGAAGGGCACTCGATGATCGTGACGACCGAGGGCTCGGGTCGGCAGCATGGACGCGGCATTGCCCGTGCGGCGACGATCGAGGAGTTGCTGAAGGGCGAGGAGCACGGCCCGCACCACTTCCCGGGACAGGCGTCGACCGAGTTCCTCCCCGGCCTCCGCGCACCGGCGGCCACCGACGCGCAGGGCGAACTGAGTGATCCCAGGTCGACGCTGAAGGGCGAGTACGATCCGAACCATCCGAGCGGCCGCGCCAAGCGCCGCTGGGCGATGACGATCGACCTCGCCAAGTGCACCGGCTGCTCCGCGTGCGTCACCGCCTGCTACGCCGAGAACAACATCCCGACGGTCGGCGCCGAGTGGCAGGGTCCGATCCTCTATCCGGACCGCAAGTTCCCGGGCGCCAACATCACGCGCTCGCGCGAGATGGCGTGGCTGCGCCTCGAGCGCTACTACGAGATCGACCGCGAGTACAAGGACATGGCGTGGGATCCGGAGCATCACCCCGAGGCGCGGGTGATCCCGATGCTGTGCCAGCACTGCGGCAACGCGCCGTGCGAGCCGGTCTGCCCGGTGTACGCGACGTACCACGCGCCGGACGGCCTGAACGTGCAGGTCTACAACCGCTGCGTCGGCACGCGCTACTGCTCGAACAACTGCCCGTACAAGGTCCGCTACTTCAACTGGTTCGGATATGGCGAGCCGGACCGTGCGCAGTATGCGTTCCCGGAGCCGCTCAACTGGCAGCTCAACCCCGACGTGACCGTGCGCGCCAAGGGCGTGATGGAGAAGTGCTCGTTCTGCGTGCAGCGCATCCGCGACGCGGAGACGCTGGCCAAGGTGCAGAACCGCGAGATCAAGGCCGACGAATTCACGGTGGCCTGCGCGCAGGCCTGTCCGTCGCGTGCCATCGTGTTCGGCGATGCGGCCGACGAGAACTGGTCGGTCACGAAGCTCATCGAGGACCGCCGCGCGTACCACGTGTTCGAGGAACTGAACACGTTCACCGCGGTGGTCTACCTGAAGAAGATCAACCACCCGGCCCCGGCCGGGGCTACGGCGTAAGGGGGCGCGGACGATGGCAACCATCGCCTACGAACCACGGCGGCCCAACATCTCGTCGGCCAACGTGCAGCTCCCGGCGGTCCGGGACTACGAGCAGGTCGACGAAGACATCATCGCCACGCTCAGGCCCACCAAGGCCTGGTTCCTGATGCTGATGACCGCGGTCGCCTGCCTGGCGCTCGGGGTCAGCGCGTTCCTCTACCAGCTGCACCAGGGGCTGGGCGTGGCGGGGTACAACCCGCCCGTGATGTGGGGCGTCTACATCATCACGTTCGTCTTCTGGGTCGGTATCGGCCATGCCGGCACGCTGATTTCGGCCATCCTGTACCTGTTCCGCGCGGGCTTCCGGACGACGATCTACCGGTGCGCCGAAGCGATGACGGTCTTCGCCGTCATGACCGCCGGGTTGTTCCCGATCATCCACCTCGGGCGGCCGTGGAAGTTCTTCTGGCTGATTCCGTACCCGAACTGGCGCCTCCTCTGGCCGCAGTTCAAGTCGCCGCTCGTCTGGGACGTCTTCGCGATCTCGACGTACCTGACCATCTCGACGACGTTCCTCTTCGTCGGCCTGATCCCGGACATCGCGGTGCTGCGCGACCGCGAGACAAACCCGGTGCGCAAGCGCATCCTCGCCTTCCTGTCATTCGGCTGGCGCAACACCGAGCGCGAGTGGCGGCACTTCGCCCGCGCGTACCTGTTCCTTGCCGCGGTCAGCACGCCGCTGGTGCTGTCGGTGCACTCGGTGGTGTCCTTCGACTTCGCGATGGCGATCACGCCGGGCTGGCACACGACGATCTTCCCGCCCTACTTCGTGGCCGGCGCGATCTTCTCCGGCATCGGGATGGTCTTCACGATCATCATCCCGATCCGCAAGTGGTTCCGGCTCCAGCACTACGTGACGATCAACCATCTCGACGCGGCGGCGAAGCTCTGCCTCACCACGTCGATGATCGTCGGGTGCGCCTACCTCATCGAGTTCTTCATCGCCTGGTACGGCGGTGTGCAGGTCGAGCAGGACTACTTCTGGAACCGCGTCTTCGGCCAGTGGTGGTGGGCGGCCTGGATCATGCTCACCTGCAACATGATCCTCCCGCTCTCGCTCTTCTCGCAGAAGCTGCGCCGCAACCCGGCCTGGCTCTGGATCCTGTCGATCTTCATCAACATCGGCATGTGGTTCGAGCGCTTCGTGATCGTCGTCCCGTCGCTCTCGCACGAGTTCGAGCCGTGGCAGTGGACGACGTATTCGCCGACGTGGGTGGACTACTCCATCCTCCTCGGTTCGTTCGGCTGGTTCTTCATGTGGTTCCTGCTCTTTGTCCGGCAGTTGCCCGTGGTCGCCATCTCCGAAACCAAGGAGATCGTGCCGCCGCGCGTCCGGCATGCGCACGTGCACACGCCGGAGGATGCCGAAGACTTCGAACCCCAAACGGGACGGGCCCACTGATGCGCGGCGTCCTCGGTCATTTCAAGGAGTTGGACAGCGCGGTGGACGCCATCACCGAGCTCAAGACGGCGCGCCTCGGCGACGTGACAGTGTTCACGCCGACGCCGCGGCACGAGTTCGAGCACGCGCTGCAGCCGCCACGCAGCCCGGTGCGCAAGTACATGCTCTTCGGCGGCCTGGCCGGGTGCGTGTTCGGCTTCTGGATCCCGATCTGGGCGTCCAACTACTGGCCCCTCGTCGTCGGGGGCAAGGCGATCGGTTCGTGGATTCCGTACACGATTTTCGGCTTCGAGGTCTTCGTGCTGATTGGCGCGCTCTCCACGGTGGCCGGCCTCTTCATTCACGCGGGCATCCCGCGCCTGACCATGATGGTCGGCTACGATCCGCGCTTCAGCCGCGGTGATTACGGCATCTGGGTGGAGTGTCCGCCGGATCGCTTCGCGTCCGCCGAGGCGTTGCTCCGCAAGCATGGGGCGGTGGAGGTGCGCGGTGAACGCTAAGCGCCTGCTTCGCCACGCGGCCCTGGCCGTGCTCCCGCTCGCGCTCGGCGCGTGCGGCACCTGGCTCTCGGACTTCAAGCAACAGCCGTCGGTCGGACCGTGGCAGGTGTTCAATCCCGATTCCGCCGAGACCAAGGGCTTCCGCGGCAACCCCAGCGGATCGGTCTCGACCAACGGCACGTTCATGCCGGCGTGGGTCGTGTCGTACGGCGTGCTGCCCAACGTCATCGACTCGATGTCGACGCTCGCCAATCCCGTGCCCGCCGACTCGGCGTCGCTGCACCGTGGGCGCGTCGAGTATCAGATCAACTGTGCCGTGTGCCACGGTCGCGCCGGCAAGGGCGACGGCGAGGCGACCAAGCTTGGCATGGTGCCGATGCCGCTCGTGTCGGAGCGCGCCAAGAACTTCACGGACGGCTACATCTGGGGCATCATCCGCAACGGCCGCGGCCTGATGCCGTCGTACAACCGCATCGAGGAAATGGATCGCTGGGATGTCGTGAACTACGTCCGCGCCGTGCAGGGCAAGGTGGCGGGAGTGGTGCCCGACACGACGCCGGCCGGCCGCCCCGGTGAGACGGGAGACAAGCTCCCCGGCTTCACGCCGATCGGTCCCACCCGCAACGCGGCGTTCGCGCGGCCGATCGTGACGGCGACGCCGAAGACCGCGAACGGCGCGGCGCAGACCAAGACTGAGGGCCACGACTGATGAGCGCCCACGAATCTCCCGCCCCGTCGCGCGAACGCGTGCTCGCGGGCATCAACAAGCCGATCCCGGCGGTCATCAAGCAGGCGTTTCTCGCCATGTTCGTCGCCGGTTTCGCCGTGCTCGCCTACGGCATCGTCCGCGGCAACGGCCGCGCATGGCAGGCGTTTCACGTCAATTGGCTGTTCTTCACGACCATCTCGTCGGCGGCGGTCATGTTCGTCGCCGTGCAGCGCATCACCACGGCGCGCTGGTCGCGCTCGGTGATCCGCATCATGGAGGGCTTCGCCGCCTTCCTGCCGTTCGCGTTCATCTGCCTGCTGCTCACGGTGTTCGTGGGGAACAAGTACGTGTATCCGTGGTGGGACCTCCCGGGCACCGGGGAACTGATTCCGGAGAAGGACCTCTACCTCAGCCACGGATTCTTCTGGGCGCGCTCCCTCGGCGTCATGGGCGTGCTGGTGGCGCTGCAAGTGTGGTACGTGTGGACGTCGGTGCGGCTCGACGTCGGCGTGAGTCCCGAGGGTGGCGCCCCCTGGGCGGCCGGCATCCGGGCGGCGATGCGCCGCAACTTCGGCGAGGAGCGGCGCGAGCTGCACTCGACGCACAGCCGGCAGGGGTGGATGGCGGTGGTCATGGCGCTCGTCTTCGGCCTCGGCTGGTGCGTGCTGGCGTGGGACCACTCGATGTCGCTCGACTGGCACTTCTTCAGCACGATGTACGCGTGGCAGGTCTTCATGGGCGGCTGGCTGGTGGCGCTGATGATCTTCAGCGGCCTCGTGCGCTGGTTCAATCACCACCTGACTGCGCACGACCTCATCACCGAGAAGCAGTACCATGACATCGGCAAGCTCTGCTTCGCGTTCACCGCGTTCTGGGGCTACCTGACGTTCTCGCAGTACCTGGTGATCTGGTACGGCAATCTGCCGGAAGAGACCCACTTCTTCACGCTGCGGTTGACGGGCGCGTGGACGAACATCACGGTGGCGGTGGCGGTGCTGACGTTCCTGCTGCCGTTCTTCGGCCTGCTGAGCGTGAAGGCCAAGGTATGGACGCCGAGCATGCTGTTTTTCGCGGCGTGCTCCTTCGTTGGCCTCTGGCTGGCGCGCTACACCGAGGTGTATCCGTCCATCTATGGACCGCGCACGGCCGCCGAAGAGCCGCCGCTGGGCACGTGGGAACTCGCGCTGTTCGTCGGCTTCCTGGGGGCGTTCGGCTGGCTGTACGCCCAGTTCATGGACGGCTTCCCGAAGATGCGCGTCTTCCTGATGACGTCGCCGTACCGCGACGAGGTGCAGGTGCCGTGCGACCCGAAGACGATGGAGCCGTTACCCGCTCACGAGTGAGATCGTGCGAGCGGAGAGTGATGGTAGGTGGTAGAGGGTAGATGGTAGGAGGTAGGTGGTAGATGGTAGATAGTAGAGGGTAGATCGGGCGGCGGATCAAGCGGTGTCGTTGATCCGCCGCCTTGCGTTTCGCCGGACGGCTTGCAGGAGGCGAACCAGCCTGGGGGCGAGGTTGTCCACTTTCAACTTCAGCACGCTGAGTTGCTCCGGTGAAAGCAAGCCAGCGTCGCATGCCACCTGCAGGTGGTTCTCAGTCTCCTTGGCAGAAGCGAGCGCAATGGCGATGTAGCGCGCAAACACCGCCTGCGACTCGCTGCCGGCGCCCTCGGCGAGATTCGCTGGAATCGCGCGGGCGGCGCGGAGCAACTGGGCGCGAAGGTCTCGATCACTGACCGACGCGCCCACCACGTGGCACGCCAAGGCCAAGTCGCGTGCCTGTTCGTACACCTTGAGCTTGTGCAGCGGGTACATGCGACAAGATCGCGCGCGCGACGGCGATCTTCCTCACCAATCGAACGCGTTGCGAAACGTTGTATTGCCGAGGGGTCGGACGACCGCGGCACCTGTTGGCGGGGTACCAGCATGGCCGCGTTGTAATCCGTCGCCGATCCTCTACCCTCTACCCTCTACCCTCTACCCTCTACCCTCTACCCTCTACCCTCTACCCTCTACCCTCTACCCTCTACCCTCTACCCTCTACCCTCTACCATCTGCCCTTCACACCCCTCGGCACTTAGATTTGAGCACGACGGGGCGTTAGCTCAGCTGGGAGAGCATCCGGTTTGCAACCGGAAGGTCATCGGTTCGATCCCGATACGCTCCACTCGCACGCGGGGGTCGGCAACTGCCGATCCCCGCGTTGTGCGTCGTGGCACGATAACCGTCCGCCGTCTGCCGTCCGCCGTCCGCCGTCTGGTTTGACGCAACCCCTTATTTAACATCATGTTGTGGTGTCAGGTAAAGCCGTACATTTTATCGGCGTCCTGCGGCTGGAAAACAAGGGTGCAATTGCCCTGATTTCTGGCGTGTCGACATCAGCCCCCCTCTTGTCACCTGACCTCGCGCTTGATGCGCGCGGGGTGGCGCGCCGGTTCGGCGCGCGCTGGGTGTTGCGCGGGGTCCAGCTGCAGGTGCGCGCCGGCGAGATGGTCGGCCTCCTTGGCCACAACGGCTGCGGCAAGAGCACCTTCATGCGCATCGTCGCGACCCTGCTCAAGGCGTCAGCCGGCGACTGCTTCGTGTACGGATCGGACGTCAAGACCGCGGGCGACGACGTGCGGCACCACGTGGGGTTCTTCTCTCACGTGCCGGGGTTGTATGACGACCTCTCGGCGCGCGAGAACCTGGCGTTCGCCGCCACCATGCTTGGCTTTCCGTCGGCCGACATTGACGCTGCGCTCGAGCGCGTCGGCCTCACGCACGTCACGCACGAGCGGGTGCGCGGCTTCTCCGCCGGCATGCAGCGGCGGCTGTCGCTGGCGCGGCTGATCCTCCAGCGGTCGCGCCTCCTGCTGCTCGACGAGCCGTACAACAACCTCGATGTCGCCGGCATCGCCCTGATGAACGCCTTCATTCGCGAGTTGAATGCGGCGGGTGGCGCGGCGCTCGTGGTGCTGCACGACCTCGTGCCCGCAGCCGGGGTGCTCGACCGCACGGTCATCATCCGCGACGGGCGCGTGCATGCGCCCACGCCCGACGACCTGGCACACGACGGTGCGTCGCCGCAAGCGATCACGCTGCCGGCCGGCGCGGCGGGAATCTCCTGATGGCGTTCAGCGACGACGTCCGGCGCATCCGCGCGATCGTGTGGAAGGACCTCACCACGGAGCGGCGCTCCAAGGCGGGCTTCAACTCCGTCGCGTCGCTCGGCGTGACCATCCTGGTGCTCTTCGGCCTTGCGCTCGGGCCCGACGGCAAGGCGCTGCACGATGCCGCGGCCGGCGCCCTCTGGCTGGCGATCCTCTTCGCCGGCGTGCTGGCGTTCAACCGCTCGTACCAGGTGGAGCTGGACGGCGGCGCGCTCGAGGCGCTGCTGCTCTACCCGGGCGCGCGCTGGGCGATCTTCGCCGGCAAGCTGATCGCCAACCTGATCTTCGTGACGCTGATGCTCGTCATCGTCGTCGCGGTGGGGATCGTGCTCTTCTCCGTGGACGTCCCGGCGACGTGGCCGCGGATCGTCCTCATCATGATGCTCGGCGTCGTCGGCATCGTGTCGCTCGGCACCTTCTACGCGGCGATGTCGAGTCGCAGCCGCGCCCGCGAGGTGCTGCTTCCGCTGCTCCTGTACCCGATGCTCATTCCGGTGCTGCTCGCCGCGATGTCGGCGACGAAGGCCCTGCTGTTCGGCGACGTCATGAACGAAGCCGGCGCCTGGATGCAGATGCTGGTGATCTTCGATGTCATCTTCCTGGTGGCGACCTTCCTGGCTTTTGAATACGTGATCGAGGTCTGATTCCCGCATGTTCCCCGCGCACCCAAACCAATTCGGACCGCCCAAGCCGGCGCCGGCCTGGCTCGGCTGGCTGGCGTTCCTCTTCTTCGTCTTCGCACAGGTCTTCTCCGTCGTAACGTCGCCCGCCGATGCCATGATGGGGCACCTGCAGAAGAACATGTATGTGCACGTCCCCGCCGCGTGGGTCGCCTTCGGCGCGTTCGGCGTCGTGCTGGTGGCGTCGCTCTACTTCCTGTGGAGGGACGATGAGCGCGCCGACCTGCTGGCCGCGTCGTCCGCGGAGGTCGGGTCCCTGTTCTGCGGCCTCACGCTGGTGCTCGGCATGCTGTGGGGGCGCCCGACCTGGGGCGTCTGGTGGTCCTGGGACGCACGCCTGACGACCACGCTGGTGCTCTTCCTGATCTTCGTGGGGTACCTGGCGCTGCGCTCCTTCGTCGAGGACCCGCATCGGCGCGGGCAGTGGAGTGCGGCGGTGGGCATTCTCGGGGCCATCAACGTCCCGATCGTGTGGATGTCTGTGCAGTGGTGGCGCACGCTGCACCAGATCCAGAGCAATCCGCGGGGACTGTCACCGGTGTACCTGCGGGGACTGCTGCTCAACGTGGCGGCATTCACGCTGCTCACGATCTGGTTCATCTGGCGCCGGTACGAAGCGGCGCGATACGAGCGCGCCGCGGAACACGCGGCGCAGGCGGCGGCGTTGGGAGGGTACAATGCCTAGCGGAATGGCAGGCGGCGGTGTTGGCTACGTGGTGGCGTCGTACGTCATCACATGGGTGGTGCTTGGGGCCATGCTGATGCGCACGGTGAGTTCGGTGCGCCGCGCCCGGGCGGAATACGATCAGGCAGCCAAGGGAGAGTTCAGGACATGACAACGAAGAAGACCAAGTGGGGCGCGATGACTGCGGTCGGCGTCCTCGTGATCGCGTTCGGCTGGCTCATCTACGGCGGCCTCGACAGCAACGTGGTGTACTTTCTCACGCCCAAGGAGTTGCTGGCCAAGGGCGCCGACGGGTACGACAAGCCGATGCGGCTCGGCGGCCAGGTCAAGCCGGGGTCGGTGGTGTGGGACGAGCAGAAGCTCGACCTCCGCTTCGCCGTCACCGACGGCACCGGGGAGGTCGTCGTGCACTCCAAGGGCGCGCCGCCGCAGATGTTCAAGGACGGTCAGGGCGTGGTGGTGGAGGGGCGCTACGGGCCCGACGGCGTGTTCAAGAGCACGAGCGTGATGGTAAAGCACTCCAACGAGTACAAGGCGCCGGCCAAGGGTGAACGCCCGTCGGACATGTACAAGTCCCTGATGAAGAGCCCCGCCACATGACGCGCCTGCTGGCCTTCAATTCCATCGTCGTCGCGCTCGCCGTGACGACGCTCGGGGCGATCTTCGGCCCGATCGCCGTCCGCAAGGGGCGTCGCGACTGGCTGATGTACCTGTACGCCGCCGTCTACACCAACTTCGCGCTGGTGACGTTGTCGACCCTTGCCCTGGTCTATGGGCTCGTGTCGCACGACTTCAGCATTTCCTACGTGGCACAGGTCGGCAGCCGGGCGACGCCGACGTTCTATACGATCATCTCGCTCTGGGGTGCGCTCGAGGGGTCCATCGTCTTCTGGGCGTGGGTGCTCGCGCTGTATGCGGCCGCGGTGGTCTGGTTCAACCGCAAGCGGGAAGGAAACCTGGTGCCGTACGCCGCCGTGACCCTGCTCGTGGTCGCGCTCTTCTTCCACATCCTGCTGGTCGGGCCGGCCAATCCGTTCCTGCCGGTCTTCCCGGTGCCATTCGACGGTCCGGGGCCGAACCCGCTGCTGCAGAACCACATCCTGATGGGTGTGCATCCGCCGCTGCTCTACCTGGGCTACGTCGGTCTCACGGTGCCGTTCGCGTTCGCCGTGGGCGCCATGCTCTCCGGCGAAGTGGCGGACGACGGCTGGATCCGAATCACGCGCCGCTGGACGATCTCGGCGTGGGCCTTCCTCACCGCTGCCATCGTCGCCGGCATGTGGTGGTCGTACGAAGTGCTCGGCTGGGGCGGATACTGGGCGTGGGATCCCGTGGAGAACGCGTCGTTCATGCCGTGGCTGACCTGCACCGCGTACCTGCACTCGGTGATGGTGCAGGAGCGCCGCGGCATGCTGAAGCTGTGGAACCTGAACCTGATGGTCGGCACCTTCGTGCTGACGATCCTCGGGACGTTCCTCACGCGCTCGGGGATCATTTCCTCGGTGCATGCCTTCACGACCGGCACCATCGGCTACTACTTCCTTGCCTTCATCGCCGTCGTGCTCGTGGCCACGCTCTTCCTGGTAGCGGGCAACAGCGACAAGCTGGCGTCGGACGGGCGGCTCGATGCGCCGCTGTCGCGCGAGACGGCGTTCCTGCTGAACAACCTGTTCTTCACCGTCTTCATGTTCACGGTGCTGATCGGCACGCTGTTCCCGCTGGTCGCCGAGGCGGTGCGCGGCGTGAAGGTCAGCGTGGGTGAGCCGTTCTTCAACAAGATGACGCTGCCGATGATGGTGGCGCTGATCTTCCTGATGGGCGTGGGACCGGCGCTGCCGTGGAAGAAGGCGGCGGGTGCAGAGCTCAAGGGCAAGCTGCTGCCGGGAGTCATCGTCGGCGTGGTGTTTGCCGTGGCGGCGTTGGTGGCTGGCGCACGCAACGGCTACTCGGTGCTCGCCTTTCTCTTCGCGGGCTTCGCGCTGGGTGTGAACGTCCAGGAGTTCGTGCGCGGCGCCAACGCCCGCGTGAGGGCGCACGGCGAGTCATGGCTCGTGGCGCTGTCGCGCCTGGTGAGCGGCAACCGCCGCCGGTACGGCGGATACACCGCGCATATCGGTGTCGTGCTCGTCACGCTCGGCGTCGCGGGGTCGTCCACTTTCAAGCAGGAACAGGAAGCCACGCTCAAGCCCGGCGAGACGATCACGGTCGCCGGTCACACGCTGCGATTCAAGCGCGCCTGGGGGCGTGAGGAGCCGCAGCGGCAGGTCATTGGCGCCACCATGGAGTGGATGGACGGCGATCGGGTGCGTGCCACGATCGAGCCGCGGATGAACTACTACCCGACGCAGGAATCACCGGTGCCGACACCAGATGTGAAGAGCACGCTGCGCGGCGACATCTACCTGAACCTGATGGCGTTCAAGCAGGACGGGTCGAACGTCACGGTGAAGGTGATCTGGGAGCCGCTGGTGCCGTGGATCTGGCTGGGTGGCCTCGTGCTCTGCATCGGCGCCATCATTGGCGTGCTGCCGGAGCGGAAGCGCCCGGCGAGCGCACCGGTGGCGCCGGCGCTTGCGGAGGGGCAACCGTGAACTGGAAACGAGCCTCGATTGCCGCGGCCACGGCCGCGCCCGTCATCGGGCTTTTCGCCTGGGGGCTGACGCGCGACCCGAACAGCATCCCGTCGCCGTTGCCCGGGCGCGAGGCGCCAGCGTTCACCCTGCAGGTGTTCGCGCCGGGCCAGGGCGAGCTGTCGCGGCCGGTGGGCGACTCCGTGCGCCTGACCGACCTGCGTGGCAAGGTGGTGGTGCTGAATTTCTGGGCCTCGTGGTGCCTCGCCTGCCGCGACGAGCACAGTGCGCTCTCGGACGTGGCGCAGTCGTATGCGGGACAGCCCGTGCAGTTCCTTGGCGTGCTGTACAACGACGTCCCCGACAAGGGGACGGCATGGATCGCCGAAATGGGCGGCCAGTCCTATCCGTCCGTTGACGATCCGGGGGCGCGCGTGGCGATTGACTACGGCCTCTACGGCGTGCCCGAGACATTCTTTCTCGACGCGACCGGACGCGTGGCCTACAAGCACACTGGCCCGGTGACGCCGCGCGTGCTGCGGTACAAGGTGGATTCGCTCATGGCGGCGGCACGGCAGGCCGCGGCGGCGCCCGCGGCGCCCGCCGCGGACACGGGCGCGAACACGAAGGCGGGGAAGGTCCAATGACGAACGCACGGACTCTTTCGCGCACCTTGATGGGCGCGGCGGCGGTGTTGACGCTCTCGGGCGGCGTGCTGCAGGCGCAGGCACCGGAGCTGCCAGCGGCGCCGCAGGGCGCGCCGCAGGGCGCGCCGCAGGACAGCGGCGCGTTGCGCGTGAAGGTGCAGGGGACGCTCACCGACGCGCAGAAGAACGACCCGGCGCTCGACGCCGCCACGTCGGCGGTGGCCGCCCAACTGCGGTGCCCGGTCTGTCAGGGCGTGGCGGTTCAGGATTCGCCGTCGGAACTGGCGCAGCAGATGCGCATGGTGGTGAAGGAGCAGCTGGCCGCGGGCAAGTCACCCGACGAGGTGAAGGCGTATTTCGTCTCCAAGTACGGCGAGTGGATCCTGCTCGAGCCGCAGGCGCACGGCTTCAACCTCGTCGTCTATGCGCTGCCGGTGCTGCTGGTGCTCGGTGGCGCGGTCTTCCTCGTCTTCATCGTGCGGAAGTGGACCGCGGCGGGGCCGGCGGCGGCACGGGCGGCGCCGTCGGGTGAGAACGACTGAGTATCTCATCGGACAGCACTGGGGAGCCGACGCGAGGACTTGTCCGCGTCGGCGCTTTCGTTGCACGGGCACTCCGCGTCCGGGAACAGAACGTCGCGCGGCGGCGTCTAGAATGACCGTGCGAGCGACGCAGGCTTGGGGTCGACTTCCGAGGGGAAGGCGAGCGTTACCGTCGTTCCGACACCGACCTCGCTCTCCACGCGCGCTTCGCCACCATGGAGCCGCATGATGGACCGCACAATGGCAAGGCCCAGTCCCGCTCCAGAGACGCCGGTTCGTTCATCGTCGCCGCGGTAGAACCGCTCAAACACGTGCGGCAGATGCTCGGCGCGGATGCCAAGGCCCGAGTCCCGAACCACCACCGTGGCACCGCCGCCTGAGTGCGCCCGTGCCGCGAGGGTCACACTGCCGCCGGTCGCCGTGTGCTTGAGCGCGTTGTCCAGGAGGTTGCTGACGGCGCGTCGCACGAGCATCGGGTCGCCGATGATCGTCGCACCGCCCTCGCAGTGCACGTGCACGCCACGTTCCGCGGAAAGCGCCTCGTAGAAGTCTCGAACCGCGTCCAGCTCCTGCCGGATGGGAACCGTCGAGCGCTCGATGGCCTGTCGGGGATCCTCGCTCCGTGCGATGAACAGCAAACCGTCAATGAGCCGTGAAAGGCGGTCGAGTTCTTCGAGACTCGAGCCCAGCGTTTGCTGGTACTCGTCGGGAGTTCGCGTTCTTGCCAGTGCGACTTCCGCGCTGCCGCGCAGGTTGTTGATCGGGTTCCGGAGCGCGTGCGCCAGGTCTGCGGCGAACTGCGAGAGGCGAGTAAACGAGTCGCCGAGCCTGCTGAGCATCTCGTCGAAGTCGCCGGCCAGTCCCTGCAGCTCCACGGGCCAGGGGCGCGCGGACAGCGGGGGCAGGTCGAGGCGGCTCGCGTTGATGGCGCGCACCCGATGGGCGATCTCGTGCACTGGGCGGACGGCTATGCGGGCGATCACAAGGGTGCTCAGCGCGGAGACGGTGACCCCAATCCCCAACACGATGGCGAGCATCCAGCCGTAGCGGCGCAGCACCCCGTTGGTGCGCTCGACATCCAGCGCCACCTCGAGGCGGACAGGGCCGGCACCGGAGAGCCCTGCAGCACTGCGCGCGGCGAGCAGGTAGCGATGGTCGGGGCTCGTCACGCACTCGGCGCAATCCGGCGTGGCTTGCGTTGGCGACGTGAGACGAGGAAACGCGGTGACGCCGAGTTCCGGCGGCGTGCCCGGCGTCTCGAGCGCCACGCGCCCCGCTGGGTCGATGACGCGGATGAAGTAGCGCAGCGGCCCCTCGTCGCCTGCCTCGTGCTCCACTTCACTCTTGAGCGCCTCCGACGTGAGTGGGTACGTGGCTACCAGGTGCTCGAGGACCGAGAGCTTGCTCGCGACGAGCTTGGCATCCTGGTTCCTGAGCTCGCGGGCCAGCCCCCAATAGAGAACGCCGCCAACGACCGCCACGATGAGCAGGGTCTTCACGGCGTTGATGACGGAGAGACGTCCGGCGATCGACCACGCACGGCTCGCCGCAGGCGTGGGTGCTTCAGTCTTCGTCGAGGACATAGCCGACTCCGCGGACGGTGCGAATGAGCTTGAGGGCGAAGGGATCGTCGACCTTCGCGCGAAGGCGCCGGATCGCGACGTCCACCACGTTGGTGTCACTGTCGAAGTGCATTTCCCAGACCAGCTCGGAGATCAGCGTGCGCGAGAGCACCTCGCCGCGCCGCCGCACCAGCAGCGCGAGCAGGGCGAACTCCTTCGGCGTCAAGTCGAGGCGCTGGCCGCCGCGTGTCGCGCGATGCCGCGTCACGTCGAGTTCGAGGTTCGCGACGGTCAGGACATCGGGCTGTCGCGCCGGTCCCCGCCGCAGGATGGAACGAATGCGCGCCAGCAGTTCCGAGAACGCGAAGGGCTTGACCAGGTAGTCGTCGGCGCCCTCCTCCAGGCCTCGCACGCGGTCGCTCACCGCGTCACGCGCCGTGAGAAAGAGTACGGGCGTCTGACGCCCGGCGCGCCGCAGCGACGCGAGGACGGACCAGCCGTCGCGCCGAGGGAGTCCGACATCGAGCACGATGAGATCGTACGGCTGCTCAAGCGCGAGGTGCAGGCCGTCGTCGCCGTTGTACGCCACGTCCACGACGAACCCAGACTCCGTCAGTCCACGCTGGAGGTACTCGGCCGCCTTGCGCTCATCTTCGACGATCAGGATTCGCATGTCGGCGTGAGGAGAGGCACGGGAGGCGTGTGGAGGGCGCGACACTTCACGATGAACGCACGGTCGGCGAGGCGCAGGAGGGGACGCCAGCCGACCGTACGTCGACCTGCAGAATCTAGCGGCCCGGCAGGGCCCCGGGATGCGCTGGAGAGGAATCCAGCGCTCCGGGGCAATGGGGGCATCGCGGGTCGGTCACTTCGTGCCGCCGAAACCGTATGTCAGTCCCACGTAGACCGCGGTGCCCTTGTAGCTGGGTGCCAGGTACGACCCCAGGTTCGGGAGGCGGTTGCCCCACTGATGCGACCGCGACGTGTCGCGGAGCAGCAAGTCGGTGCCCACTGTCTCGAACTGCGGGGTCCCGGTGCTTTGCTGCCAGTCGTCCAGCGTGAACTCCTCGTACCGCAAGCCCACGCGGGCCTGCACACGCCCGAAGAGCGGCGCCTGGAGCGACACATCGGCCACCTGCGTCCGCTGCTCCACCGGTGCCGGTGGCGCAAACGAGAACTCGTGGTTGGCGGCGAATGGCGTTCCCGTGTAGTCGGTCAGGCCAAAGCCCGCGTACCCGATCTGCATGGCAGCCTGCGCGTTGGAGTAGCTCGCCGCCAGCGTCACCTTGTTCGGCACCAGTTCGAACGTGCCACCCACGTTCACGTACGTATTGCGGTCGTCGAAGTCGGCGGTCCACTGGCTCGACGCGCGTGTCCACGGACCGAGCGAGGCGGTATTCACGGCACTCGGGTTCAGGCGGTTGTTCTCGTTGAACTCGATGCTGCGCATGTCGGATCTGCCGAGATCGTAGCCGTACGAGGCATTGAGCCCGACGCGCGCGCTCGGCGCGTAGGTGACGTCGAACGAGAACTGCTGCTGGGACCGCTTGAGAAGGCCCAGTTGGTCGCCTGGCGTGAACGCGGCCTGGTCGGCGACCGCAAGGCCGAGCAGCGGCTGCACCGGTCGAACGTCCGAATCGAAATCGTCGGTGCGCGTCTTGAACCGCGTGGAGACCGACAGGTCGGACGTCGGCGTGACGGTCACCGTGACCTCCACCTGGTCGCGCTGGCGGTCGGTCATGGTGAACGACCGCATGTCGGGGTGGTTCTCGAACCCGAACTGCGGGTTGTTGTTGTCGTTTGCTTCGGCGGCACCATACCAGTAGCTGCGACTTGGCACCCGCCAATCGTACTCGCCCGCGTCAAGTGTCGCGCGCGTCAGCCGTGCGCGCAGCGACAGCCAGGTCGCCGGCCGGCCGTTCCACGCCAGGCGGAGGATGTTCTCCGCCGTTTCCGCCGCCTCCAGGTGTTCGCGGCCAAAGTCCTCGCGTTCAAGGCCGACGATCACGCTTCCCTTGAGCAGCGGCACGCGCACCGTCGTCTCTACGCCAAGGTTCTGGCGGTCCCAGGCGAATGGCTCGTTGACACGCTTGTTCACGTACGAGACCGTGCCCGTCAGGCTGGTTGCGTCCTGCGTCACGTACTGCCACCGGGCCGTCGGCGTCTGGTTGTCCAATTCATAGTAACGCGCGAAGGCCCGCACGTGCATCCTCGGCAGCGGCGACACGGAGTATTCGGCCGTGAGCGCCGTGGTTTCGATCTTGCCCAAGGTGCTGGCGCGCGGCAGGGTCTTGTTGGCGACCACGTCGTTCTGGTACGCGTAGGGCAGCAGGGCGCCATCCTGTTTCATCGTGCCGAATGCGATGCTGGCCGTCAGTCGGCTGTTGAACGGCAGGGCCACGCCGCCCAGGAGCGTCATGGACTGGAAGGTGTTGTCCGGCGCCAGCGGGCGGCGGCCGTAAACGGCCACCGTGCGGTCCCACGTATCGTACGAAGCGCCCGCCGGAGCCGAAGCCCAGATGTTTCGCCAGGTCAGTACGTCAATCTCGTTCTCGAACTGCGACCGCAGATACTCCGCGCGCACCTGGTAGCGCGGCTTGGCCAGCTCGGCCGACGCCGTGAGGTCGCCGGTGGTGTAGTCGACGGGCTCCGCGAACTGGACGTTGAGCGTGCGCGGCGGGCGATCGCCGATCGGGCCATAGCCGATGCGGTCGCCGGCTTTCTCTCGGCGGGTGTACCCGAGCGAGAAGTTCATCGCCTTGATGCCGCTGTACTGGAGCGCGAACACGCCGTTCGTGGACGTCGTGCCCAGCGTCACCGGCCGGGCATTGGCCTGCATGTAGGCGGCAGCGATCGCGTCGCTGCCGACCACACCGGCGGCGTCAGCCGCCCCGGTTGCGAGCTTCTTGAAGGTGATGGCCATGGTCTGGGAGACGTCGAGCACTCCTGGCCGCGTGGACGTGTACGGCGTCTTCGCCTTGTTGCTCAGGTCGTGCGGCATCTCGTCCCACGTGGCGTTGAAGCGCCAGACGCCGGGCTTGCCAGCCGCGAGGCCGAGGCTCTGGTCGCGCCGCGTGACATCGGCCCCTGCGACGTCGAAATAGAGGCCGCCGGTGCTCCGCGCGCGGTACGTGAAGGCGAGCGGCGTGCGGCCGTCGCGCAGGTCACGGTACTCCGTGAACGCGCTGGAATTCGTGTTGTTGTCCACCTGCTGGATGCCAATCGTGACCTGTCCCCCGTTCGGCGCAGGCGTTGCCTTGGCGGCGGTTCCCTGCGCGGACGCGACGACCGGCAGGGCAGCCAGCGTCAAGCTTGCCATCAAGTTGCGCATGGTCTGGATCTCCTTATCGGGTAAACTTCGGACCCGACGGATGCTGCGACCCGTGGATCGTCAGGTGGCAGTTCACGCAGCCTTCGCCCTGCGGATTGCTCGTGCGGTTGTACCGCGGGAGGTTGATGTGTCCGCCGTACGAGTGGCACGAGAGACAGAGAAACGACTCCTTCTTGTTGAGGAGCTTGCGGTTCGTCGAACCGTGCACGTCATGGCATGTGGCGCAGCTCTCCCGGACCGGGGCGTGCTCCCACAGGAAGGGGCCGCGCTTCTCGGTGTGGCAGCTGTTGCAGGTGTCGTTCAGCGACGCCGTCTTGAGCAGCGCCTGGTTCGAGCCGTGCACGTTGTGGCAGGACGCGCAGTCCATCCGACCCTCACGTACCGGGTGGTGCGAGGTCTTCGCCATCTGCACCTTCGCCGTGGCATGGCAGCGATAGCAGCTTTCTGTCGCCTGGGCGCGCGCGAGAACCGCCGACTGGTTGCGAGGCGCCTTCGCGGCGTGACACGACGTGCAGCTCACCTCGCCGGCGAGGTGAGCGCCCGTCATGTACGTCATGCGGCTGCCGCCGGCATGACACTGCATGCAGATGCCGGACTGCTGGGCCTTGGTTAGCGAACGCCACTCGGCGACCGGCTTTGGGTCGTCGACGTGTTTGCTACGGGGCCCGTGGCATGATTCGCAGTTCCCCTTCAGCGCGGTCTTGCCCGCCTTGAAGACCTCGGAGTGCACGCTCAGACCGAACGTGTGGTCCATCTCCTCGTGACAGCTTTGGCACGCCTTGTCGTTATTGACGAACGTGGCGCCCTTGAATGCGGGATTGAGACGCTCCCAATCCACCTGCTGAGCGCCGGCCGCTGATACTGCGATGAGCGGCAGCAGTGCCGCTACGGCCACTGCGAACCCCCATCTCGTCATAGCACGTCGCATGGCGTGATTGCCCCCTTGAGTGATCGTTGGCTCCGAGCACCGGCGCTCAGAGCCTTCCAGAACCGTCACCCGCCTGGCACCCTGGAATGATGCGGGCGGAACCCGTGTGCAACGTGCGGGGGGCGAACACGATCACGGACTGGGCGGTGCAATGGGCCGACGCCGCGCCGGCTTGCACATCGCTTGGTGCAGACAAGCTGCCGTACGGTCACAGACCGGAGAATGACGGGAGGATTACATTTCTGTCATCTTGGATACTCGTTCATAAGACACGCGTGCATCGCCAGGGCGCATTGTGACCCGGTGCGCGACGTGCGAACTTTGGGCCGACGCTTCCCCGACGGTTGATGCGCGACCCCATCGAACACCTCGCCCGCGACGACAAGTGGTATCTGGGCGCCGGCGACGGCACGCTCTTCGCGCCCACGTATCCCGCCTGGCTCGACACGCCCGGCTACTGGGACGAGGCCACCGTGTACCAGTACGGCTTCGCGCCGCTCTTTACCGTGACCGTGCTCGATGCGGCCGGCCGGGAAATCCCGGCGCGCGCCACGTCGCGGCGCTGGACGCCGGCCGACCTCACGGTGACGTATCGCCTGGAGACGGGAATCTCGGCCACTGAGGTGCGCACGGTGCACCCAGGCGGCGTCTTCGTATCGGAGTGGCGCTTCGCGGCGTTCGCGCCGATGCGCGTGCACCTGGTGGCGTGGACGGCGCAGGACGGCGCCTCCGTGCCGATGGGCGAGGCGTCGTGGACCAATGGCGCCGTCTGTTTTCCGCGCGTGCTCAGCGACCGCCGGCAGCAGCCGCTACGCGTGCGCGCGGAGCTCGCGTGTGTCGGCGAGACCGCCAGCTGGGCCGCGTCGCGCAGCGAGCAGAGCGCGACGCAGCCGTTCTGGCGCCACACGCCCTTCGTCGAGCAGTGGCGCGCGGCTGGCCTGCCGCGCGCCGTTCGTGACGAGGGCATCTCGCCCGATGGCCTCTTCTACGCCGCCGTACACCGCACGGTGGACATTGGCTATGAGGGCGCGTCGGCGGTCTTCGCCATGAAGATCAGTGCCGACGATTCGGCGCTTCCCGTGGCCGGCGGGCCGCGCAGCGTACGGCCGACGCACGGCACCATGGCCGGCGCGAGCCGCCGCCGCTGGCACGCCTGGTTCGAACGCGTGCCGCGGCTGCGCTGTTCGGATCCGTACCTCGAGACGTACTACTACTACCGGTGGTACGGCCTGCACCTCAATGCCACGGCCGCCGGCCATGGCAACCACCGGTGGCCCTCGATGTGCGAGGGGATCGGGTTCTTCCACCAGCCGATCTCCTACTCGGCGCCGTGCCACGCACGCGAGCTGCGCTGGCTCGACGACCCGTCGCACGCACGCGGCGTGCTCCGCACCTTCTTCGCACACCAGAAAGACGATGGTTCGCTGCACGGCCGCGTGTACGCGAACCACCTGACCGGCACGGACTACTACCATGCCGACTGGGGCGGGGCGCTGTTGGCACTCGACGCCGCGTGGCCCGACGACCCGTTCATCGTCGAGCTCTACCCGGCGATGGCGCGCTTGGCCGACTGGATGGTGCGCACGCGCGACGCCGACGGCACCGGAATGTTCGACGTGGTGGACCCGTACGAGACGGGACAGGAGTACATGAGCCGCTACCAGGCGGTGGATCCGGAGGGCGATCGCTACGGCTGGGAAAACCGCCTCCGGCTCAAGGGCATCGACGTCACCGTCTACGCGTACGCCCTGTTCCGCACGCTCGAACGCTACGCCGCCAGGGCGGGCGGTGACGCCGCGCGCTGGCGGCACCTCGCCACGCGCACCCGCGACGCGGTGCGCGATGACATGTGGGATCCGCTCGGCGAGATGTTCTCCGACGTGCACCCGCAGACGGGCAAGCGCACCGGCGTGAAGGCAGCCGTCTGCTTCTATCCCTACGTCACCGACATCGTGGACGAGTCGCACCTGCGTGGGTTGCGGCAGTCGCTGCTCGACCCGAAGCGGTTCTGGACCCAGTTCCCGGTCCCGTCGTCGTCGCTCGACGATCCGCTCTTCAGTGCCGAAGCCGAGTGGAAGGGGAAGCGCCACGTCTGCCCCTGGAACGGGCGCACGTGGCCCATGACCAACAGCCACCTGGTGGAGGCGCTCGCCGCCGCGTCGCGCATCGGCGCGCACAGTCACAGCCTGCGCGAGGCCACCGGCGACCTGATCAAGCGGTTCGTGCGGATGATGTTCCACGACGGCGACCTGCGGCGGCCGAACTGCTTCGAGCACTACAACCCGTTCACCGGCCGGGCCTCGGTCTATCGCGGCATTGACGACTACCAGCACTCGTGGGTGGCCGACCTGATCCTGCAGTATGCGGCCGGCGTGCGGCCCCACGATCATGGTGTCACCGTGGACCCGTTCCCGCTCGGACTCGAGCAGCTCACGCTCACGGGCGTGCGCGTGCGCGGCCGCACGCTCGAGGTGCGCATCGTCGGTGACAGGTTCACGGTCATCGCCGGCGGCGACCGCATCGAATCGAGCCTCGGCGAGGCCGTGGAACTGGAGGGCTGACTAGCGGTGGCGGCTCTCCCCGTCTCGCGCCTGGTCAAGCAATTCGCCAACGGCGTGATCGGCGTGGACGACGTGACGTTGACGGCCGGTGACGGCGCCTTCACGGCGCTCGGTGGCCCGTCGGGCTGCGGCAAGACGACGATCCTGCGGTGCGTCGCGGGACTCGAGGAGCCGACCAGCGGTGCGGTGCGCATCGGCGCGCGAGATGTCACGTGGCTGCCGCCGCGTGATCGGGACGTCGCCATGGTCTTCCAGAACTACGCCCTCTACCCGCACCTCACGGTGGGCGAGAACATCGGCTTTCCGCTCAAGGTGAGGAAAACGGCGCCCGCCGAGGCGTCACCCGCCGTCGTGGCGCTCGTCGAGCCGCTGGGTCCCGAATCGCTCGTGCGCCTGCGCCTGCGGAGCGGCGAGGACCTGGTGGCGCGCGCTGCGCAACGGGCTCGTCTACGCGCTCTACGTGCCAGTGACCATGGTGGCCGCGCTCGCGGCAGCGCTCGTGCTCGACCAGCCGCTGCGGGGCATCAAGGTGCTGCGGGTCGTGGTCTTCCTGCCGTACGTGGCATCCACCGTCGCCGTCGCGCTGGTCTGGCAGTGGCTGCTGCACCGCGACTTCGGCCGGCTCAACGCGGCGCTGGCTGCCGTGCACCTGCCGCGCGTGGATTGGCTTGGCGATCCGGTGACGGCGCTCCCGGCCTCGCTTCTCGAGCCGCGCCGCCTGGGGAGTCTTCCTCATGCGGCAGTACTTCCGCTCGCTGCCGCGCGACATGGAAGATGCCGCGCGGCTCGATGGTGCCTCGGAGTGGCAGGTGTTCACGCGCGTCGCGCTTCCGCTCGCGCGCCCGGCGCTCGCCACCGTGGCGCTGTTCGCGTTCATCGACGCATGGAAGGCGCTGCTCTGGCCGCTGATCATCGCGTGCTCACCCGACCTGCGCGTCGTCGAGGCGGGCGTCGCGTCGTTCCACGGCATGTACTACGCCAACTGGCCATGGCAGATGGCGGCCGCCGTCGCGGCGCTCGTGCCGGTGCTGGTTGTCTTCCTCGTCGCGCAGAAGGCGTTTCTGCGGGAGCTGTAGAGAGAGAAACAACAGAGAGACAACAGAGAGACAACAGAGAGACAACAG